>JBNMOQ010000194.1:0-9758 GCA_051275055.1 Candidatus Pelagisphaera sp.
TTCGCACTTTCAAGTTAGAAATTGTTGATAGGAACCCGGTTTCGTCACCTCCGGTCCATACATGTCGAGCGCAGTTGAACTTTCTTTACTCAAATCCGTGAGTTAGGGAACAGAGGTCTGCATTCGGAAGGCCATTTCCTGCTGAGCGATCGAAGTCCGGATTTCAGGGTCGCCGGCCACCAACATTTGCTCCGCATTCACCTTCGCGACGAAGTCCAACATCTTATGGCGTGCCGCTCTGTTCGCTCCAGCCGGATTCGACAAAAACAGTACCGGGTCGCCCACCGACTGAAACGCGACGCCTTGGTGTTTTTCGGGCAAAAAAACAGGTTCCCCATAGACGGCTGTAAAGGGCCTGCGCATTCACTTTTCCCGACCAGAACGCGGAACTTATTACTACGAAATCGTACAAGAACTTATTCGCCACAACAAGCTCTTCACCGCCGTACCCTACACCCGAGGCTCGCACAACATCAGCACCGCCGGCGACGGACAATGCACAGCCCACAACCTAAAAACAAAAACCTGGTACCTCATGAATCACGTGAAACCAGGCCCATTTCCCCGATAGCCTCGAAAAGGATAAGGATCAACTACTTTGACTCTAGTGCCAGAAAAAAGGCAATGATTGCGAATTAAATCAGATGATGTATTCATTCCGACGATATGAATAAGGTTTTTGTAAGCTCTTGCTTATTATTACACGTATCCATTAATCAAATTCGTGCCGCGGAGCAATACGACGTTGTGGTTTACGGTGGGACTCCAGTCAGCGTTACTGCTGCGATTTGAACCCTCATAATTTTCTGGGGCTCGGGAGGACCGAAACTCTAGCGACTCACCCTGGAGAACGAGGGCGTATCAAAAAATGGACTGCAGGCATTGCCCGCAGTCCATTGAGAGTCCTATTAAAAACGCTTAGAACGTACCGCGCATACCGATGAAGTACTGTCTACCTGTTCCGGCGTAACGGCGGTTTCTTTCAGGAATACCGAAGTACTCGAATTCCTTCGAATTGGTCAAGTTGATCGCTTCAAACGTTAGCTGGAGATCATCGAATCCTGGAAGCGGAATCTGGGCGCTCAGGTCGTATTGGCCGACGGCATCACGAGTCCGCAGATCGGGCTGGGTTCCATTGAGTCCAGTGCTGGTCGTGAATGCATCGCGCCAGTTGTATGATCCGCGAATGGAGAACCGGTCGCTTTCGTAGTAGAGAACCAAGTTGAACAAGTTAGGAGACAAGCCTTGGATCGCTGTTACGACTTCGACAGCCCCGGAACGGAGAATAACGTCGGAAGAGTTGATTAATGAGTAATTCCCGTAGAACCCGAGTCCGTCTACAATGAAATCGAGCGGGTGTTGCAGGACGAACTCAAGACCTTCGATTTCGCGCAACTCGTCCGAATTCACAGTCGTGGAATTCGTGATGAGCGTATCAGGCGTGAGATCGATAAAAATATTAGGATCGAGATCGTTAATATTAATACCGGTTTGATTAAACGGTATAGTAGTGGTTTGGCGTTCGAGGAAACCAGTCAATTGTTTCTTAAACAGATTGAGGGCCACCATAGAGTCCTCCTGGTAATACCATTCCGCTGTGAGATCGATTTGGTCGGAAAGATAAGGATTCAAGTTTGGATTGCTGCTATTGGCGGTGAAATCCGAGCTGAAATTCGTATCGGCTTGAAGCTGCCCGATGCTCGGCCGAGTCATCGCTTGTGCACCAGACATGCGGAGTACCCAGTCGTCATGCACGTCGTAGGCAAGGTTGAACGATGGAAGAACGTTCGTGTAGTTCCGCTTGACAAAGATCTCCGCGCCAGCGGGAGTTTTGTTTTGGGAAGTTTGATTCGTATTGATGACTCTAATACCGGCGTTGACCCGGAGCGTACGGCCCACTATTTCAGCGAAGCCGTTTGCTTCACCATAGAATCCCATATTGGATTCTTCAACGCGCGGCGTGTCGTTTGGGCCCGCTACGGCAGATTCGAGAACGGCTCTGTTGCCACCGGCGAAGAAAGCGTCGTGAGCAGCGAAGTCGGCGATCATGTGATCCGTTACGGAACCTTCTGGGGAGCCAATAATGGCGCCGAAATTAGGGGCCACATCTGAAAGCCGTTTCAGGCCTTGCGAAGCGGTAATGACCTTCCCGCTCGAGAAGGTGTCCCAGAGTTCGTTGCTACTGGCAGCGTTGTACGACTTATCACGATCCAATTCGGTGCGCTCGAATTCATCGAAGGCAAAGCCAAGCTTGAAGTTGTTGAGAGCGTCGCCGTAGGTAGCGTCTAAATGAAGGCTAAGGTTTTCCTCTTCTTCGATATCGATCGCGTTTCTGACCAGAGAAATGGTTGGGACATCGGTTCCAGAACCATCAGTCGTGTAGTTCCCACTTCCATCAACGTTTGCAATAGAGTTGTTGTAACTGTTTGGATCAAGGATATCTACGCTAGAAGCAATCGTAGGAATGATGCCTACGGTATAGTCAACGGTCACTTCCGAGTCTTTAATCTCGTACAGGTAGGTTTGCTGATCGCGGCGGAACTTGGAGTTGTTCATAGCGAGAGAAGCGTCGATTTTCAAATCGTCATTCATTTGCCATTCGGCGCTGGTGGAGAACTGCTCGAATTTATCGTTGAATCCAATCTCACGGCTCTCGGAGCGACGGTCTGCGTTTCCGATGGTACCCCGGAGCAGAGTATCGTTGGGAGATACTTCTACGAAATTGATCGGAACCAGGTCGGACTGGTTGCGGAGCTCTATGTCGAGTTCGTGACGTTCTTGGAACTCGTCGAGCTCAGTCGTGAAGAAATCGAAGTTGAACAACAGTCTTTCGTTAGGCCGAAATTGCGAAGCGATAACATAGCCCATGCGATCGCGATATCCTGCCTTGAGGTCGTTTCGCTGCAGTCTCGGCAATCGAACCCTTTCTAGGGATCCAGGAGCCTCTAGGTCGACGGTGGGGTCCGCCCTGACCACTCCGATAGAGCGGCGCTCTCCCTGGTCCACCCAGTCTTGGTGCAGGGTGCTCGGCAGACCGGATTGATTGACCGGAATCCCATCACCATCTGGATCGAAATTATATCCACGAATAACTCCACCGAATCCCGCAGCGCCCCAATCGAGAGTTTCTTGAGCATCAACCCGGAGGGTTCTTTCGGAGAACGCGAGTCCAGCAAGAAATCCCCATTTGCCGTCGTCGAAAGTCTGCGATACTAGGAAATGGCCACGGGGATCGATCTCTTCAGCCAATGAATTGTAGCCCAACTGGAGAGACGTAGATATCGTCATGCCTGCGCCAGCGAAATCAAAGGGACGGGCGTTACGCAGATTGATCGTTCCAGAAATACCGCCCTCCACATGAGATGCTTGCGCGGTCTTGTCCACGGTTATACGCGTGAAGAGTTCAGACGGAAAAATGTCGAAGTCGACTTCACGCCCCGAATCTGCAGTTGAAAGAGGGACTCCATTCAGCAGTACGCGAACAAAGTTGGAACCCAGTCCACGCAGCTGAATGCGATTACCTTCACCGTTGTCTCGCTGGATGGCGATACCCGGGATTCGCTGCAACGCTTCCGCGAGGTTCAAATCTGGGAATTTACCGAGATCCTCGGCGAAAATCGTCTCTTGAAGATTGGACGCTTCTCGTCGGGTTTCCAACGAGGCCACCAAGGACTCGGAATAGCTAGCGGCTACTTCGAGCTTTTCGAGTTCAATAACATCCCCGGATTGGGCCTGGGCCAGGTTGCCGCCAGTACCGACTGCCAAGACAGTCGCTAGAGTAGCTAGTATAGGTTCCTTTTTATAGTTCATCATATTTGCGTAATGAATTGCGGCAGAACGGCCCATAGTTGATATGCACAGCCGATAAAATGGGTTAGGGTTCTCAAAAGTTGCAGGGAACGAAGTCCCAGCCTCATCATTGATTAAATTTGATTATAGACACGAACTAACACCTGTGTGATTTGGAGATTTGATAGGAGCGGCGTTTGGAGATTCTATGAACTTCAATATTTTAATTTACGATAAATTTACATTATATATATCTTTTAATAAAGTTCAAAATAGCCGGAAACGCCTATCAGGACTTCTCCTAGGCAATAGAGCTCAACGCCAACCAAAAAGAAGCTACTCTAGCCCTTTCCTCCACGGATTATATCGAAGGCAACCCAAATACCGAGCAGTATGGAAATAACGTACTCGAGGAGATCGCTCGTTGGGAAGTCGATATAGGACTTGATTGCCGGGAAAAGAGAGAAAATGCTTTGTTGTGGAAGACCGATCCGTTGGAGCGAGGGATTGTTGTGTACTCCCTCCCTTTGTCGTATTCAGTATTTACTGTTTCTTTGCTGTACTGAACAAGCACTCCCTTGAGCGATCCGATTGATTCGGGATATTGGCCCTGGTCGTTTGTTTCCTTGATCCAATTTTCTAGAATTTTTTGATGTTTTTCGAGAGTGGATGTGAACTTAGGATCGTTTGCGAGATTGTTGATCTCGTGGGGGTCGTTCTTTAGATCGTAAAGTTCTTCAGGGATACGTTGTTGATAGGAAATTGCTCCGCCATCTTCGCTCCGCTACGTCAATTGTTCCGATTTGATTCGAAGGGGAGGCTAAAGATTGATTTGCTTCGCCATCTTCACTCCGTTACGTCGCGCTTTCAAGTTAGGAAATCCGTGGATTGGTTGGATCACAAGGTGTTATGGGTACTGTTGGTCGCATCTCCAATTGGCCTCTGATACATCAATTCAAGCGAACAAACGATTGCGACGCGAGCCCGAACGATCTCCCTGAAACGTATATATAGGATTTATTCGCTAGCGATCTGATTAGAACTCCACAAGTCAACCACTAGGAGGCCGTAAGGTGTTCGCGGTAAAATGCTACGTCTATTTTCTAAATCAAATTTCGCCCATTTGATTTATATTTCGGCTGCGTTCTATGGCGAGAGTCTGTCGATTTTCCAACTAGAGTCGTGATCTTTCGAATACAGGAATCGGTCGTGGACGCGGTTGCCTCCGCCTTGCCAGAATTCGATCGTTTCGGGCTGGACGCGGTAGCCACCCCAAAAGGAAGGAAGGGGGACGTCGCCGCTTTTGAATTTGCGTTTCATTTCGTCGAGTTTTGCAACGAGCAGCGATCTTGATGTGATCACGCTGCTCTGGTTGGATGCCCAGGCTCCAATACGGCTTCCGAATGGACGCGTGACGAAGTATTTGAGCGATTCGGCCGAGGGGATCTTTTCGGCTTGGCCGGTGATCGCTACTTGGCGATGGATGGAAACCCAAGGGAAGAGCAGGGATACGCGGGCATTGCCGGCGATTTGCTGTGCCTTACGGCTTTCGAAATTGGTGAAGAAGACGAAGCCTTTTTGATCGTAGGCCTTGAGTAGGACTGATCGCTGCCAGGGTTGGCCGTTTTGGTCGACGGTCGCCAAAGTGAGGGCGTTGGGCTCGACGACTTGAAGCTCTTGGGCTTGGCCGAACCAATGCCGGAATTGGGCGATGGGATTGGCGTCGAGGTCTTTCCGATGCAGACTGTGCCCTGTGTAGTCTTCGCGTAGCTGGCTAATATCGTCAGGCACAGGGATCGGGAATCGAGTGTGGATAGCGTACTGTGAACGCTATTTCTTAATGCGTTCTAGGGCTTGGCCAGCCATGTCGGCGATGGATTGGAGATTGTTTTGCAATCGTTCCAACTCTGTGTCGTCGAACATTTTAGAATAGCTTGGTTTGAGGGTGGGGGCTGTAGATTCGTTCGACGAGTCGATTTTGCTCTGCTGGTTTTGTGCACTTTCGCTGGGCTTAGCCAGCGTTTCTTGGCGAGCAATGGGATTGAATCGAGAATCTGGATTGATGCTATCCATGGTCTTTCTTATGTTGCTGGTTCGGTTGCTAGTATGAGGTGCTTTTGGCGTTTTTTAGGTTGCTCGCTTCAGTTCTCAATCGGGTTTGGAACAGGTGGAGAGCTATTGGTTGTGTAGTAAAGGAAAGGTTTTTCCCTGAGTTGCAACCGATTTTGAGCAGAATAGAGGGAATCCTCTATGGAAGGGATTCATCTGATCGAAGAACCGAGGTAACCCGATTGGATGAGTTTTGCCCTACTTTAAAGTCTTGTTTCGAAATGATCGAGGGTTGCTTCTTGGGCGCGTGATTACATTTTGGGATAAATGTTGGTTATCAGAAGGAGGGTCACTCGTCAGCAGGCGTACACGGTTTTCATGTTGCCGGGCCATGATGAAGAATGGCCGACTTCGGATTACGAGCATCAACGGATTTTAGAGTTGTTTAAACAGGATCGGCCCTACGAGGGGATCCATAATGATTTCACGGACTATCGGATTGGGGAGCGCGACAAAGAGCATTTGACCTCTGCAAAGCCGAAGGATAGGCGGTGATGTATGGCAAAGGGTTTGGAGAAGCATCAGGAGCGGCAGCGGCAGTTGTCCTTGTTCGGCAAGGATCTTACGCGTCGGGCGCGCTCGTGTTGCGAGTTGTGCGGGACGAGCGGGGCTAAACTGTCAATTTACGAGTTGGCTCCAGTTCCCCAGGAACCCGAATTCGAGCGCTGTTTGTTTCTGTGCGGGTCTTGTACGGAGCCTCTTAATAGCCCTAAGAAGCTGGCTCCCGATTACTGGCGGTTTTTGAGCGAAGCGATTTGGAGCGAGATACCGATAGTGCAGGTATTGGCGGCGCGGATACTCGATTATATTGGCCGCAAAGAAAGCTGGGCGAGTGAGATTCTCGAAGAGGCATATTTGGACGAAGAGATCGTCGATCGGTTTAAGGAACAGCCGTTGTAGGATCGTGACGATGAGGATTTTCGAACGAGAACAGTGGCAAGCGCTCGAAGCTGAGCGAAAGGCATTTATCATGCCTTGGCTGGAAGCGTACCGAGATCGTCGGGCGAGGCGGATCAGTCATCCGGTCCATGATTTCTTGTTCAAATATTATCAGATGAATCGGCAAATTCTGTCGAGATGGCGTCCGATGGCGGACATGCGATTGAAAGGCGATGAGGCCGATGCGTTTTTGGAAGACGAACGGTATCGACGATTTGATGACGGAGTCGGCTTGAATCTTGATAGTATGTCGGAACCCGAGCGGGGGCGAGTTGATTGGGTAAGGAATTTGATAGCGCGTTCTTTGGGTCGATCGCCGCGGTTTTCGTGCTTTGGACTGCACGAGTGGGCGATGGTTTATAAAACGGATCAGATACGTCACGAAACGACGCCGTTGCGATTGGAACGATCGGAAATTGAGCAAGTAGTCGAGTCCAACGCGATTCACTGCACGCATCACGATGCGTTTAGGTTCTTTACGGAAGCGGCTCGTCCGCTAAATGCGGTTCAACCAGGAAGCGAAAATCGAGCGGATAATGAGCAGTTTGGCTGCGTGCATTTCAATATGGATTTGTACCGATGGTGTTACAAATTAAACCCTTGGGTCGGGAGCGAATTGATTGACGATTGTTTTCGCCTGGCGATCGAGGCACGGATCTTGGATATGCGGGCGAGCCCGTATGACGTTAGCCAATACGGATACGATCCTATCGCGATAGAGACGGTAGAAGGACGCGAGCTCTACCGAGTCGAGCAAAAGGCCCTATACGAACGCGGACAGCCAATCGCCAAGCGCTTGTTGGCCGAGTGCGAGCGGTTGCTCGGTAGGGCTGGCGCTTGCGTCATGCCGCATAGTTAAAGAGGCGGCGCGAATGGGCGACCATACAAATAGATGGAGAAGCAAATAATCGCGAGCCGGGACCTCTCGCGTCACCTTTCGAGATTGATGAGGTGGATGGAGACCTCTGGGCTCGGTCTTCGTGCTTAGTTTCTGACGGTTGCGGCTAGGCGGGTCTGGATCGCTCCGGCGAGGAAGAGTTGTAGGGAGTGGTAGAGGATGATTGGGAGGATTATAAGGCTCTCTTGGGTGTGGCCGGTTTGACCGGCGAAAATGACGGTTGCCATGGGGACCCCGGCGGCGAGCGTTTTTTGAGAGCTGCAGTAAAATGCGGCGATTCGTTGTTTTGGATCGTTTGAACTGAGCTCTGCGGTGGTCCAGGTTAGGGCGGATAGGAGTAGGAGGAAAAGGGCGGAGAATACGAAGGCGATGAGGATGGATTGCCACCCGAAGGTGTTCCAGACTTGGTCGGCGATGCTGTTGCAGAAGGCTGCGTAGATGATGAAAAGAATGAGAGCGTTATTGGATCGCTTGAATCCGTTTTTCCAATTGGCAATGTAATTGCGAAATCGCGGGCGTATTAGCTGACCAATGACAAGGGGCAATAGAACGTAGAGCGCGATCTTGGTGATTAGGGAATCGAGGGGTGGGAATTGTCCACTTGTATGGGCGAATAGGGATAGACACCAGAGTGGTGTTATGAATACGCCGATGATGTTTGAGAGGGTCGCGCTGAACAAGGCGGCGCCGGAATCGCCGTCACTATTTGCGGTGAGAACAATCGCGGATGAAATGGTAGTGGGTAGAACGGATAGGTAAAGCAGGCCGGATTCGATGCCGTTGGGTATCCATTGACCAAAGACGAAAATGATCAGCATCATCAATAGCGGGGAGAGAACAAAAATCCAGCTTTGGCAAAATATGTGGAGGCGAAAATGAGCTGCGCTTGCGAGGAGTTGGCGTGTTTGGAGGGACAGTCCTTGAAGGAGGAAAATGAACGCGATGCAGAGCTTGGTCGTTAGCTCGCTTTTGAAGATTCCGCCGGTCGCTCCGAAGCTTGGAAATAGAAAGGCGAGTCCGATTGCGGCGATTAGGCCGATCGTAAATGCCTGATTCTTGATACGGTCTAGCATGAATTTACGCCGGGCTATTGGAGGGGAGCGATCAGTTGAAAGCTGATCGATATCCGGTCGTTGACTACGTGTTTGCCGAGGGCTTCGTAGATTTTTCCGGAACCGTATTTCGATCCCCAGAGAACTCGGTCGAAGTCGAATTGGGCTTGGAAGGCGATGACCTCGTCATTGACGCCGAGGGTAGCGGGAAAGTGAAGCGGTTGGGTTTTGCCGCGTAGAGTAAAGGCGCCGGATACGTTGTAGTTGGGGCTCCCGGAGGTGGCGTTTTCGATGGGAGTGATGGAAACCATTTCGAATTCGGCAGTTGGGTAGTCATCCACTAAGAAGAAATCGTCAGTGCGTAGGTGATCGATAAGCATTTGACGGACCGGCGCATCTTCGATGTCGTCGCAAGTGATTTGGTTCATATCGAGAGTTGCACTGCCGCTTATGAGTCGGTCTTTGTCGAGAGCGATAGTGGCGTTTTTGAGGGCGATGGTCCCGTTGTGCTGATTGAGTAAATTGCGGCCGACCCAGCGGACGACGCTGCGTTCGGGGTCGATTTTGAAAATTCCGGTTTGAGTGGAGTCGGTTTCGCCGGATCCGGTGGTTGGGTAGCCGGCATCTATCCAGGAATCTATACCGCCTTCGAGAGCGGTGGTTTGGGTCCATCCTTCGTTGGCTAGCTTTTCGCAGGCGAGGCTAGCGGCTTCGAATTGGTCGTTCTTTCCGTAGATGACCACTTCGAGGTTCTTGTCGGTAGTTAAGGCTGAGGCCTTTTCCAGGAATTCGATCTCGTAGACGCAGGCATTGAGAGCGTTTGGAATGTGGCATTTCTCGAATTGGTCATCTGGCAAGACATCGATAACAATGGGTGGGTTTGCTTCGGCGAGACGAGTTTTGAGTGATTCCGGGGCGATCGTATTCATATTAGGGGCGTTGATTCGGTGGATGAATGGATTCGAAGCTCG
>JBNMOQ010000195.1:0-9757 GCA_051275055.1 Candidatus Pelagisphaera sp.
AGATTTGCGATATCCGCCAGATCCTCAACCCGAATGGGATCTCTAAAATTCTTCTGAATAAAAGAAGTGACTTTCGCCATCTGCGTCAGCGGAACAATGGTATCCTTCTTTTCGCGGCCGTACAAGCGACACACGAATGCGACCAATAAATGAAACCCGCTCGTAATCACCAGTCTACGCCCCTCCACTTGATTCCCGTATTCAAGTTTTAAGTTCGTGATTAGATTCGTCGCATAAGCCAAATCCTCGGGCGAAAGATGCAAGCGCTCCTGAAATCGATCGACGCTTCGCGTGCGCGGCTGCAGTTCGAAGAGCGCCTGATACCCCATCATTTCCTCCAATTCTTTTCGCCCGCGGAGAAACTGATCCGGATCGAACATGATATTACAAAGACTCAATCCCTGCGCGTCTCTAAAACCGTGTTTCCGATCGCCGCTTATGACAAATACATCCCCATTCTCCAACTCATGCTCCTCGATTTCCGTCACATGGGTGGCGCGTCCACTCATAACGAAGACCAATTCCGAATATTCGTGAGCGTGCATCTTGAAATCTCCCTCGTGCTGCACGAAAGCAATTCGAAACCGAAAGTCCTGATCCGGCATGTCTTCCGCATACGAGCCATAGCATTTTCGCTCGTAGTGACGCCCCTCGGTAAACTCGAGAGCCGTGCCCACAACCTCATTGAACTTCAGCGACGCCTCATTCATCGCAAACAAAGAACAAAGCGAAACACACAAGGTCAATCCTCATGATCATATAATTAAAAATCATTTGTCCATACAGGCTACGATCGCTTTAAAACAAAGAAAACAGGGCGCTGTTATTGTTAAAAATCGTGCAGCTATCTTGGTAGATTCTTGCAATTGAAATCTCTATACTCCATACCTTCACTTTCTCGTTTTCAACCTTCTGTCTTCATGAAGGCTACCTAAACTTAACCCATTTTTTGATACCCGAACTCCGACTAATTCAATGACGATTCGTTCGATAGTCACGCCAATCCTTTTGGTCCTGCTCAATTGCCTTTCCGTATCCGCTGAAGAGGAATTCAGCGAAGGAGAAAAGCTCTTCGCCTTGGAGGTTATGCCCATTTTGGCCGACAAGTGCTTTTCCTGCCACGGAGACGATCCTGATGAAATCGAGGGCGAGCTCGACCTGACGACTAGAGCAAAAATGCTCAAAGGAGGCGAATTCTTCGACGATGTGCTCATCCCGGGCGACGCCGAATTCAGTTTTATGATGGAGGCCGTCCGATGGGAAGATCCGGACTTTGAAATGCCTCCCAAGGAAAACGATCGTCTCAGCGAAGAACAGACTTGGATGCTGCGCGATTGGATCAACGCTGGCGCTCCTTGGATCGACGAAGATCGCATTGCCGCCATTCGCGAAAAACACGCTGAAGGCGTCATCGTCCAAACTAGCGGCGCCCTTTCCGAAGAATGGGCCAATCGACGCTACAAGGAAGAGGATCTATGGGCGTACCAACCAATCGACGATCCCGTTATCCCCGAATCCAAAAACGGAAGCAAGAATCCTATCGACGCTTTCATCAACGACCAACTTGAAGAAAAAGGTATCCCAGCAGCTAAACCAGCTGACCGAGCCACCCTCATCCGCCGAGCCACCTTCGACCTCATCGGACTCCCACCTACTCCTCAGGAAATCGAAACGTTCAAAGCCGATAAACGCTCGGACTCCAAAGCATTTCAAACCGTCGTCGATCGCTTGCTCGCCGATTCGCGCTACGGCGAACAATGGGGACGCCACTGGCTCGACGTCGTGCGGTACGCCGATACCTCCGGTTATTCCAACGACTTCGAAAGAACCTCCGCGTGGCGTTATCGCGACTACGTCATTCGATCGTTCAACGATGACAAACCTTACGATCAATTCATAAAAGAACAAATAGCAGGCGACGAAAACAATCCCGATGACCCCGAATCGCTGATCGCAACCGGCTTCCTCCGTATGGGCCCCTGGGAGCACACGGGCATGTCCGTTGCGAAACTGACCCGCCAACAGTTTCTCGACGACGTAACCGATACCGTCGGTCAAGCAGTTCTCTCCCACCCGCTCCAGTGCGCTCGCTGCCACGACCACAAATTCGACCCCATTCCAACCAAAGACTATTATCGCCTTCAGGCAGTCTTCGCCACGACGCAATTCGTCGACCGCGAAACGCCTTTCCTTGATACCGAGAACACAAACGGATTCGAAGAGGACCAATTATACAAAAAACGAATCGATTACTGGAAATCGATTCAATCCGAGATCCAAATCAGCCAAGACGCCGCGATCGCTCAATGGTGCGAGGAAAAAGGCATTCCAGTGGCATCCTACAAAGAACTCCGAGCGGTAGGCCGTCCTGAAGCGATCAAGCTCCCCCGACTCTACGGTCTCTCAAATGAAGATATCGGGAAGCGAAAAGTCGTCACCAAGAACCTAGCGCGTATCGCAGGTGAACGCAGACGTTATTCTCCCGACGTTCTCTCAGTTTACAGTGGGGTTTCGCCTAAGGAATTGAAAAATTCCGGCGTCCACCTAAGCATGCCGTCCGATCCCATGAAAGGCGGCGCAATCGAAGCTTCGCACATACTCACAGGCGGCGATCCATTCGCCAATGGCAGTGCCGTAACCCCAGGAGTATTAAGCGCGCTTCCGGGCTCGAACGATACCGTCGAAGCCACTGACTTCAACTCGATCCCCGAAGATCCTATCGGCCGACGATCCGCCCTATCCGATTGGCTAACCAGTCCCCAGAATCCACTTACGCCGCGATCGATCGTCAATAGAATCTGGAGCTATCACTTTGGCGAAGGCATCGCCGCCAACCCCAACAACTTCGGAGCAATGGGCAAGAAACCGACCCACCCGGAACTGCTGGATCACCTATCTGCTCGCTTCATCGAAAATGGCTGGTCCCTAAAGGCTCTCCACCGCTCCATCATGCTTTCCGACACCTACCGACGAACCTCGAGCTATCCAAATCGTGACCTGCTCGACGAACGCGATCCGCTTGGCCAAAGCTACGCAGCCTTTAACCCAAGGCGCTTGGCCGCCGAAGAAATTCGCGACAGCATGCTCTTCGTTTCCGGCGAACTGAATTCCCAGATGGGCGGAATTCCTATTCGTCCGGAAATCAACCTGGAAGTCGCCCTTCAACCGCGGCAAGTCATGGGCTCTTACGCCGCCTCCTACGAGGCTTCGAAAACTCCCGAGCAACGCAACCGGCGATCCGTCTACGCCCACAAAATCCGGGGACTGCGCAATCCTTTCTTCGAAGTATTCAACCAGCCCTCTCCCGACCTCTCTTGTGAAGCGCGCGATTCCTCAACCGTTACGCCTCAAGCATTCGCCCTCTTTAATAGCGAAGACACTCTCAAGCGTTCAATAGCGCTCGCCGTGACCCTCATAGAAAAAACGGATACACGCAAAGACGCGATCAAAGAAATATTCAATCGCGCCTACGGACGCAAACCGAGCGCCTCCGAATCCCGTTTGTGCATCAAGCATTGGAACGCAATGAAGAAACGGCACGAAGGCCTAAGCTTCGAACCGACAACCTATCCGCAATCCGTTAAGCGGGAAGCGGTCGAGGAAATGACCGGCGAGTCGTTCACCTTTGTCGAAAAACTCGTCGCTTACGAGAATTACACTCCCGATATCGGATTCGCCGACATCGACGCCAACACGCGAGCCCTAGCGGAAGTTTGCCTCGTCGTATTCAACAGCAACGAATTCCTATACGTATATTAAAACCTGTAGGAGCGGCTTTACGCCGCGATCAATAATCGCTTATCGGCGGGATAAACCCGCTCCTACAACCAAGTAATTTCCAGCCCCTTTCACAATGAGCAACCAACACCAACACGACATCCTTCGCAACACGCTTGCCGGGCAAAGCCTCAATCGTCGCGACTTCATCTACGGACTTGGCTCCAGCCTCGGAAGCGTCGCCCTAGCAGGCCTATCCGCCCAAGCAGCTGCTTCATCCCTCAACCTTCAACCTTCATCCTTAAACGCCGGTCCTCTTTCCCCCAAAGCCCCCCACCTTCCCCCCAAGGCCAAGAACTGTATTTTCCTAATGATGGAAGGCGGTCCCAGTCATATCGATACGTTCGATCCGAAACCGGATCTGGCCAAACTTCATTTGAAGCGATTCCAGCGCAGCGGCGCCACGAAATCGAAAATGGAAAGCGGCGAACGCTATTACGTGCAAAGCCCCTGGGAGTTCAATCAAGCCGGCCAATCCGGTGCCTGGATGTCCTCCCAATGGCGCCATTTGCCGGGAGTCGCCGACGACATTTGCTTCTACCGAGGCGCTCAAGCCGAATCGGTTAACCACCCGACTGCCCTTTTCCAAATGAACACCGGTAATCGTTTCGTGGGCGACCCCGCCATTGGTTCCTGGGTCACTTACGGACTAGGTTCCGAAAACCAGGACTTGCCAGGATACATCGTTCTTCCCGAAGTCTCCTACCCTCAAGGCGGTTCTCCGAATTGGGGCAACGGTTACTTGCCCGCCCATTACCAAGGCACGCCTCTCCGCCCCACCGGTACGCCCATCCTTGACCTAAAGCCGCCAGCAGGAATTGCCCCCGAACACCAACGCAAGAACCTCGATTTGCTGAGCTCTTTAAACAATAAGCACCTCAAGAAACACCCCGACCAAGACGAACTAGCCGCTCGTATGGAAAGCTACGAACTTGCATTCCGCATGCAGATGTCCGTTCCGGGAATTCTCGACATCGATCAAGAGAACCAAAAGACTCAGGAGATGTATGGTATTGGCGACGACACTACCGACGCCTTCGGTCGAAAATGTCTGCTTGCTCGACGCCTTGTCGAGAACGGCGTCCGTTTTATTCAGCTTTATTCAGGAGGCTGGGATTCCCATGATTTTATAAAGAAAGCCCACGGATCGCGTATCCAAAGTGTCGATAAACCAATCGCAGGACTCATCGCAGATCTAAAAGCCCGCGGTATGCTAGACGACACGCTCATCGTCTGGTGCGGAGAATTCGGTCGCAGTCCCGACAATGGGAAACGAGAAGGACAAGACTCCTACGGCCGAGATCACAACGCCAAAGCCATGACCATGTGGTTCGCCGGCGGCGGCGTAAACGCAGGCCACACGATCGGCGCTACCGATGAACTCGGAGCCGAAGCAGTAGACGTCATCCACCCAATTCGCGACGTACACGTAACGCTACTCAACTTGCTCGGCCTCGACGACAACAAGCTCACCTACTTCCACGGCGGCCGCTACAAACAGCTCTCCCAATTCGGAGGCAAAGTAATCTCCGAACTGATAGCGTAAAGGTAGAGCTGAGCGTCCCGCTTAGTCGTAGAAGCAGCCCCTCTCAAAAAGAATAAAAATTCGACCACGGATTTCACCGATAACACGGATCTTATAAACTCGATTACATTGGAAACTCCACTCGAGTAGCTACGAAGCAAGGCTGCGTGGTTTTGCATCGTCCCATCTACGCTCGGCCCTACCAATTAATCCTTCACAACTCTCATGAATACATACACTAGAAAAACCTTTCTCAAATCTGCTGCAGCGGGATTAGCTCTTTCACCCTTTCTTTTTTCAAAAGGAAGTCACAAAAAAGAACCTCTAAAGATATCACTGGCAGAATGGTCCCTTCATCGCAGCCTCACTGGCAAAGCAGGCTATGAAAAAATCGACTTCCTGGATTTTCCCGAGGTCACCCGAGAATTGGGAATCGAAGCCTGCGAATATGTCAATGCGTTCTTTCCCAATCGCGATACGGACAAACCCTTCATAAAAGAACTCACCAAACGCTCGAAAGAGGAAGGCATCAGCAACCAACTCATCATGATTGATAAGAAAGGTTCGCTGGGTGACCCGGACAAAAAAGCGCGAATGGAATCCGTCAAGTTGCACCAGGCCTGGGTAGATGCGGCGGCTGAAATGGGCTGTCACAGCATACGTGTTAATGCCTCCAGTACCGGCTCTCGGAAAGAACAATTAAAGCTCCTCACCGATGGCGTCACAAAGCTCTGTGAATATTCCGAAAAGCTTGGAATCAATATACTCTTTGAAAACCACGGCGGTTTTTCCAGCGATGGGGAGTTCCTAGCAAAACTGGTTAATACCATTGACCTCCCCAACTGCGGCAACTTGCCGGATTTCGGAAATTTTTACGACCGAACGTCTGAGATCCAATACCCTATGTACAAGGGCGCTGAGGCAATGCTCAAAAAAGCCATGGCAGTCAGCGCCAAGGCCTACGATCCCGTCCCCAACAAACCATATTATACTCAGCACTACATTACGCCCGTCGTATTCGATTTCCGCCGAATGATGCACCTCGTCTTTGAGAGCGGCTACACCGGTTATTACGGCATCGAATACGAAGGAGAGAATCTGGAAAAAAATGAAAAGCGCGGCATCCTCCGCACTAAAAAATGGATAGAAGAAATCTGGGCCGCCTATTGAAAGCTATTTCATCTTCCAAAGATGAAAAACCTGTAGGTATCAAAAAGAGATTCTGCCCACTTACTAGCATTAACGCCATTATGATTAAAAAATACCTATCTCTCCTTCTCCTATTTTCAATTTTACCCTTAACGGCAAAAGAGATCGAAACGCCCAACGTCATCCTGATATTCACAGATGATCAGGGTTACAATGATCTGGGTTGCTATGGTTCGAAAACCAACAAAACGCCCAACCTAGACAAGATGGCCCAAGAGGGTATGCGGTTCACTGATTTCTATGTGGGTTCCAGTTTCTGCTCTCCCTCAAGGGCTGCCCTACTAACCGGTTGCTATCCTGGCAGAATTGGATTTGGCCCCGGAGTGCTTCGTCCTGACGCGGACTACGGTCTGGCCAAAAATGAATTCACCATGGCGGAGATGTTTAAATCGAAAGGCTATGCCACAAAATGCATAGGAAAGTGGCACATCGGCTTCAAGAAACCATTCCTTCCACAAGCTCAAGGCTTCGATGAGTACTTTGGAATCCGCCACAACATGGACCCCAAGGAAATAGACGATTTTGACGGCGTCATGCCATTATACAGAAATGAGAAAGTTATCGAAATTCTGGATACGCCCGCAGAACTGACCGAGCTGTATACGAAAGAAGCCATCGATTTCATTTCCAAAAACAAAAAGAAACCATTCTTCCTCTATCTCCCTCACACCATGGCCCACAAGCCATTGGCTGTCACCAAACGTTTTGAAGGCAAAAGCGAAGGCGGACTCTATGGCGATGTGGTCGAATGTCTTGACTGGAGCACCGGCGAAATCATCAAAGCTCTAAAGGAGCACAAATTAGATAAAAACACCATCGTGCTCTATACCACGGACAATGGTGGGTATAATAAAAACAATGCTCCGTTGAGAGCGGGAAAAGGAAGCAGTTGGGAAGGCGGCATGCGCGTACCCGCTATAGTTTGGGGTCCGGGTTTAATACCTTCGGGCAAAGTGGTTAATGATATTGCCAGCACGGTTGACCTGATGCCGACCTTTGCCAACTGGCTAGATGTTTCCCTGCCCAATGCGATTGATGGACAAAACATCTCAGATCTATTAAGCGGAAAAGAAAATGCCGGCCGGGAATACTTTCACTATTTTGAAGGAATAATAGGAACTGCAATTCGAGACAAACGGTGGAAGTTGCATAAAAACATCCACGGAGATTACTTATTGTACGACCTTAAAAAGGATATTGGGGAGAGTAAAAACGTCCTATTGGAGAACAAGGACGTAGCAAATCGACTAAGTAAAAAATTGTTGGATTACGAAGCAGAACTTGGCAAGAATCGACGGGTGGCTGAAAGACTGTAAAAGATTCAGCCGCACTATGCTTCGTTTTTCGCTCCTCTGGCTTTCACGAGTGCGAGAGCACCGAGTGCTAGGCACGACAGCGAAGCGAACAAACCAATCGCCATAATATAATGCCCTCCCTCAATCTTCCCCTCTATGATTAATCGCCTTTTCATTATCCTCGTCTCCATAGTGGTGCTCTCAGGCTGTGTCACCATGAGTCGCAAGGTCGACCCCCTTGTCGGCACCTGGAACCACAAGATCGAAAATCTGCCCCGCGGAGAACCTGAAGGAAACTTTACCATCAACAAAGAGGGCGAAGACTATTCAGGAGCTATTACAAATAGCCGCGGCACAAACGAAATCACCGGTATCGAGATTTCTGGAAACGTCCTTGAAGTTGGCCACTTCGAAGCCGACGGATACCAAATAAAAATCACCGGTACCTTCGAAGGAGACTCCTTCACGGGCAATATTTCTACGCAAGGCTACGAGTTCCCCATGACAGCCACGCGAAGCCAGTAATCAGTCTTACTCGCAATCCAGCCGGTTGCGAGGACCTAGTCCCCGACCGTTACAGTCCAATCGTGCGAGGACAGCAGGATAAATCCCGTTTCAATTTGCTCGGAAGGAACGGCTCGTGAATTGATCGAAATACGATCAAGCGCCGGCATTCCCAGACTCTCCAGATCGACTCGTACAGTCGTATCCCGCGGTATCGACAATTCAATTTCGAGAGACTCTGATTGGACATTCCATCCGATTTCAAGTAGCCCGCGAGCCGTTTGAATGCCTCCATTGCATTTCAACATTCTACCCGAAGGCCAGTAGCGTAGAACTAATTTCTCAAGTCCTGGCTCAGTCGGTTCGATGCCTAGAACGTAACGCGTAAAGAGTTCTGGAAAAAAAGCGCTTTCAGTTTGAGCGTAGTTCCTGACGGGCGAAGCTCAGAGAGTGAAGACTGTTGTCGCAGATCCTGAGTCTGTCAAAGAGCTTCGCTGCTGGTCCTGGTAGCGGCCGATCTCCGAGCGGCCATTATTTTGAAGTAGTTTATTCATTCAGACTTTTTCCCATACTCCACGGAATTACCGCACCACTTCGATCGAGGAAACAACCCGTTTGCGACATATCTACTTTGGTCAACACCTCCCGCATTAGGCGCACCGAATCTTCGATCTCGTAGAGTGCCTGGCTGCCGCCCATATCCGTTTTAGTGTGCCCCGGACGAAGACAAACGTAAGGAATTCCCAGTTCTTTTAAATCGTTTGCGAGTATAACTGCCGCGGAATGGGCCGCTGCTTTGCTGCTACGGTAGATATAGATGCCACCTGTTTCGTATAGAGTCAGGCATCCTTGCTCACTGCCGATCGTTGCGGCTACGGGTTTATCGGCACACGAAAGATTTCCGAGCAATGCTTTCGTAAGAAGCACTGGAGCTATGGAATTCACTTTGAATCCTTCAACCCAACGGTCCGTTTCGATTTCTGAAAACCCTTCACCCTTACTCCGGTCAATAATTGCCGCATTGTTGATTAGCAGGTCGATGGGCGCGCCGTCCAGTGATTGGGCGAAATTATTAATCGCTTCAAAATCGAGCAGATCCAGTTTTCGAATAGACACATCTGCCTTAGCCAATTCGGTTGCTGTTTCCAGGTTACGGCAACAAGCGATCACTTTCCAGTTCTCTGCTTTGTATTGCCTCGCAAATTCTAAGCCCAATCCTCGATTGGCGCCTGTTATCAATACTGTTTTCATAATGGGGTATCCGGTTCCTTCTTAGAGGCTACTAAATATTTCGATGATTTCTCCGCTCCTACACTGACTTATTTAACAGTCTTTTAAGAAGAGCATTGCTTGAACCAATGGCAGAGCAACTCTTTTACCGAACTCTCTATTCGGGGAGAGTGTTTTAAACACTCTAGCACGTAAGGCCAGCGCTTGCGCTGTGCCA
>JBNMOQ010000196.1:0-9646 GCA_051275055.1 Candidatus Pelagisphaera sp.
CGCCTATAAATCAGAACGCCCGCTCAAGATTATAGCCATCCAAAAGTTAAGCGACGGACTCGACCAAACGAAAAAAGACTCGAAGGTATTCGATACCTTCTTGAACTATCCGCTTCAACTCACTCAGACATTAAAGACGCTATTACGCCAAGATACTCTATTAAACGAAAGCTCAACCTGTCCAACCATTGTCGTAAAACCAGTCTACCAAAAATTCACCGACAAGCGCGTATTGATAGTTGATGACAATAGAACCAACCAAGAAGTCATGAAAGCATTCCTCTCGTCGTTAGCGATCACCCCCGATGAGGCATTCGACGGAGAAGAGGCAGTTTCGATGTCTCAAAAAAACAGGTACGACTTAATATTCATGGATTGTCTCATGCCTAAACTGGATGGATACGAAGCAACCCAATTGATCCGATCCGACAGCGAAAACCCGAACGCAACCACTCCAATAATCGCTCTCACTGCAAATGAAATCGAAGGTGACCGCGAGCATTGCTTAAAAATTGGAATGAACGACTACCTTTCCAAACCAATCCGCCCGAAGGGCCTAAGCTCCCTCCTTCTCAAGTGGCTCCCAAGTCCCTTGAAGTCCATCGCCACTAACTAGCCGAAATCGAGGTAAAGAAGTCAATTCGAGGCCTATGCGGTCAATTGTCATAGCAGGCCCGACGCGAGTCCCTCGCGTAGCAACGTCGCAGTGCGGCACGGTTTCCTGAGGAGTTTCGGTTAATTTCCCCGATGGGAATCAAATTTACCGGAAACCATCGGTATAGTTTTCGTTGGGCGGATTTCTCTCGTATTGATTTCGTTCTATTACCCCACATCAAACTATGAAATACTGTACGCTTGCATTTCTAATCACACTAAGTCTGGGAAGCCTCAACCAGCTAGCTGTCGGTCAAAATCAAAACAGCGATTGGCTTCCTCGCTTTTTGGCCCAAATCGATCCGGAAAGCGGTCTGGTAAATGAGATCAATCTCTTGGGAGAAGATCCATCCAGAGAGCGAGTAATCACCAGCGCAGCCAACTACTTTCGGTCACGGCAACCACTGACACCGCTATGGATTATCCCTACAACTGCCCCTGCCTCTGCACTTGATATCGAACAAGCAGACAAAGCGGTCGATCACATAATCACCGACCGATCTGGCGAATTCCCCCTCCCCGATAACCTTCCCTGGTTCAATGCGCCAGAAAAGTTGATAACGCTCTCTAGATTTCCGCATTTCGATTACCTAACTCGAGCGTATTCATCTACTCACGACGAACGCTATGCAGCAGCAATGGTCAGAGACATGCTGGACTTCGTTAAAAACGTCCCTCTCTCAGAGTCGGTAGACTTCCACGTGCAGGTCGATGCCAATCTCAACCCATGGAACTGGGTCCTACTTCAATGGCGCGTGAAGCGATGGATCGACGTACTAGCCCACCTCAGAGAGTCACCCTCTTTACCAGATGAAGACTACCTGCGTATTCTGCTCTACATGTGGGACGAGGTGGACTGGCTCGTACCTAATAAGATTCTTGGGCTTCACAACGGAACGCTCGGCAATGCGTCAACCATCCTCTATGCTTCGCTCCAATATCCCGAAGCGGGTCAAGCAGCATTCTGGCAGGCTGATTCAACAGCCCTCCTCGATGGATTCTTGGACACTGCTTTCTATCCACGCGAGTTTCTCATCGAATTAACCCTGGGGTACTCCGAGGGCACTCTATTGATGTGCTCTTCGATGTTTGAAGCGCTCCCTGAATCCCCTGCCAAAGATCGAATTTCTCCAAAGCTGGAAGCTATCTTCGACGCCCATGTCGGCATGATGAAACCAGATCGCAGCATACCTCGGTATGGTGACCACGGCATTTACGATATCCGCGATCGCGTTCTACGTAAAGGAGACCAACTTTTTGACCGGCCTGATTTTTCCAGAATCGCTGACCAGTCCAACGCTCGCGAGAGACCCGACGGCCACCAGTCCTTTCCATTCGAATCAGATCCGTATTATCTAAGCGGATACTATGCTATGCGAAATGGATGGGACGTTGACGCGCAATACCTATCCATGGACGCCGGCCCGTTTGGCACCAACCACCAACACGGCGACAAGTTGAGCATCACCCTTTCTGCCGATGGCGCTGCCTTCATTGTCGACCCCGGCACATCGCTGTACACGTCCGCCGAGCCGGGACCTCGCTATGACATGCGCTTCGGTTTCCTTCACAACGTGATTACGATTGACGGAATTGATCCCAATACCGGATGGGATAGGCACTACGCCTTTGATGTCCTCGAGAACCGATGGGTCACCAATTCTGTCTATGATTTCCTAGAGGGTACGTATGAATTCAGAAACAATCTTCTAGATGCCATGTGGCGTAGAAGCGTCTTCTTCGTCAAGGACGACTACTGGGTCGTTCTCGATACCATCTACGGCGAAGGAGAACACGAAGTTGAGAGTAATCTACAGTTCATGGTAGGCAACGAGATCATACTCGGCGACGATCGCATTCAAGCAATCGCCCCCAATGGAGCCACCCTTGATATCGTACAGGCTGTGGGAACAGAACTAACGCCAGAAGTTCTAATCGGCGATACCCATTTTCCCGGCACAACATTCCTAACTCAATATCCGAGTTTCGTCGACTGGCAACCCGGCGGCCGCGGATGGGTTGGATCATTCGGGAATCATTCGCCACTCGATCCGGTTAAAACACACCCAGCTCCCGCGCTCTTGAAATCCGGCACCGTAAAACTCCCCTTCAAATCGGTAACGGTCATAACGCCTTCAATCGACAAACAACCGCGGCATGCGCAAGTTCGAATCATCGAAGACCACTCAGATGGGTTCACGATGGAGATCGTAACGGATTCGAATCAGGTCGATCGGCTGAGCTGGCAGTTAGCCGATTGGCCGGATCATAGCCAAAAAATTTCCGATGATTCCGGTTGGTGGATACGAAAGGTCGAAGGGGAAGTTAGCAGAATCATCGTAATGAACAAACGTTCCGTTTCTATCGATTCAAAGGAAGAGACAATCAATCTCAACTTTGACGGCCCATTCGAGGGACGGCTCGACCGAACAGACACCGGGTGGACAATAACGCCGGACGCCTACAATGCCGTCACACCCAAACTCCTGAATTTTGAAGTCACGCGCGACGGACGCGTTGAATCCTTTAGGACCGAAAACGCCCAACCACTCGAACCCAACACGGAGCACAACTTGATATTGCGTTAATAGAGCTCCTTACTCTATTTCAAGAACTTCATGTCAAAGCCCACCTCCATACCCCTTTTCGCTTTTCTGAGCCTATTAGTCCCCTTTGCAATGGCGACTGGGGCCACTACGCCGGGCAAGCCCAACATTCTTTTCATTCTGGCCGATGATCTGGGATACGGCGACCTTGGATCCTATGGCTGTGAAGATATTCGGACGCCGAACTTGGATCAGCTGGCATTGGATGGTGTCCGATTTTCCGACTATTACGCCAATGGTTCCGTCTGTACTCCCACTCGGGCTGCATTCATGACAGGACGCTACCAACACCGTTTGGGTTTAGAGGATGCGGTAACCTATCAGGAAATGGGTCGGGGCCTTCCGGAAGATGGCCACACAATTGCCGACGCGCTGCGTACTGCCGGTTACGTAACTGCGCTCGTAGGCAAATGGCACCTCGGCTACGATATGGAACGCCGTCCCCTACAACAGGGCTTCGATCACTACTTCGGACTTCTTGGAGGCAATCACCACTATTTCCAGCACATGGATCGAATAGGTGTGCCGGACCTATGGATGGGAAATGATGCTATCAAACGCAAAGGCTATACTACTGATCTGTTGACAGAAGATGCTATCGATTTTCTGGATACGCATCACGACCAGCCTTTCTTCCTCTATCTTGCCCATGCCGCTCCGCATTTCCCTTGGCAGGGTCCGGACGACGCGGATAAACTTGTCCAACCCAAAAAGCAAACATGGCAGCAAGGAGGCCGTAAAACCTACGCCGATATGGTCGAACACATGGACAAGAGCATTGGCCTGGTGCTTGCGAAAATCGATGAGCTCGGATTGAGAAAAAAAACACTAGTTGTTTTCTCCTCTGACAATGGTGGTCACACGCATTCCCGCAATGCGCCAATGCGCGACTTCAAGGGCACGGTCTGGGAAGGTGGCGTTCGCGTTCCCTGCATCGTCCGATTTCCTGATATTCTTCCCGCTGGAACCACAACTACCCAGGTGGCGATTACCATGGATTGGACAGCGACATTCCGTCGACTCGCAGGACTCGGCATCGACCTCCAAGGCGAGGATGGAATGGACATTTTCCCAATCCTGACCGGACAGAAGCCAGTGCAGGGCCGAACTCTTTTTTGGAGACGAACCAACCGACGAGCACGACAAAACGTAGAGCTTGGACGTGTTGTTCGCAAAGGGAACTGGAAGCTAATTGAGCGGGACGGAGTAGAACCGGAACTATTCGATCTATCAATCGATGTTGGAGAAACGCGAAACCTAATCAACCAGCACCCCGAGCTAGCTTCCGGAATGACTCGCGAGCTCGACGACTGGGAACACCGTATTGCCAATTCGCTACCTTGACCTTAAAAAGACCTTTTCACTTTAGGCGCAGGAAGCAACACGCTCTACCAAAATCTCCCAATCTCTCCATACCTCCATCTCTCAATTTCGGACTGGATTTTCATACCAAATCACACCGAGCTCTTTCAGCTTCTCGCCTCGAGCAATGTAGGGGCCTTTTTCTTCAACGGTAACCACATCCAGGTCGCCGTCGCCGTCCAGGTCAGTTAATTGAATCAGGTCATTGATATAACCTTCTGGGCCGCTTATCGAAGTTGGCAACCATTTCGTCTCGGTCGGACTTTGGTCATATGACATCCAATAGGTGCCGATTTTTCCGTCAATGGCATGTTCGCAGGAGACAGCGATATCCAATTGCCCATCCAGATTTATGTCGCCCACCTTGACCGCTTTTCCGCCGCCAGCATTCGGTGGTATTTCAATATTATAAGTTTTCCAAACAAGAGGAGACTGAGACACGCGTCGGTGAAATTGTATCGGCCCACCTTTTACTGAATTAAGAACATCCTCCAGTCCGTCTCCGTCCAAATCGACTACTGTATTGTGCATGGCCTCAAAAGCGTTAACAGCGCCAATACGATGCTCTTTCCAAACAGATGCCGCTTTATCGGCTCCAGGATTCTCGAGCCACAATGCGCCGCGATTCGACTCACGGCGTTCGGTTGCGACTACATCCACATCGCCATCTTGATCAACGTCGCAGGGGCTCAAGCTCATCGTCCAGCGCGTAGGCAGCAATGGATGTACCTTCCAGCTATCAAGATCTCGTGGATTCTCAGGAGATTCGAACCAGCTGATGTAACCACTCTTGCATCCAGCGACCAAATCAATGCCGTGTTTATTGTCCACCTGCATAGCGATTCCATACATCCACCCGCCAAGCCCGGAAGCGACCGAGAATTCTTCGGTTTCCCAGGCCGTGGGATCAAGTAGTCTATTTTCATCCTTGGGCGACCAATGTACGAAGATGGCTTTTGTGTCACCCTCGCAATTGCTTACTACGTCGACGAATCCGTCTCCATCCAGGTCTACGAAAAAGGAGTCTTCTGGATCGCCAACCTGTCCAACTGTGACCCTTGGCCATGGCTTGCGCATATCGGCCTCGCCCGGATGGATGTACACTCGAATCTCACCTCCTTCTTCCCAAGGAGTCGTTATGTCTAGCAATCCGTCTCCATTAATGTCCGCAAACCGGGTCCCGTCAGCGCCCTGTGAAGAGTCGTCTATGGTGTGACGCTTCCATTCGCCGTCGGGCCAAGCGGCTGCAGGCTCTTGCTTCGGAGTACACCCGCAAAAACAAATGGCGGCCAACAAACTTGTCGCAAAATATTTCACAATTCGATGTTCCTTCAAGTACCTGAGATAAGCCTTGATCTCGAACTTCAAAAACTGAGGTCGAGTCTTTCAGTCTAAACCTCAGCTCTCCTCTTCAGCCTCAGCGGCCTCAGCTTCAGCTTTCAACTTGGCCGCTTCTTCTTCGGCAAGTCTCAGTTTTTCAGCCTTCGCCTCGTCAGCTGCGAACTTCTTGTCGCGTTTTCTCTGTTCACGCTCACGGCGCTTGTAATCTTTGCTGGGTGTGAAAGCCATTGTAAATTCGATTCATTTATTAAACGTGATTGGAACATTCATATCGGAGATGGAGGTTGTCTCTTCGAATCTTCCAATGTTAGAATCCTAGGCCAAAACCATAGGAGAAGATGGTGGGATAGGGAAAAAGAGCGACCACGCAACAAAAAAGTCCCCTGAAGCAAGCGGTCAGATTCGTCAGCGACAGAGATTACGGCTCCAAAATCAAGATCACGGGTTGCCCCTTCCAAGGAGGCTCAAACCGCAGCCACTTCTCCATTACGGGTTCCGTTTCCGCCGAATATTCGCCGGTCAACGGATTGAACCACTTGGCCTTCATCGTTTTCCCATAATAAGCCTCGATACGCGTGTTGATCCGCTTGTTCGCTGCAGGAAGATAGAACAAGTACCGGTCATCCTCGCTTTCCAATGCCATACCGCTGGAAGAAACGCGCTTTATCGCCGGCTTGAAGGCCGAGAAATCCACATCGTTAAACAGCTTGGCCATGTGCCCGTAGAGATCGTAGCGCGGTTGCTCGTCTTCAGGCAAATCCGACTTGTCCCAAATAACCACGTCCCAAGACGCATCCTGCCAATAGTAGGTGGAATAAGCACCGCCAAAAACACATTGATAGTTTCGATCCAGACAGGCGATCGCATCATCGTAATCTCCGTCGAACACGTGGTAGGGCCCAATCTCATAGCCCCCGTGTTCAATGTTGAAAATAGGTTTATCAGGAAACTCCTGATAGGTTTCCAACATGCGATTGTAGAGCGACGCGCTCCAGTTTTGGTAAGAAATGAAATCCACAGTCTCCGGATATTTCGCGCAGTAGGAAAAAGAATGGACGGTCACCAAACGTTCATACGCATCCATTTCCTTTAAGCGATCGATTCGACGAACAATATAGCTCATATCATTATGACCATATCCGGTCGCCTCTTTCGAGATATCCCAGATAATGTTCGGATAAGCCTGGTAACGCGACACGACGTAATCGAAGTAACGATTGTCCTCGATTGAATCCGAATCCGGCCAGTTGACCTGCTTGTTCCAAACGTAGATCATGATGTGAGCCGTCAGATCTAACTTATTCATTTCCTCAACAACGGCATCGAAGTGATTGAAAAAGCCAAGATTTAGCTTCGAGTAGTCAGGATGATCATTGTCGCCGCCATAGGGCCACTGACGCGGTTCAGAGAACTCGTACTTAGCCGGAAGCTTTGGATCGTTAACCCATCTGGTATCGTGAGCGTAAACGTTCATCACAATCTGATTGAAACCGTTGTCCTTGATGTCCCGGAGCAATGTCTTCGTTCTATCGAGACTGTCAGTTTCAAGGTCCAGGGCGAACAACCAATCCACTTCAAAAGCTAAAACAAAGCACGACTCTCCGTTCGCGTAACCAAAATGCTGAGGATTATCCTCTCGAATAACCACAGGTCCCAGGACAGACGAGTCGGCTTCTGAAACCAACACATCCCACCGATCTCCTGTTTCCTGAGACGTTACTTTCCAATTCCCCGCCTTTGGAAAACTGATACGAAACGTGTGACGATCGTCTCCGGAGTAATAAGCCGGAATCGTCAACACCGCGCCATCCGGTCCTTCGCAGGTGGCCAAAGGGTGACGATCAAAAGGATTCTCGTCAGAAGCCGGTAGCGTTATCTCAAACTCAGAAACTTCGTACTGCGAAGTAGAGATCTGAGCTGCTAGGCTTCCGAAGGAAAACAAAACCAATAGAGACAGGATGATTGGGGTTCGAAATGTAATCTGGCTCATCAAATCCAATTCCGGAGACATTTTTTCGAAAGGTCAAGTGGCCATAAGAGCGATTGGGTAAACGGTTGACCAATCATGCCCGCGCCCCCACCCGCCAAGGCGAGATACGAATAGATAAATCAATCCGTGCCCGTTTTCCAAATACGTATTACAATGAAAACGCGTACTAACCTCGTAGTCTCATAAAAATTGGCAGATGAACTCGCAAAATTTAATCATTAATAATTATTCAAGACTCAATCAGGCGCAAATCGAAACATCACTTAAAGTTTGCTTGCGATAGCCTTGAGCAAGCTTGCTAGTAGACGGAAAGGTCAGGGTCGCCAAAGGCGACATAGGTGTCGCTGACGCGACGGCAGGTTTCAGCACCTTCGGGCAAATCTCGCTTAAAAAACCTTTTCGGCACCAGCCGACCTTTTCCGCAAAGCGGATCCTGACGAACCAATATTCAGTCGATTTATGAAACGTTTGGGTCAATATTATAGGAAAGAACAAATTTTCGTTTTATAACCGAAAATGAAACCTTTTGACGAGAGACCTGATTGTGATAAGCAAACAGCATGGCAAACAGCATTTTCAAGTTCTCGGAAGTGAAGATCGAAATGAACGTTTTAAAACAAAAATTTAAGGGCATCCTTGCGAGCTTAGCGGCGATAGGCTTTTCGGCATGCTCACAAGTGCAGGACGAAGACCTGGCTAGAATATCAATCGATAGCCAAGCTGATGCTTGGCAAGAACTGAGCGATAAAGACTTCGCTCAAGTAAACAGTTCGGAGGACACCTGGCGATGGGAAGATGATCTGCTTTACTGCTCAGGTCTACCGGTAAGCGTATTACGAACAGTCAAAACCTACACCAATTTTGAGATGACAATCGAGTGGAGTCATCAGGAACCAGGCGGCAACTCTGGTGTATTCATTTGGGCATCACCCGATTCCATCGAACGCCTCACGAGTTCAGAGAACCCCGGACCACCCCTACCCGATGGTATTGAAATTCAGATGCTCGATCATACATTTACAGATTTCGCCAAAGCTCGCGGCGAGCCAACCGATTGGTTTACCACCCATGGCGATGTATTTCCAGTCCGAGCAAAGATGACGCCCTTTCCACCCGTTTCACCTGTGCCTAACAAACGGACTATTCGAAAATCATTCGGGAAAGGCCTATTCGAAATCGTTGGCCGGGAAACGCCAGGACGCAGTTTCCCGAGCAAACATTTGAGCAAAGGGCACGGCGAATGGAATCATTACTACATCCGAGCCATCAATGGCGAAGTCCGCCTCTGGGTAAACGGACAAGAAGTATCCGGCGGAACCGACTGCGATCCCTCAACCGGTTACATCTGCCTCGAAAGCGAAGGATCGCCTATCCTCTTTCGGAAAATTCGAATACGCGAATTACCATAGAGGTGCACAGGCTTCCAGCCTGTTGCTCCACAGGCAAGATGCCTGTGCTACGATCAACCTCATCGATCAAGATTCACCTCAGGGTCAAGCGCCCCAACCCGTGCCCGCCATTCGTGCAACTCCGCTCGTAGTTGCTCCGCAACTTCAGGCCGAGTACTCGCCAGATTCGTCGCCTCTCCAATATCTTTCCTAATATTGTAAAGCTCCACCCTACCGTCCTCATAATACTCCAAGAGCTTCCAATCGCCCTTCCGCATCGCGCTGACAGGCGTCGTCGTGTGATA
>JBNMOQ010000197.1:0-9558 GCA_051275055.1 Candidatus Pelagisphaera sp.
GCGTGAACGTATTTGCAAAAGAGCTACTGGAAATGAGCCCAACGGCGGCGAAAGATAGAATTGTTTGGATCGTCTTCATAGCCCTTAGAGGAATGCAAGTGGATCGAAGTTGACGGGTTGCGATGGGAAGATGTTCGGCATGGCCGATGGGGGGACGCCCATCCACTTTTCGAGTAAAGTTCGGTAGACGGTTCGGAAATCGACATTGAAGTCCATGCTGTTTCGTTTGACGCGGGCATCGGCTGCCAAATCTGGATACAATCCGTAGTACTCGTTTCCTTTGACTTGTCCGCCCATTACGAAGAGCGATTCGGCGGCTCCGTGGTCGGTGCCGCTACTTCCGTTTTGGATGACTTTTCGGCCGAATTCGCTAAAGGTGAGAATGACAACGCGGTCCCAATTTCCTTGGGCCTTCATCTCGTCGACGAAAGCCTTGAGGCCTCCATTGAGATCGCTCAATAGATCGAAGTGGCGACCACCCAAAGGCCCCACCTCTGGGTCAGCGTTAACTTGATTGTTGTGCGTGTCGTAACCTCCTTGACGAGCGTAGTAGATAGAGGTGTCGCTTTTGCCTTTGATGAGCTGGGCGATGACTTTCAAATTGTTCGCGAGATTGTTACCGGTGGGCCATTGTGGATTGGTGAGAAGCGTGCCGCCTTCTTCGATTGCAGCTTGTACGCTCGCGGTGCTGACCATGGCGCTGTGAGCGGCGCGTTGCACGTAGGCGAGCGTTTCATCAGTAGTGCTGATCCCATCGTCGGTTGGATTGTCCAATCCAATCAGTTTGCGATACATTTGGTCGAGAGGCTGTTCTCGCCCGGTTTCCGATTTGTCGCGCCAATTAAAGTAGGCGGGATTCTTGAACGTTGCGGTGGGACTGAGTCCGTTAGCGCTTTTGAAGGCGAGGGTTGGACGTCCGTTGATATAGATGCCAGTGGTGGCGCCGCAACCGTCGCATTGATTGTCGAGATAGCGTCCGATCCAACCATCTTTAGCGATCGAGTTGGGTTCGGCGGAGTGCCAGTAATCGTAGGATGTAAAGTGAGAAAGGTTGGGGTTTGGATAGCCTACGCCATTGATGATTCCGAGGTCACCGTCCTTCCAAAGTGTGTCGAAGTAAGCAAGATTTGGATGCAGCGCTAGAGCTTCGTCGTTGCCGGTAACGCTAGGACCGTTTTTGTCTGTTAGTTTGTGAAAGCCGTGCGTCTCGTTCAGGCGAAGCGAAGATCGCGCTGTGTTATAGATAGTATTTTGATACGGTACGACTGTATTGAGCGTATCATTACCGCCTGCCATTTCCAAGAGGAGCATGATCGGACCTTCGCCTCCAGCAGAGGGAACTGATTGAGCTCTGGCATCGAGATTGAAAAGGGTTTGCTGAAGGAACCCCGGTAGAGTCATGGAAGCAGTGGCTCCCCATACGGATTTGGCAACGAAATCTCTTCGGTTTAATTTACTGTTTATATCCATTTTCGGTTTCGTTGCGGGCTATTGAAGTTGGTACTCGGGCAATGCGAGCAGCAGTCGAATGAGTTCCTTTACGCCTTCCAAGGAATCGAGCTGCTCGGATATGGCGGAGTAACGTTGATAGAGCGTTCGGATCTGACTTTTGCGGAGCGCTTTGTTTGGAAGGAAACGTTTCGTCAGGGCGTCGATTAACAGAGGGAAGTTCTCGATCGTTCGCAGTTCTCGCGGGGCGATCTTGTCCCAATCGACTTCTGGATATTCGTCTAGACTGTTGCGAACACGACCGTTGGTGAGGACGTCGAAATTCCGGTGACTCCAAATGCTAGGCAAGTTCATGCGAAAGACCATCGCTCCAGTTGCGAGCCACGTATTGCCCTCGCCCTCGGGCTCAGGCCAACCCGCAATGCTAGGAGGAAAAAGGATTTCGTAGCCGAGTTGCTGCATGACATCCTCGATTGCGTCCTGGGTGATGAGCGGCGCTTCGAGTTGCTTTTCCAAAATCGTCAGAATATCGCCAGCATCCTTTATCTGAGAGTTGATGACGGAATCATCGTAGAATTCTTGGCTGAGGAAAATATCCCTGAGGAAAGGGCGAATCTCGTAGTCGTGGGTATCGCGTAAACGCAGAGCTAGGGCGGCGACTAATTCTTTGGATGGATTTGGAGAGGCGAAGTAGCGCCAAAGCTTCCAGCTAAGATGTTTTGCGCAGCGTGTGCTGTTGAAGATGAGCTCTAGGATATCGTCACCGTCGACGATGCCGGCTCCTCCCGGCATCGTTTCGTTCCCGAAGAAAGTCTTAGAGGAATTATCCTGTTGGTTGTTTACCTGGTAAGTGGCCGCCGGGTGAAGATTTCGTTGTCCTGCCCGATCGACTCCGGTGTCGTAACGATAGCCCCAGATCTTTCTGCCAGTAAAGGCTTCGGCCGCTGCGCCGACATCCTCTTCCGTGTAGTCGTCGTTGTCGTTAGTGAACGTGCTCCCTACTCCAAGAGTGAAAAGTTCCAATAGCTCGCGACCAAAATTTTCATTGATGCTGCTATTTGTGCTCACGTACAAATCGAGCGTTCGGACCATTGCGATCGACCAGGAGACGTGATTAACCATCGTCCGAAAATTCCCATAATGTCCAGCGGGGGCTAGTCTTTCATCGCCTTCGAATGGCGCGTCTTGACCCGCTACATTGCCTGCGGCATGCTTGCGTAGCATTTCGAAGTAGCGGAAGAGACCGATATAGCGGTAGTACTGTCCGATCGCGACCGAATCGATCGCGAAGTGATCGGTGAAAAACTTCAAAAGTTTGGCAGCAAGCGGCTGGCCTTCTTTTAGGGATGAAAAGTACCAGCGCGTGAGTTCGCGGCGACGGATGCCTTGGTTACGGAAATTGGGATTGCTATTGGCGGCTTCCGTATTGCCTTCGGGATCGTAGAAGTCTCCGTTGGGGTCTTTATCGCGAAGCGCCCAATCCGGCTGCGGCTGGTCGGCCCAGTCTTCGGTTGTCTCTAGCAACGAATCGACGGCGGCTTCAATACCTGATTCTTCGCCTAGGCGAAAGAGCGCTTCTTGTTCGTCGGGCGATCCGCCGAAGCCAGCTCGATTGAGGAGATGGATGGCGGCGCGGCGGGACCAGGACTCTTGTGGCAAGGGGTCTAACATGATTACGTAATAAGTTGGCGCGAGGCGCGTTCGATCAGCGGCGACTTGGAGACTTGAATTTCAAGCTCCGATTAGCGTCGGCAATTTAGCGTGAATATTTTCGTAGGTTCGTATGACCGGCGAGTGATACGAGTTGTTCTGAAATAAATTCAGGTAGAGGTTTCGAGGTTTGATTGGCTGAATGATGGGTCAGCGTGAGTTTTCTAGGGGATTGGCGTTTGTGAAGGCAATTATTTTTTGGGTTCGAGATCGTATAACTGTATCATCGGTGAGAATCGCTGGGAGTTTATGGCTGATTACACCTAAAATTACGCTCTTTTTACTCTGATTTCGCTGAACCGTGTTTCACTGATTCTGTTTCTTGGGCTGCTGCTTATCCAGCTGCGGATAGGATATTCAAACGCTTCTAGCTTTGCTTTTGTTCACGAAGGCCCCCTAGCATTTGTATAATGCAGGATATTTGGTCGCAATTGAGAGAATGGACTTTGTCGGAACGGCAATTCGCATTGGCGACGGTTGTGGAGGCGAGCCGTCCGTCGCCTCGAGGGATAGGCTCGGTCTTGGCGGTGAGCGAAGATGGCGAATCGTTTATCGGTTCCGTCAGCGCGGGCTGCGTGGAAAACGAGGTGATCCAGGCGGCTAAAGACTGCATGCAAGACGGGCAAACGCGTTGGCTGACTTTTGGGCCAGAGAATGGTTTCCCGTGGGAAATAGCGCTTTCCTGCGGTGGTCGGATTCGCGTGCGAGTGGAGCGTTTCGTGGGATCGACGAATTTGGTATTTGGCGAAGCTTTGGGGAAATTGTTGGACGAACAACATAGCGGTTTGCTGCTTAGTGCCGATGGCGGGCATTGTTTGTTCGATGAGGCGGGCACTCTTTTGGCGAAAACCGGTGAGGTTGCTGAAGGTTTAATCGAATTGGCGCGGGAGCGTTTGAAGTCAGGCACAGGGACCGTCGAAGTGGATTGGGAGGGTGGTAGAGCATTGCTGCGAGTGTTGGCGCGGCCGAAACGGCTTTTCGTTATCGGAGCAGCTCATATCGCGATTCATCTGGTTGGTTTCGCTCGAGCGTTAAACTACGAGACGGTCGTGATCGATCCGCGGGAGGCGTATGCGCGGCTTGATCGTTTCCCGGTGGCTCCGGATAGATTGTTCGACGAATGGCCGAAGCAGGTTTTGGAGACGTTTAGGATCGGCCCGGATGATTGCGTCGCAGCGATGACTCATGATCCCAAAATCGACGATGAGGCCTTGGAAGTATTTTTGAACGGAAATTGTGGATACATTGGCGCTCTTGGTAGTCGCAAGAGTCACGCGGCTCGATTGAAGCGTTTGGCAAAAAAGGGATTCGACGAAACTGCGCTTGCTCGAATTCGTGGTCCAATCGGTTTGGATATTGGGAGCGAGACGCCGGCGGAAATCGCTTTAAGCGTGATGGCGGAAGTGGTGAAGGTTCGCCATCTTAACAAAGCATGATGGAGTCACTGACAGTGGTCGCGATCATTCTCGCTGCTGGCCAGTCCAAGCGAATGGGACCGGTCAACAAGCTGTTAATGGAAATTGAAGGCGTTCCTATGGTTGAGCACGTCTTGTTGGCGATTCAAGCAGCGGGAGTAGAGAAGACGATCGTGGTGACGGGTTTCGAGAGCGATCGAATCGAAGAGCGCTTAAGCGGGTATGATATTGAGTTTGTTCGGAACGATAAATTCGAAGCCGGGATGGGGTCATCTTTGGCAGTCGGAACGACGGTTTTGGCGGAGAATGAATTTGATGGTATTCTCGTGTGCTTGGGCGATCTTCCTCACTTGAAGAAGGACTCGATCGGAAACGTTATAGATGCGTTCAAGCAAGGTAACGGAGCAAAAATAGTCGCACCTTGTTTTGAGGGGAAGCGAGGGCATCCGGTTATATTTCCATCTCGTTATAGGAAAAAATTAAAGGGCCTGGGAGGAGATGCTGGGGCTCGGGCGTTAATCCAGCAGGAAGCGCAAAACCTTCTGGAATTGGATCTTTCAGAGGACGGAATAATCCGAGATATGGATTCGGCGGAATCTGACTAATTCTTAACCTTTCTTGCGATCGTTTAGAATGCCTTGGCAGAGCCAGTTGGCTAGGGCTTGGCGGTTGCCGGATTGGAGGATGCGCTTTTGGTCGCGTACGTTGTGGATGTTGCCGAGTTCCATGAAGACGACAGGAGGAGTTGTATGGTCGATCATGTAAAGGTTGCGCGTGGAGACGGTACCTTCGTAGGAACGGTTCGGTTGAGCGGCTTTGTATTTGGCTTTCATTGTGTCTCGTAGGTCGGTGGCGAGACGTTTTCCTTTGGTGCTGGTTTTGTGGTGATAGAAGAAGACGTCGATATCCTGATTTCGGCTTCGTCCGTCGATGTGGACGACGAGGCAGCGGGCATAGGTGGCTGATGGAGTTTTTTTGTGGAGTTTATTAACGGCGTCGGCTCGTTGTTTGAGTCGCCATTGCCCTGTTTTGTTCATAAGAAAAGCGATGTTTTTGGTATGGTCGTCTTGGTTTCGAGCGACGATGTTGAATGCGGCACGACGGTATTGCTCTTCGATGTCGTTCATGGCTTCGCTGGCTGTAGCATTGTTGAGCAAAGTGTTAAGCTCTCCTTTTTGATTGATCGCTTGATTGGCGAGTGTGACGAGGGCGTCTATCTGGATGGGTTTTGATCCCCCGAAGCCTCTTCGTTGCTCGGGATGAAATTCAAGAGCTCCCATGCCGCGACTTCCGAGATAGCAGAGGCGGCGGTTCCGATCGGGCTATCTCAAAGTGAAATTTCGGCGGTGAGGCTCACGGTTTATGAATGAAGAATTAGGAATGAGAGAGGGTTCTGCTATTTCGCTCTTCATTTTTTTTCGCCCCAGGTCCAAGGAGTCGCGTCCTCGGCGACGGTATCGTTGCGTTTGCGTTTTCCCGTGGCGCGGCGGCGTTTTTTGCCGTTGAGCTTCGCGAGTTGGATGGGGCTTATCGGCTGTGGCGGCATGAGAAGATTGAGTTGGTCGAGCAGCTTGAGTCCGCGCAGAAGGGCGATGAGGGTGCCGAGGGTGCAGCTTTTACCCTTTTCGGCGTTGACGACCGTGTTCCGATTGAGGCCGGTAAGCTCTGCAAGCTCCTGTTGGCTGAGGTTCGCGTTGAGTCGCGCCGCCCGAAGGCGTTCGCCTATCTCTCGCTGTATTGCAGTATCGTTTTGGATATAGGTGTTCATAATGACTACTAAAATAGGCAATAAAATAAATATTGTGGGTTTGGTGATTCAATCAATCCCAAACGGTGGCGCATAAAAAAGCCGATGCTCTTTCGAGGCATCGGCTTGGATTAAAGTGTCTTTGACTGACGGGCTAGGATTCGATCTGCGGGCGGGCGGGATCGGGCCAGTCGATGTGGTAGAACTTGCCACGGTCTTCGTCGGTACGCTCGTAAGTGTGAGCGCCGAAGTAGTCACGTTGAGCTTGTAGCAAGTTAGCCGGAAGGCGTTCGCTGCGGTAGCTGTCGTAGTACGAAAGCGAAGACATGAAGGTTGGGATCGGCACACCGCTAGTTGCTGCTGCTGCGACGACCTTGCGCCAATTGGTCTGGCAACGATCGATTTCACCCTTGAAGTATGGATCGAGCAGCAAGTTGGCCAAGTTCGGGTCGCGCTGGTAGGCTTCGTAGATTTTCTGGAGGAAGGCTGCACGAATGATGCAACCGCCACGGAAGATCATGGAGATAGCTCCGAAATCGAGTTTCCAATCGTATTCATCTTGCGCTGCACGCATGAGCTGGAAGCCTTGCGCGTACGAACAGATCTTCGAGCAGTAGAGAGCGTCGTGGATCGCTTGGATGAATTCTTCTTTGTCTCCTTCGAATGCATCGAAGATTGGGTTGATGATCTTGGATGCGGCGACGCGTTCATCTTTAATTGCACTGAGGCAACGGGCGAAGACGGCTTCGGCGACCGATGGAGCAGGGATGCCCATGTCGAGCGCGTTGATCGAGGTCCATTTGCCGGTGCCTTTTTGGCCAGCTGTATCGAGGACAATGTCGACGAATGGCTTGCCGGTTGTGGGGTCGGTCTGTTGGAGAATGTCGGTGGTGATTTCGATGAGGAATGAGTCGAGAAGACCCTCGTTCCATTTACCGAATACTTCACTCATCGCTTTCGGATCCATGCCGAGAAGATTGGACATGAGGGCGTAGGCTTCGCAGATCATCTGCATGTCGCCGTACTCGATGCCGTTGTGAACCATCTTCACGTAGTGACCGGCTCCGTTTTCGCCGATGTAAGTGGTGCAGGTTACGCCGCCTTCGACTGGCTTGCCGGGAGTGGCGCCGTCAATGGGCTTGCCGGTTTCGGCGTCGACCTTGGCTGCGATGGCTTCCCAGATCGGTTTAAGTTCGTTCCAGGCAGATTCTTTGCCGCCGGGCATGAGAGAGGGCCCGAAGCGAGCGCCTTCTTCGCCGCCGGAAACACCGGAGCCAATGAAGCGGAAACCCTTATCGTTGAGTTCTTTTTCGCGACGGATGGTGTCGGTCCAGAGGGCGTTTCCGCCGTCGATTATGATATCGTCTGGATCGAGCAGTTTGATGAGTCCGTCGATGACGGCATCGGTTGCCCGGCCTGCTTGTACAAGAATGATGATCTTGCGGGGACGCTTGAGGGACTGAACGAACTCCTCGAGCGTTTGGGCTCCGAATAGACCGCCTGGAGTGTCGGGATTTTCGGCTACGAAGACGTCAGTCTTGGATGTCGTTCGGTTGAAAACCGAAATGCGGAAGCCGTGGTCGGCTATGTTGAGGGCGAGATTTTGACCCATGACGGCGAGGCCGACGAGTCCTATGTCTGATTGTTGATTGGACATCTTTAGTATAGTTGTGGGCGGCCATATAAAGGAGCGCCGTAATCACCATCAAGCCCGAAAGGGCATTTGAGGCGATTATTTCACACACGTGTGTGGTTTTGGCGAGCGATGAAGTCTGTTAATTTCAGAGATTCGCCTACGTCTTAGTTGGAAGGAATGGAGCGATAACGTCGACGATGGGAGTGATGAGCTCTGGTTCGTTACGATTGTAGACCCAATTTATACAGACGATGACGCACGTTGCTCCAATGATCGGGTACATGACCAATTTGGGTAGTGAGTTGAGCGTCTTGAAAACCGAGTACGCGAAAAGCAGTCCGATGCAACCCAGAGCATAAGGAAACCAGGGTTGATCGTACAGGGGCTGAAGAGATTTAAATAGCCGTTCCACGTATAGCATCGTCGTTAATGCGAGTTATTCAAGTGGGTTAACGGTCTTTGGAGGTGGCGACTTAAGCGGGGAGCAGCTTTAATCGACGACTATAGAGAAAATGCGAGGCTTTGTGCGATTCACTAAAGAATCCCAGCGTTTTGGCAGGAAAGCGCCTAAGAATTGGCTTCCGTGTGGCAGTTGACCCATTCGGTCTTACCGCTTTGGTAGTGTTCGCGTTTCCAGATGGGGACGCGGTCTTTGGTTTCGTCGATAATGTAGCGGCAAGCGTCGAAGGCGGCGCCGCGGTGCGGAGAGCTGACTCCCACCCAAACGGCGATATCGCCAATAGCGAGTGGTCCGATTCGGTGGACGCAGGCGGCGGATTCGATGCCGAATCGTTCTATCGCTTCGGAGATGATGCGTTGACCCTCTTTTTCCGCGAGGGGTTTGTATGCTGAGTATTCGAGGGCTTCGACGGCTTGACCTTCATTGTGGTTGCGGACCCAGCCTTCGAAAGAGGCGTAGGCGCCGGAGGCGTCGTGGAGTAGGTCTGCTCGCAGAGATTGCGGGTCGACTGGAGTTTCGGAAATCGAAAAGGACATAGTGGTTAGCCGCCGGCGACTGGGGGAATGAAAACGACAGTGTCTCCGTCGTCCAGCGAGTAATTCCAGTCGGCGAATTCTTCGTTGATGGCTACTTTGAGGGATTCGGGAGGGAGGGAGAACGCGTATTGCTTTGCGAGTTGGGTGTATAGGTCTCGGGGCGTTGCGGCGTCGGTTTCGAGCGTTTCGCTAGAGCAGCCGCGTTGGTCTTTCAAGAGCGCGAAATATTCGATACGGAGTTTCATCGAAGGCTAGGCTAGCTATTCGCGGCCGACATAGAAGTGTTAATCGGAATAGAGGAGATATTTCTCTGCAAATTCAGGCTTCGCTTTGCTGAGCAGCTACTTTTTCCCTAGATGGGGATGCGGCTTTGCGCCGAATGGTTCGCCATCTAATAGGAGGAACGAGGGATCGTTTTTTATGGATAGAACAGATCTTTTGAAAAAGCCAGAAGCGCCAGCGTACGGAAAAAGGCGGATGGGAGCAGCCAGCTAGGATCGAATTTATGGCGGCTGGGATAGCGAACGTGCATGAGGTTAATGGTTATTTGAGCATCCGTTTTCGAAACGGTTGTCGCATAGGGTTCTTCGTAGTCGCTAGCGCCT
>JBNMOQ010000198.1:0-9554 GCA_051275055.1 Candidatus Pelagisphaera sp.
CAATTTTCTGAAGCTCGAAACCTTCGTATCCGGATTGCATAACAATAATATTGTCTCCGTGAACCAAAGGGAGAATCGGTAAATCCTTTCTCCACAACTTCAATACGTCTCCGTAAATCGCATCGCGTTTCTCAATATTCGTTTCCAACCTACCGGCAAGCAACAGGCGATCCATCTCATCGTTCCGATAGAAACTATAATTCGTCGCCGTCCCTTTCTCAGCAGCCCAACTGGCGAAAAAGACACTCAAGAAATTGTCGGCATCCCCATTGTCACCCATCCAGCCGATCAACCCCGCTTCGAAATCACCATTTCTGAGATTATTCAAATGAGCTTTAAAATCACTCGAAACTACTTTGGTTGGAATTCCAACCGCTTCGAGTTGTCCCTTTATAAATGTGGCGATCGTTACCGGATCTGGAAAGTACTGGCGTGGAGCATTCATAACCTGGATCTCGAGAGGTTCAGTGAACCATTCAGGATGAGCTGCCACGATCGCCCGCGCTTTTTCGACATTCAGCGGTATACCGTTTTCACGATCAGGATACCCCAGAAAACCTTTCGGCATCGGATAGTTCGCCGATCTTCCAGCCCCCTTGAGCGCAACCTTGGCCAATGTCTCGCGATCGATGGCCAGGGCAATAGCTTCCCTCAACTCGCGGTTCGCCATGCGTTCGTTGTCCATATTGAACGCTAAATAGCCTACATTGAGCCCAGCTTCTTGATACACTTGAATCTTCGGGTCATCCGCCAGAGCGGCCAGCTCCGCAGGTTGCAACCCATCCATTGCATGAATTTCGCCAGTCTTCAGTTTCAACAAGCGTACCGTACTATCGGGCACAACCGTCATCGCAATTCGCTTAAACTCCGGCGCTTCACCCCAATAATCATCGTTGCGCTCCAGCATAATCACTTGATTAGGGCGCCAATCCAAAAACGTGTAAGGACCCGTTCCCACAGGATGACGCTGAAACTCCGATCCATGCGTTTCCAAAGATGCTGGGCTTATCAATGACGCAGGAAAAACCGCCAACGAATGAAGTAATGAGGCATTCGGTTTGGAGAGTTTGAATTCCAACTCCATCTCGCCGACAGCATTCACTTCCTCAATATCCTGATACAAATATTTCCAATAGGAAAACGAAGCTTCCTTCAAGTGACCTGGATGCTCGGGATCCATCTGACGCTGAAACGAAAAAAGAGCGGTCTCCGCATTCAACGGCGTGCCATCATGAAACCGCACATTCGGGCGAAGCGTAAAGCTATAGGTTAATCCATCCGCGGAAACTGAATACGACTCCGCCAAGCTCTCTTCGATTTCCAAAGTGCCGCTCTTAAACCGAACCAAACCTTCGCAAATCTGAGTCAAGGTATTGACCGATTCGCCATCGTCCACATCCGCCGGATCCAGTTTCTGAGCATCGCTACCCCGGGCAAACACGAACACCTCCGAGCGCTCCGAATCGCCTCCTCCAGAACAACCCACAAAAAGCGCTAGAGCAAACAATCCGAAAACGGAAAGCAAAGCTCCGGATCGCCAGTCACTCACGCGCATGCCAAGAATTTGATTCATAGTTGCGACAATGAGTCTTCGCCTTCCGAGAGCAAGAATCGATCCCTAGAAATCGATTCTACAAATCGTCTATCTAAACAAGCTTGGATCAACTCCTAAGCAGCCTTGCAGGTTCTCGCGATATTCGGGCGAACGAAATGTCTTGAGACGACGAGCAATACGACGACGAAGTCCCGTTTCATCGATTCGCTCCTCCATCCCTTCATTGATCGCCTTCTTAAGGAATTCCTCCAAATACTGTTGGTGGCGCTCCCAAAGCTGAATATCTATTTTCTGCTTCGCATCTAAACGGTCCTTATACCAATCGCTCGACTCGAATGTATCCAGAGAGAACATCGCTCTAAATGCAGGATCCGTATATGTCATGCCTTCGTATTCGCCATAGGCCATCACATTCAAAAGAGCCTTAAGCGGAGGACAAGCCGCATCGATTGATCCGTCTTTGAAGTAGTTCAATGCAACACGACGCTGCGTATCGACAATATTGCGAATTCCATCGACGAATGTATCCAAGTCTTGCAACTCAGGACGCAAGATTTCCTCCGGAAATACAGAGCGTGGATTGCTAAAAATCCTACCGCCGAATTCCTGAATAAACTCGCTTGTGATTCGGTATCCCAAACGCGAGGCCTGAATCACCTCACCCTCGTATTCGAAATCTTCGCACGCTTCTAAGTACCCTTTTTCAAGCATGTACTCAGCCTTGCGTTCCTCCGGGCGCATCCGACTCCACAATTCTGGAATCAACAGGCTAATATCGTGATCGCAGCGAAACTTCGGACCTACGCAACCTGCCGACGATGTAAAACACTGATAACCGGTCGCTAAATAGGAAACGAGCGCATTGTTCAAATCCACAATCGGGAGCAGCATATTAAATGGCCCCTTCGTTAACGCGCCTTCCGAACCAGCTCCTGTCGTCGAGGGCGATTTACCCGTCAAACTAGCAGTGAAATCCATCAGCAATTCAGGCAACTCCTGATAATGGATCGGATTGTAGACCGCCAAAGCGCGAACGCCTTCTGACGGTGGATTGTTACGCCGCCCCGGCAGAACTGCGTTTACAGGAAACGGCGGAGTCCTCCCTTGCGGTAGGCGGCGATACAGCCGAGCTCCCACTTTCGCGATATAAGTGCTCCTCCCATCCTCCATATCCAATCTATTCTGAAGGTATCGAGGATTCTTGGACGGCGACCCATCCACGATCCGAGGCTCGGATGACGAAACTGCGTAATCAGGATTCTCTGCGCGATTGAAATCGCGAATCGCCTCCTGCATCGGTTCGGTAAAATTGCCGAACCGAATCGCATCTTTTTCCATGCTCTGCGTGTACTCGCGAGTCAGTGGCTCGAAGTTTGAGAAGAACAAACTATTGCGTGAAAAATCTTTCTCAGTCGTCTTGTCATAACCACGATGAATAGCGTCATCCGGACGCTGGAAAAGCCGGTACTCGCAATTGAGGATAAACTTGAGCGATCGCTCGGTGTCCATTCCTACATTGAGGCCTTTAACAAGCGAAGCAGGCACAACCACTGAAGCAGAAATATCATCTTCAGTTTGAATCTTCGCCGCAGGAGAGAAGTCCTTTCGCAAACTGAAAACGCGCCATGAGCCGTCTTCGGCGAACCCGACTCGCAGGTACTGACTGATCAATTTCTGATCGCGGTACTTCAACTCGTTACCGGGCTTTCCATTGACCACGTCCACGCTGAAACGATCACGCCAACCTTCGCCCCAATCGAGCTTGAAGAATCGCTTCACGACAAGAACAATATCGATTACGTATCCAGGAATCGACTTCAACCAATCGTTGTACTCGTCACTGTAGGAAGGCGACACCGAGAGCAGTTTGATGACCGACCCGAGCGAACGCGTATCCCCGAGGATCGGACGCCCATCGTTGCGGTTCAAAGACTTATCTCTAAAGCGCGAGCCAAACTCTTTGCCAACGACTTCCTCTACGAGATCGAAGTCCTTTTTTATATCCGCAGTAAACACTGGCCCCGCGACGATCGCATCGGCTAGCGGCTTTGAAATCTCAGATTTTCCTCCGCCCGAAACGGTACACGGTTTATGGCAGTAGGTTCCTACCGCTCCCGTACCAATCAAACGCCAACGGCGACCGACCATAGGTCTAACCATCTCGACCTTATACCCCGAGGGAAGAATGTAAGTGACATCCGGTTGAAGCTGCAGCGTTCGCTGTGTTCCATCCTTCTCCCATTGGATGGTCTGATCATGCAGCTGAATATGTGAACGACTCGGAAGATAATGAACATTCGCATACTTCTTATCGATCGCATATCCATCCTCCTGAACGTCGATCTCTCCTTCTAGAGCCGCAATAGTCTCCTCGAAAGTATGATCCACTTCTTGGATATACTCGCTCAAATGAAATTCCTCGCCGAGATCGTAGCTAGCGAACGAAATAGCGCCGCCCGCGTGCTCTTCCTCTACGTTACCCAAAAGGTTCGCGGAATAAGAAATCTGAGTTTTCACCTCCTTCTTGCAGTAACCGTAATAGTTATCCGCAATAAGAGTGACCACGACACCACTGCTGTCGCGCGAAGTGACTTTAAACGCGCCGCCATCATTATAGAGCTCGTCCTCCGATTCCCAGCACATGCCGTCTTGCTTCTGACGCTCCGTCGCATCGCCGACATTTGGCAGACCCAGTTCCTTTTTCGTAAACGTCACCAAATGGGGAGCAAGGATCACGCAGCCAGTATGACCAGACCAGCGCTTAACATCCAATCCGCTATCGTTTTCGGATAAGTAAGGATCGCCGGCATTGCCGAAGATACTCTCAACAAAATCCAAATTGCTTGTCAGGTTTCCAGGGGCGAAAAAGCGAACTTCCATGCGCTTCTCTTCAGTGAGGCCTTGCACTCCTGGCTGTACGATCGGTCGCAGCATTAGCGATACAAACAAGGCCGCCTTTTCTTCCTGCGTCGACGTGAATGGCAATTGCAGGAGATCCTCCGGAGGATTCAGAGCCTTTTCGAGTAACTTAGCGAATACTGGAAGCGGAACTGACTTCTTATCCGCTGGAATCGGCAAACCTCCTTCAGCCACATGGAATACGCCTTTAGTCGTTCTGCGATCGCTAGCCGGGTTGTTCAAGACGCCCTGCTTAACACGGTAGCTGCTTACGATACTCGATTCGAATTTATCGGCATCCGGAGCGAGCGACAAAGCTCGAGCCAATCCATGACGTTCCAAAATGAGCGAATTCGTCGGCACCCATTTCCGATCCTCCACATCCAGCCCTTTGAAAAGACGGGTCACGTAATCCTGTATCCGCTGATCCACTGGGCAAAGATGCTCACGCAAGAGCCGGTTCTTTTCCGCAACGCTCTGCAAAAGCGAACTGCTCATCTGAAGAAATGGATAATCATTCTCGTCGCCGAAAATCGGATATCCCTTCGAGCGGAGTTTGATGTTCAAATACTCGACCAAGGCTTCCTCGTCGTAGGAATTCTCGCCTGTCTCTAAGTCGAATCCAATGCGTGTCTTTAAGTTAGTCCAATCGTTGTCCATAGCTAATCTTGAAAATGAAATTTGGCAGGGGAAGCTCCATAACGCTTGAATGGCGCCCGCCATTCAAGCCAGAACCGAAGCGGCATGCAAAATCGGGGACATTTCGTTTTGTCTCAAGGTCGGACTGCTTACCCCAGGCAACTGTTGACGCATTAAACGCTCACAACTGCTTAAAAACAAACAGCACGATCAATTTTGATCACAAAAAACAGGCGACAAATTCCGCCTGAACTCGATTTCCCTATGCCGCGCCAACAATCGTCGGCATTTTGGGTACTGCGTTCAGCAAGCGCTGCGTATAAGGGTGCTGCGGCGACTGGTAAAGCGCATCAGTCGGCCCTTGCTCCACGATTTCGCCTAACTCCATAACCAAAGCCTCCTGGCAAATATGCTCCACCACTGCTAGATCGTGAGCGATGAAGAGATAGGTGATCCCCAGCTCGTCTTGAATATCCTGCAGAAGATTAACGATTTGGGCCTGAACGCTAACGTCGAGAGCGCTCACGCATTCGTCGCAAATGATAAACTCAGGACTCGAGCTCAATGCTCGGGCAATGCAGATACGTTGCCTCTGTCCCCCGCTGAACTGATGCGGATATCGATTCATCGCATCCGCTGGCAAGCTCACCTTTTCCAATAAATCCGCCACCCGTTCCAATCGCTGCGCCTTCGACATTTCCTTCGCGTGAACCATCAACGGCTCTGCCACAATCGACGCAACCGTCAGACGCGGATTCATCGACGCGTAGGGATCCTGAAAGATCGTTTGGATTTTCTTTCGATAAGGCATGAAGTCCCTATCGCTCAGCGACGAAACTTCCTTTCCGTCATAGCTAATCGATCCGGCTGCCATTGGCGCCAATCTCAAAATCGACTTACCAATCGTACTCTTGCCGCTGCCGCTCTCGCCGACCAATCCCATCGTAGTACCGCGAGCAACCTTAAATGACACCCCCTTCACCGCATGCACATACTCCACATGTTTGAAAAACGACCCACGCTGAGCCTCATAAGTGACCTTCAAATCGTTCACCTCCAACAAAGGCACCTCCTTCAAATCTATTTCAGCATTCACCATCTAAAATTCATCCCTCATATTTCAACCTTCATCCCTCTCTCCCATCATCCTTCCAAACTCGCATAGTCCACGACGGGCAAGCGCTTCAGGTTCGCCCCCATTTTCGGGATACATTTGATCAAAGCCTTCGTGTACGGATGCTGGGGATTGGCCAAAATCGACTCAGCCGGTCCTGACTCCACGATCTCGCCGCGAAACATCACCGCGATATCGTCCGCAAACTCGTCCACGATGCCGAAATTGTGAGTGATCAGAATGATCGACATATTCAGCTTCGCCCGCAGCTCTTTGAGCAAATCGATAATCTGAGCCTCGATAGTCACGTCCAAAGCCGTCGTTGGTTCGTCCGCCACCAATATCCGCGGCCGACAAGCCAAAGCGATCGCGATCATCACGCGCTGCTTCATTCCGCCGCTCATTTGATGCGGATAATCCTTCGCTCGCTTCTCCGGCTCGCGAATCCCCACCTGATCTAGCAAAGAAACCACTTCCGCCCAGACATCCGGCACGTCGGTACGGTGATACTTAATCGCCTCCGCGATCTGATTTCCCACCGTGTAGTAAGGATTCAAGGACGTCCCTGGCTCCTGAAAAATGTAAGCGATCTCCTTGCCTCGAACCGCCCGCATCTCCTTCGCTGACAAATCGAAAAGGCTTTTCCCATCGAGCGTCGCCTTTCCCGACACCCGACAAAGCGGCTCAGGAGGAAGCAACTTGGTCAAAGCCATCGAAGTCACGCTCTTGCCGCTACCACTCTCGCCCACTATCGCCAACGTTTTGCCCTCGTCCAAATGGAACGAAATGCCCTTAACCGCCTCATTCACGCCATCGCGCGAATGAAAAGAAACTTTGAGATCGTTAACGTCGAGAAGCATAGAGTCAGCCCCACTGTGAGAACTTTCCAGCCTCAGCCAAGAGTAAAAACGACCAACCGCCACCCTCTCAAACACATTCCATCCCTCAAATCATCCTAGACGCACCCTGTACAACAAACTTAATCACGTGATTAAGTTTATTGTACCAGCCTTAGAACGATCCCAATACACTAATGCAGCGAAACAATTCGCAATTTCCTCTACCCGCACAATTTTCCTTGATCGACCCCGTAAAATCCGCTTCTTTCCCCACCCTTCATCAATTAAATGCCCAGGTGGTGGAATTGGTAGACACGCATGACTCAGAATCATGTGCCGCGAGGTGTGGGGGTTCGAGCCCCCCCCTGGGCACCACTAATACTGGACTTCTCGTCATTATTTGCTAGTTTGAATTAGCAAATTTGAAAAATGGCGAGAAAGTCCAGATTTAAGATCACCCGATTCGAAAACCCCAGCGGAGAAAGTGCGTTCCGAGTCTCAGGCTCTTTGAACGGAAAGCAGATCCGCAGGAACTTCAAGGAAAGAAAATACGCAGTCGCGGAACGCGAAAGGCTTGAGGTCAAACGCCTCAACGGTCCTTCGGACGGCAGATTCATATGGGCGAAAATGACGCCGGAACAGAACGATGACGCCTGGGCCGCCATCAAACTTCTCAAGAACGCAGGCATCGAGCGAACGCTTACCGATTCCGCTCAGTACTACATCCAGCATTTTCGAGCTCCCGAAGTCGATATCGCATTGGAAGAAGCGACGAAACAATATCTCATCCTGAAGGAAAACGAACTCTGCAACAATTCCATAAGCGCATCGCAATTCAAATCTCTACGCTCACGAATTCGACGATTCGATGGCGCCTACGCAGGGAGATTATTAGCAGACATCCAAACTCAGGATATCGAAGAGCTATTAGCTCAAGGAAACGTATCTCCGAAAACTTGGAACAACGACAGAGCCTACCTCAATACCTTCTTCGAATTCTGTATTGAACAAAGATTCGTTTCCAAAAATCCAGTCGCTAGGGTAAAACGCTTCAAGATTAAAAAAACGCGAGGGACCGCAGCGACTCTCTCAGCAAGCAAGTCTGAAGAGCTGCTACGTTTTATTGAACAATATGAGGGACATAATTTCCAGAACGGCAACACAGCTGGATCCAAAGGATGTCTAGTTCCATTCTTTGCCCTCGCCCTATTCGCAGGCGTTCGTCCCGACTGGCGATATGGCGAAATCAGCAAAATACTTCCGAACCACATTAATTTGGATACCAATACTATTCATATCGAACCCGAGGTTTCAAAAAACGACGAAAAACGGACGATTCGAATACAACCGAATCTCAAAAAATGGCTGAAAGCCTATCCATTGAATAGATACCCGATAATTCCAATACGGGATATCCAAAAAAGCCTTCGCGAAATTAGAAAGCGCCACGAGCTCAGCCACGACGTATTAAGACACACTTACATTTCGATGCACGTTGGGAAATTCCGCTCCGTTGGGAATGCCGCACTCGAAGCTGGAAACTCTGAAAGCATCGTTAGAAGACATTACTTGAATGTAAAATCCATTTCGGAATCCACAAAATTTTGGGAAATCAGACCCCAGAATACGTAAACCTCGGATTGATGGTTGGGCTCCCGCTACCTCCACCACCCGAATTACCTCGAAAATTCACGTCATCGCCTTCACGAAGCAATCACCTCGAGAGACCATCACCCCTCAAAATGATTTGCATGAAATCCCAACAGTATACTTCGATGACAGAAAACACAATTAACTAGCGATCAGTCTACTTCTATTAACGTAAATAGATCCGTACCTCTTTTGAATCAAACAATTTTCCCTCAAGGCCGACATGACCTCTGAAACATCAAAATAAACTTTGCCCCCAATCTTGTAATACGGAAATATCCCTTTCGCCTGCATTTCTCTAACCCAACGCAAACTGGGCTGGCAATCCTTGTGAAACAGAGCGTCTAATAGCCCCTGAGCATCGACTAACTTGCTCGAGACTTCACTCATCTTCAATTCCCTTAGATTTAAAATCCATAATGTCAAAGTCTCGCGACGCGGCAATCCGAGACTGGGCAATCAAACCTCTCGAGGACAGGGACGACGCCACGGCCGTTGCGACCGTAAGGTTAGCGCCTAGACGAAGAACGTCCCGGCGGGTGCATTTCGAGCTATTCATATTTATTGGGATAAAGATTAGGTCTCGAAACACCGAGGCCAGTTTAAAGAACGCTAGTCGAATGGTTTGGACCACGCAATTACCAATCTCTGTATCCAGCAGCCCGTAAAAGATAGGGCGAGAGCATCCCCGCTCCGCCGCAATGCGAATACAATGATTCCAGGCCTGACTCACAGAATACTTACTACCAGGGTACAGAAGAAAGGGTCTAAAAAATTCTAACGTTAGAATTTTTTGGACCCTTTCCGTTTGACCGATTTCGCGCCCCTTTTAATTATTTCTTAGTACAACTCGTATTCG
>JBNMOQ010000199.1:0-9505 GCA_051275055.1 Candidatus Pelagisphaera sp.
TTGGTTGTTGCGCTTCGTGAGGATGTTCCTCGCCCGCGAAAATTTTGAGCTTCGTGAGCATCTTAGCAGCAAGACGATTCTTTGGAAGCATGCCTTTAACCGCGTGCTTCACGACGAAGTCCGGACGGCGTTCTTGCATTTGAGAAACACTCAAGTACTTCTCGCCGCCAACATAGCCGCTATAGAACATGTATTTCTTCTGCTCTACCTTTTTACCTGTCAAAACGATCTTGTCGGCGTTGATAACAACAACGAAATCGCCGGTATCGACGTGAGGCGTGTAAGTTGGCTTATTCCGTCCGCGCAATTGGTTCGCAATCTTCACGGCCAATCGGCCCAGAATTTGATCCTTGGCGTCGATAATGACCCAATCGCGTTTGACGGTTTCCTTTTTGGCTAAAAATGTTTTCATCGGATTTCGAGAAAAAGAGGAAAACTCCTACCCCCTCTCGAAGGCTTGTCAATGATTTTGAGAGACTTTTTTGTCGAGAATCTAACGCTTAGAACGAATCGGGTGAACCGATCGCGGGCTAGAAGCCAATTGTTATGGATGTAGACCCGTGGAAATGACTGTCGGGAATGAGGAAGCCGATGTCATTATCCGAGTAATGAACGCCTATGGAAAAGACTGCATTATCGTTCAACTCGAACGGCACCACGACGTCCGCTCCATAGTATAGATAGCTTCCTCGGCTTTCCGCGTCCACAGCTCCCAGATTCACTCCCAGGTCTACTGAAGCATTTCCTCCAAGCGGCAAACGATAGTTGGCGGATCCCTCAGCAGTCGTCGTGTCCAAATCTAGATCCCGGTACAGGTAGAGCGAACTCTCAATCCCCGATATCTCCCGAGTTATCCCAATATACGGCTCAATCGTGCTATCGCCTGTCGGGTAATAATAGTAGGCCCCGCCGATATCGATACTGGTTTTTTCGTTAATGGCCCATCCGTAGCCTCCGTAAAAATCGACCTCGTCCTGCCAACGCTCAGGCCAACCACGATTTTCGAGCGGTTGCGATGCCCATAATCCCAAATAGAAATCTTGCTGAGCGAACTCGATCGACGGATGAAAAACGTTATCCGCTAGTTGCTGACCGCGAAAGACGTACTTCGTATCGAAAGTCAGATCTAGGTTAAGGCTATAATTTTGGCCGAAAGCCGACGTAGCTAAGGCGAAAGCTAAAGTGGCAAGAATGGCGAAACGGATCTTCATATGGGGTTCGAGTTCGATTAGTAGTTTGCGAGCGATAGTTTAGAGCTCAATTGATCGATGCAAAATTCACCGCTTTGAGTCGAGGCCAGAATGGCATTCCCTCATGAGAATCCATAGAGTAAAGCTAAACGCTTGTTCCTACGTCTTGACTTGATTCGGCTCCAGTAACGGGATGATTTATGTTCTCCAAGAGAACGGTATTGTTCCCAGTTTTCTTCTAAGCAACTTGATTAATATGAATTTCCTTAGAATCGCCGCCATATCCGCCGCCATCGCCATTGCTTTAGGAGCATTCGGAGCTCATGCCCTCAACGACCGATTGGTTGCTGACGGCATGCTTGAAGCCTGGAAAACGGCAGTTCTCTATCACTTGGTCCATTCGGTAGCACTCTTTTCCCTCGCGTTCCGATCTGGCGGAATTCAATCGCGACAATCAACCATCGCCGCCTGGTCATGGCTGGCAGGGATGTTTCTCTTCTCTGGATCACTCTACGGCCTAGCTCTCGGCGGACCTTCAATTCTTGGGCCTATCACGCCGCTTGGCGGACTGGGGTTAATAATAGGCTGGGTCGCTTTAGCGTTCAGCTCTGCTTCCGAGTAACTTTATTCAATGACCGTTTCACCACGCCAAACGCCGTTTTCTCTTCAAATCTCACGAGATTTGAAGGAAGCAATTGCTCTTCTTAAAGTGAGAGGCGCGATTTGCCGACTTGTAGGCGGCTGTGTTCGAGATGCTCTGCTGGGACAAAAACCAAACGACTTCGACGTGGAAGTCTACGGACTCGAGTTAGATGCGATCGCGAATACCCTTCAGAAAATTGGCCGTACCGATCGAGTCGGTAAAGCATTCGCCGTTGTAAAACTATGGCGGCACGGTTCGGAATACGATTTTAGCGTGCCACGCACGGAATCGAAATCCGGGACGGGTCACAGAGGTTTCGAGATCCATCCAGATATATATCTCGACGAGAAAACCGCATTGCAGCGGCGCGATTTCACAATCAATGCCCTTCTCTACGATCCTGATAAAGAAGTCATTATCGATTACTACGGCGGCCAAGCCGATCTTGAAAACGGAATATTGCGGCACGTAAGCAACGCTTTTTCAGAGGATCCGCTACGAGCATTACGAGCAGTTCAATTTGCCGGGCGATTCGGGTTCAAGCTTCACCCCGATACCGCAGAACTCTGCAAACAAATGAAGTCCGAGTATTCAACACTCGCCCTTGAACGCATCTGGGGAGAGTGGCGAAAGTGGGCCGAAAAATCCCGAAAACCTTCGAAAGGAATGATCGCCCTAAGAGACAGTGGCTGGATCGCATTCTTTCCTGAAATCAATGCTTTGCTCCGCTTGCCTCAGGATCCCGAGTGGCATCCTGAAGGCGATGTATTTACTCATACATTACACTGTCTTGACGCATTGGTTGAAGAGACCAACTGGAAAGATCTCGACGAATCGCTTCGAACAACTCTAATTTTCGGAACGCTTTGTCACGACTTAGGAAAAGCCCGCCAAACGCGTTTTGCCGAAAAAGGCGGTCAGCTTCGTTGGATTAGTCCTGGTCACGACCAAGACAGCGGTTGGCTCTCCGAACGACTGCTCAAGCGAATAGGCGCTCCGATAGCTATAGCCGGGAAGGTACGAAAACTCGTCGAGAACCATCACTTCCTCAATTCATTCAAAGACGGACCCCTAAGCGACACCAGTTTACGGCGCCTTTCCAGACGTATTCATCCGGCAACCACAAATGAATTGCATTACGTAATGCGCTCGGACCATTTGGGGCGACCACCTCTCGTTTCTCCGGAACAAGAAAAACGATTGGCGGACTATTCAAATCGAATAGCAGAACTCGCAGTTAACGACTCTGCTCCGAAACCAATGTTACTTGGTCGACACTTAATTGAAATTGGCCTAAAACCCGGGAAGACTTTTAAAGAAATTCTCTCGCAAGCCTATGATGCTCAATTAGATGGATTCTTCGAATCAAGCGAAGAAGCCATAAACTGGATACGTAAAAACAAACTGATTTAGTTGATTTTCGGATGTAGCTCAGTGCTTTAGCCTGAGAAAGTAGAACAGGCTTCCAGCCTGTTCCACCACAGGCAAGATGCCTGAGCTACTTCTTTCAACTACGCCAATTTTTCCTGAATCATCGCTTCAAGCTTACGGATATCTACAGCGAAATTCCGAATACCTTCGGCTGTTTTTTCAGTAGCCATAGCATCTTCGCTGAACAACCAACGGAATGATTTTTCCGTAATTTCAATACGGTCGATATCCATTTTCTGAGCTGTTTCCGGACTGATCTTTCGGTCGATCGAATCGGAACTCGATTGCAACTCGGCGAGCAGGCCAGGTGAGATTGTAAGCAAATCGCACCCAGCAAGTTCTGTGATTTCACCCTTGTTTCTAAAACTGGCTCCCATCACTTCTGTTTTATATCCAAACTTCTTATAATAGTTGTAGATAGCCTGAACTGATTGCACGCCTGGATCGTCAGCCGGAGCATATTCTTGTCCAGACTTCGCCTTAAACCAATCCATAATCCGTCCAACAAATGGCGAGATCAACGTGATACCCGATTCCGCGCAATGCACCGCTTGAACCAACGAAAACAATAGCGTTAGATTGCAATGGATACCTTCTTTTTCAAGTATCGCGGCGGCGTTAATGCCTTCCCAGGTTGAAGCTATCTTAATCAGGATACGATCGCGGCTAATTCCTTTGGATTCGTAAAGTCGGATAATTTCACGCGCTCTATCAACTGTGCTTTCCGTATCGTAAGACAATCTAGCATCTACTTCGGTCGACACGCGACCAGGAACTATATTCAAAATCTCAATACCGAAAAGAACCAAAAGTTCATTGGCAATCGCATCCGTCAAGGCCTGGCCAGACAGATCGCTATCTTTATAAGTTTCGACTGCTTTATCAGCGAGCGCGGCATATTCTTCTTTTTGTACCGCTTTTAGAATCAAGGTTGGATTGGTCGTCGCATCTTGCGGTGCGTATTCCTTGATCGTTTGAAAATCGCCTGTATCGGCAACTACTGTCGTAACGCGTTTTAATTGATCCAATTGGTTCATATTCGATTGATCTGTAATATTAATGTTAGGTTGGAAACAAATAATTAGATCCAAGATCTAAGTGAATTTCGTTGCGGTAGATTCGCTTAATGTTGGTTTATTGCAATCTAAGACTTCAAACCGAGGTTCTTGATGACAAATCTCTCTCCTATGCTCAAAGAAAGTTATTTCAAAACTTCAACGGCGTTGCTCGAACGCGTTTTTCTGCAAAATCAATCTACGATTGAAACGCTCGCTCCCCTAATAGCGAAATCCGTGGCTTCCGGTGGCGTTATTCATACTTTCGGTAGCGGACATTCGGAAATCATTGCACGTGAAATGGTTGGACGTGCGGGTGGGCTTGTTTGCGTCAGCGCGATTTTGGATACGACTGGCGGGTTCATTGAAAATCTAGCGGGCTACGGAAAAGCTTTAGCAGCGCGTTACGATCGAAATCATGCCTTAAAAGCAGGCGAGTTTATCATCGTGATTTCGAATTCCGGCAAGAATTGCTCGCCAATCGAAATTGCTGAATACGCTAAGGAAAAAGGGCTGACCGTTATCGCTTTAACTTCAATGGTGATGACTCAGAAAGTTGCTACTACAAATGCTTCGGGTCAAAAGCTGTATGAAGTTGCTGACTACACATTGGATAATTGTGGGTTTATGGGAGACGTAACCGTTGAATTGCCCGATCGAGATCAATCAGGCGGCCCAACGTCTACTTTGGCGGGTGCGATGCTGATCAATCTTCTTCAAATGGAAGTACTGGAGCATTTGGTTAAAAACGGAGATCCCACGCCTTTACTGCGAAGCCAGAATACCGAAGGGGCAATGGAATCGAACATCGAACTCGCTCGAAGTTACAAAGGTCGATTAAGCAAACCTCTGTAGAGTTTCGAAGTTCGTAGAAACACCAGTACACTATTGCCTCCGGCATCAAATCTAATCAATGCTAAGGTTTTAATGCTCATATCTTCATGTTCCAGGTAACTTTCAGCGATCAGTGTTTAACAGAACTTCGCAAAATCGATACGCTCGTGCAGCTCGATGTAATTGCTCCGCTTAGCCTTTTAACGGAAGCGCAGCTAAACAAGCCGAAGGAACCTCTCGGGTCATTTTCACGCGGAAAAAAAACGATTTACCGAATCCATTCTGGTGAGTACCGACTCTATTTCGAACGCAATGGCATCAACTTGCACACGATTTGCATTCTTCACAAAAACACGCTTACCGATTTTATTTTTAGAACGAAGCTTCCCATTTCGGAGGCGCAATTAATCGAGCAGCATTCCTCGTTCTGGAAGTATTTAGAAACCTTGACGCGATCCGACTAATTTGAGCTCAGACGAAAAAGAAACAGCGAGCCTCGACAGTTCGCAAGCGAGCAGAATTTATCTGCTTCCTAATTTGTTTACAGCGGGCAATTTATTTTGCGGCTTCATGGCAATCATGAAATGCATCCAAGCCCGCTACAATGTGATGCTCGACGTAGAACTCGAGAGTCCCTCGGAGCTCTACACCCAGGCAGTCCTTTTTATCCTTGGAGGCATGCTTTGCGATTCGCTCGACGGACGCGTTGCTCGGATGGGGGGACGAGAATCGCTCTTCGGCAAGGAATTCGACTCTATCGTGGATATGGTTTCCTTCGGAGTCGCACCTGCTCTAATGGTGTTGTTTTTGATCCTCAATCCAGAAGAGAGCTTGTTTTTCAAAAACATTGGATGGTTTTTGAGCTTCATCTATCTGCTTTGCGCTGGAGTTCGGCTCTCACGGTTTAACGTTATCACCCACCCGCTCGTCTATCCGGCAAACATCGATCGCACCAACAGCGATTTTATTGGGTTACCGGTACCAGCGGCTGCCGGAATGATCGCCACACTCGTCCTCGTGATCGCCACGCATGATCTGCAAAGATGGGCCATCGCCCTTCCCTTTCTGATGATTTTCATCTCGTACCTAATGATAAGCCCGGTTCGCTATCCCAGTTTCAAACAAATCGATTGGAATACGAAAGTACGTTTGCGGACATTCGTCCTCCTCCTCATGTGCGCCACTCTTATCTTCATGTACAAGCAATACGCCTTGGTTCTCATCTTTCTTGGCTACCTTTTCTTTGGCGTTATCCGCCACGTTCTCATGATGCGACGCATTCGAAATCAAGCAAAAGCCAAACAATGAGAATTTTTAGCCAAATCGACCCCAAAACGCCTGCTAATAACCCGGGAAAAACCTCGCAACAAAGCTCCGAAATTAATTAGTTTTTAACATGTTGATGTGAATTACCCAACCGTTCACATACCAATCAACATTCTCAATCACTAGTTATTCCTTGTCATTCAATGCTTTGACTGTGTTATCCATCATATTAACAGAGCATAGTAATACTAAGAATCTTTATAAGATATTAATTCTCTATTCATTGGAATTGTCAGTAACTCGAAATTCCGCCTAATTTAGTCCCAATGAAATTCAAAATCCACCGCGACCATTTCAGCAACGGTCTTCAGCAAGTTCTCAACGTTGTCGGATCCAAAGCATCCATGCCGATCCTCAGCAACGTGCTCATCGAAGCCGATGGGGAAACGCTTTCGTTGACGACGACGAACCTAGACCTCGGAATTTGTGCCCGAATCAAGGCGAACGTGGAAGAACCAGGATCGATAACGCTGCCAGTGAAAAGGCTTGCAACGATCATTAAAGAGTTGCCTAACAGCGACGTAAAGGTTGAGGCCGCCGCTAACAATCAGGTTAAAATTGCTTCTGGCGGATCGAATTTCAAAATCATGGGAATCGGCCGTGACGAGTTTCCCGCTCTTCCGGAATTCAGCGACGATCGCTCATTCACCATCGAACAAGCTACTTTGGCAGGAATGCTGAAAAGCGTTTCCTATGCGCAATCGTCCGATGAAACTCGGTACATGCTCAACGGCGTTTATTTCACTTTCGCCGAATCCGAGGATGCCGAAGCAACGGGTAAGCTCAGCTTGGTTGCGACTGATGGCCGTCGCCTTGCGAAAATTGATCACGAAATGGAAGTCGGAGAAGGCCTTTCTGGAAGCTTGATTTTACCGGCTAAAACGGTGTCGGAATTGACTCGTTTGCTGGACAAGGGCGAGAACTTGAAAATTGCGTTCAACGATCGCCGCGTAGCTTTCCAAATTCACACCAAAGATGAAACGGATGGTTTTGTCGGAGATATCCAATTAGTTTCCAAAGTCGTCGAAGGAAATTATCCAAATTATCAACAGGTAATTCCCAAGGAAACTCATCAACGGATTAAAGTCGAACGGGAGCTATTTCTTCAATCGATCCATCGCGCTGCTTTGGTTGCGACTGATAAATCGAATTCCGTAAAAATTCAGATCAGCAATAATTTGATGGAGCTTAGTGCTTCGAGTCCCGATTTCGGTGAATCTCACGAATCTCTGGCGATCGACTACAGCGGTCCCGATTTGCAAGTGGCATTCAATCCAGCATTTTTGATGGATCCGCTCAAGGCGCTGACCAAGGATGAGATATTCTTCGAACTGAAGGACGAGGTTAGTCCAGGCGTTTTCAAGACGCTAGAGAGCTTCCTCTGCGTTATAATGCCCGTTCGTTACACCTGACCCTCGCGACAATTCGAGAGAGTGCAAATTTTGAACCCCGCGTCTTTTTCGGATGCGGGTTTTTTGTAACTCGTAAACTGAGCCGCACTTGACAATTTGGCAGACATGCTTTTCGCCATTCACCTCCAAATTCATGAATGAGTATCTAAAGTTCGATATTGAGATCATTGTCTCACTACTAATCGTATTATCCATTTTTATCGGATTCGCCAATAATCGGACTAGTTCGGTTGGTATTGGGATTCTGAATCGATGGTCTCGTTGGGTTTGCGTTTCAGTAGGACTCGCATTTTTCGTTCATCAGATGGATTGGGCAGACCGTCCGTTTTGGGTATTGGCCATTATCTTTTTTCTCTGCTGGTTGCTCTTAGAGACCTTGTACACCTGGTTGGCTATTAGTGCGATGAGTCAAAGCACTCTAGCGCTATTTCCTCGATTTCGTAATAATAGCACCGGAGAGGAATGGCCGGCCCAGCGAAAATTACTTGAGTTGCGTGATTGGCTACGCGCTAAGAATTTCAAGAAACGTCAAGCGCTCGTTGCGGAATTAGGCGGAGGCGTAACTTTGCGTTCTTCAATTTACCAAAATGAAAATGGTTCGATTCGCGCTCAAATTCTCTTTTTGCCTCAGCCTAATGGTATCATAAATCATTGCCTTTCGTTTACGTCGGAGACTACGGATAACGAGCGATTGATTACGGATAATTTGAATACGCCTTACGGCGGATTTTATCCTGAAAATTGGAATGTCAGCCGTAAGCCTTGGACTCGTCGTGCAGAAAAATTACTAAAGCATCACGAAAAACGTATCGAAGAAATGGATCTAGATCCTTATGAGATCGATCCGATAGATGATATCAATCGTCAACAAGGCATTTTGGAAAGAATCAATGTCGAAGCGGGATTTCTCGTGCCTCATCATTTACAGGAAGAAATGGGCCGAATTACCTGGGAAGGACGCTATCGTGTTTGGAAAGAAATTTGGCTCCTTAACTACTTTGGCATAGCTGGAAAGGGATAAGCTAAACGCTTTATCCGCCGATATAAGACATTTCGATCTTTTCCCGATCGTTGTCTGTGTCAGCTCGCTCTTCAGAATAGCGATCGGTTCTCCGAGACCAAATATCCGAAAGCGTTTGAGTCAGCGATTCCTCGCTAGGATTGCTTCTCACTAGAGATTTAAGATCGTGACCTTTGGTTGCGAAAAGGCAGGTGTAAAGTTTTCCATCAGCCGAAAGCCGAGCTCGATTGCAGTTGCTGCAAAATGGTTTTGTAATTGAATTTATAATACCGAATTCAACTGGAATATCCTTAAATATAAACCGGTTTGCAACTTCGCCACGATAATTTGGATCCAATGGACCGAACTCGAATTCTCTACCAATTGTATCCAAAATTTCTTTAGCGGAAACTACTTCGTCAAGCTTCCATTGGTTCGTATTTCCTACGTCCATATATTCTATGAAACGAAGCGTAACGCGACGCTTGCGAAAGTAGCGAACCATCGGAAGAATTTCGGTATCGTTTGCCCCTTTCTTGACAACCATATTCACCTTGAGATCAAGGCCAGCGCTGATTGCCGCATCGATGCCGTGAAGTACGGTTTGAACCGAA
>JBNMOQ010000200.1:0-9455 GCA_051275055.1 Candidatus Pelagisphaera sp.
ATAATCTTCGGCGCCACGCTGGGAGGTCGTTGCCCTACCTGTGTGTTCGAAGTTCGAGTTCGGGTCAAAATAGTCTCGCTTGTTCGGATGAAGGGAAGTTAGAAAACAGTCTATGTTTTCTACCTCAATTACCTTAAATCGACTTATCCTTGCGGCGTTGTTTTCCATGATTTTTCTGTCCGGTTGTGGACAGAAAGAAACCGGTGAGGCATCATCGGACAAACCGGTCTTGCTTTACAGCAACTATTATAATGCCGAGGGAGAGAATCGCTATCCGGCAGACGGCAATTTTAGCGAAATAATGAAAGAGTTCTCGAAAGACTTTCAGGTTCGCGTGCATGCTGACGCTCTGACTACTGAGGCTTTGTCCGATGTGAAGGTAGTGTTTATTGCCAATCCAAATGATAAGGCCGTAGACGGGTTTCCTGCTCCTCCTCACGTGAGCGCTGCGGACATTAAAACCCTAACGCTTTATGTGAAAAATGGGGGAGGAATTATCACGAGCCATAACCAAGCCAATCATAACCTAGAAACGGTTGCGATGAATCGCTTGTTAGGTAGCTTCGGAATTCGGATAACGGATGACTTCACTGGCCCCAAAGCGATTCGTATTCCGGAAGATGCTCCTGTGGTTGGCGGACTTCTATGGGCGTATATTATTGGAGATTCCATCAAAATAGATGCTTCGCATCCAGCGTCACCGCACTCTATCGTGACAAACGATCTTTCGCAAAAGCCGCTCGTAGGAGAGGATAATGCTGAAGGCATATTGATGGCAGGAGCAGAATTGGGTAAAGGTAGGGTTATGGTAACTACGGATTCTGGATGGTTTCTCAACGCGGCTCTTAATGGAGAAGAAGCCGGAGGAGTTGTAATTGAGAATCACGACAACCGGGAAATTGCTCGTCGCTTAGCACGCTGGGTTGGTGGGATGTAGGATGCAGGAGGGGCGCTTGGCCTGTTGAGGAATCCACGCGAGTCCCTCGCGTAGCTACGTCGCAGCGCGGCGTGGTTTTGACGCTTTCAATTAGGTTGAAGTGTTGATGGCCGCTCGGAGATCGGCCGCTACCTTTAGTCTTATTTTGTCGAAAAGCGGTATATTGTCGTGGAGGTGTATGTCTCTCCTGGATGCAATATTGAGCTTGGAAATGATGGTTGATTGGGGGAGTCGGGAAAATGTTGGGTTTCGAGGCAAAAACCGTTTCGGAACTCGTAGGGTTTCCCGCTTTTCCCGGTGAGACTGCCGTCGAGGAAATTACCGCTATAGAATTGGATACCAGGCTCGGTGGTTAATACTTCCATGACGCGTCCCGATGTTGGTTCGTAAACGGTGGCGGCTAGTGTGAGTGTTTCGGGCTCGGATTTATCGAGAGCGAAGTTGTGGTCGTGACCTAATCCGTATTTGATTTGTGGATGCGTAGAGTCGATGTCTCGTCCAATGGAATGGGGCGTTCTCCAGTCGAAGGGCGTATCGTCTACAGGAGCGAGCTCGCCAGTCGGGATTAGTCCTTGATCGACGGGTGTGTAGCGGCTGGCGTTGAGCGAAAGGATGTGGTCGAGGATCGTGCCGTTTCCGTCGCCTTTTAAATTAAAATAGGAGTGATTTGTGAGATTGAGCGGCGTGGCTTTATCGGTCGATGCGGCGTACTCGATGCGGAGTTCGTTGGAGTTTGTCAGCCAGTAGGTGACGGTGACGTCAAGGTTACCAGGATAGCCTTCTTCTCCATCTGGGCTGCGACGGGTGAGGGTGAGGCCTTGCTCGCCCTTTTGGTTGATTCGTTTCGCGTTCCAAACGACTTTGTCGAAGCCTTTGGTTCCGCCATGCAAGTGGCAGGCGATTCCGTTTGGCTCGTTATTCTTAACGAGATTGTAGGTTTTGCCTTGGAGCTTGAAGGAGCCGTTTGCAATACGGTTGCCGAAGCGACCGATGATGGCGCCGAAGTAGGGCGTTGCTTTTTGGTATTCGGCGACGGTGTTGTAGCCGAGCGCGATATCGGCGAAATCTCCATTGCGGTCAGGCACGATAATTTTGGTGATAATCCCGCCGTAGTTCGTGATTTCGACCTTGAGGCCGTTGTCGTTCTTTAGCTGAAAGGTTTCGATTTCTTGAGCGACGGCTATACTTCCGTTGAACAGGACGAGGCAAAGTAACGTAAGAAGTGGGGGAGCTCTCATGTTAGAATAGGGTAGATTGAGATTGGTGAGTTTAGGTTATTCTCTGGGTAGGAGTGTAATGCGTCCAACTTTTTTTGAAATAAGATTAAGTAGTGGGCCCTTCGTGCAATGTTGATATTCGATAGGCGCAAGTTGATGGATTGTCTTTGCTAGATCGCTGAATGCGCTCCATTAATATCCTCAGTTATTCCCTGTCAGTCTCAGTGATTGGGGCAGTTTTACCTCTCATTACGATTATGAAATTTTTCCTGAACTCGTTGATTGTTTCTTTGTTCGCCGTTTCCGCGTTCGCGGAGAGCAGTCCAAATGTGATCGTTATCCTTGCGGATGACATGGGATTCTCGGACATAAGTCCTTATGGGGGTGAAATTGAAACGCCTCATTTGGATCGCTTGGCACAGGGGGGGATCAAATTTTCGCGTTTCTACAATAGCGGTCGTTGTTGCCCGACTCGGGCTTCGCTGATGACCGGCTTACATCCGCATCAGACCGGCATAGGCTGGATGACGAATCCGCCGGATACAGCGAAGATGGATCATGGTCCGGAGTTTCCTTCTTATCGTGGATACCTGAATCGGAATTGCGTTACGCTGGCGGAGGTGTTGAAGAAAAATGGATACGCTACGTTGATGTCGGGGAAATGGCATTTGGGAATGGCGACGCAAGATCGTTGGCCGCTGCAACGTGGTTTCGAGAAATTCTATGGAAGCCTCCCTGGCGCTACGAATTTCTTCCATCCGGAAGCTCCGCGTGGGATAACGCTCGGAAATAAACCAGTCGTTAATCCGGAGAGCACGACTGATCGTCGTTACTACACGACGGATGCGTTTACGGATAATGCGATTCGTTTCATTGACGAAGAGCAGCAAGGAAAAGATCGTCCCTATTTTCTCTACCTTGCGTACACCTCTCCTCATTGGCCGCTTCATGCCCATCAGGAAGAAGTACAGAAGTACGTTGGTAAATACATGATGGGGTGGGATGCTCTGCGCGTTACTCGACTAAAAAAGCAGAAACAGATTGGTTTGGTCGATGACGACCTGGAATTGAGCGATCGCTCGTTCAAGGCGTGGGATGAATTAAGTCTTGAGAAGCAGAAAGAGATGGATCTTCGGATGGCGTATTATGCAGCGATGATAGATCGTATGGATCAAAATATTGGAAAGCTCGTTGATCACCTTAAAGAGAATGGAGACTACGAGAATACGTTGATCATGTTCCTATCGGACAATGGCGCGTGTCAAGAAGGCGGAAAACTGGGCGGTAAGAACGATCCTTACGATCTTGAAACATGGGAAGCGACTTACGGAGCTGGACCTTCCTATGGGGAGGTTTGGGCAAATGCGTCCAATACGCCTTTTCGGAAGTTTAAGCATTATACCCATGAAGGAGGTCTCTCGACTCCTTTTATAGCTCATTGGCCTCAAGGTATCAAGCCGCGTAGCGATTGGTATCGGGATTCTGCTTACCTCGTTGATCTGGCCCCGACTATTTTTGAAGTCACTCAAGCAAAATATCCAAAGAAGTTCGCGGGTAATCGAATCCCCGCATTAAACGGCGTTTCGTTGACGGATGCGTTTAAAGGCAAATCAATCAAGCGCCAGGGTCCTATGTTTTTCGAGCATGAGGACAATGCTGCCTTGGTTTCGGGAAAGTGGAAATTGGTCGGAAGTTCGGTCTCAGTGCCGGGTGGACCGGATGAAACGAAATGGGAGCTCTACGATCGGGAAGCGGATCGGGCGGAAGGGAACGATCTGGCTTCGAGTAAGCCGGAATTATTGGAGTCGCTTTCAACGCAGTGGCTAGAAATGGCAAATGCATTTGGAGTGTATCCAAAACCTGAATCAAGAAATGTTAAGAAATAAGGTATGAAAAACACATACTCTACTCCCATGCATGCCAGCAGGCTCGTATTGGTAGCTCTGGTTGTTGCAATGTGTGGGCAAGTTCACGCACAGAATTCAAAGGGAAATAATCGAGAAAGCTGGGTGGATTTCTATGTTCCTCATGCTGATGAGGTGATGCCTTATCGACTCATGGAACCTTTGGGTTTCGACTCTAGGAAACGCTACCCAGTCATTGTTTCATTGCATGGCGGTGGCGGTTCGGGGGATGACAACCGCAAGCAGTTGAAGGTTTGGAACGAGCAGCTTGCCGATTCGGAATTACGATCGAATTTTCCTTGTTACGTGCTCGCTCCACAGGCGGATCATTTGTGGGATGCTGTGCATTTGGAGAGAATCAAAGAGCTGATTGCTGAGTTCCCTTCGGTCGATATGGATCGGATCTATATGCTCGGGCATTCAATGGGAGGACATGGAACGAATGTTCTTATTCAATTGGATCCTGGGTACTTTGCGGCGGTGGCTCCTTCGGCGGGTACCGGTCGGAAACAGGATGAGGACTTTATCGATGCGACATTGATTAAGGATATCCCGATTTGGGCGTTCCATGGCGACAATGATAATGTTTGTCCGATTGGTCCGCAGCTCACCTTATTCGATGAGATCAAGAAATTGGGCGGGAACATGAAGCTCACTACCTGGGCTGGAGACGGACACGGTGTTTCCGGTAAATTCATCACTGGAGCTGACAACGGAACCACTCAAGTTAGTAGCGACCGCTGTGACCCGGAACAGGATTTCATGAAGTGGCTTTTCGCCCAAAGCTTGTCTAAGTGATGTATCGAACCGGGCCCAAAACCTAGACTATGCATCGCCTGGGTCGGATGAAGTGCGGAAGCTTTATGCGAGGAATCTGAAATCTCGCTGGTCTTGGGCGGAGCTTCTTTAGGCTTGATTGTCAGCCAAGTAGTGTTCGATAGCGTCGCTAGTCATTTGGTTGAAATCTTGAAGCTTGGGAAGGATCTTTAGCGCGTCTTTTAAGTCGTCGCCAGCACAGCTCTCTTCCATTTTTGCGGCTTGTTCTGAAAGTGCATTTGCGCCGAAATTTAAGGCACTGCCTTTGATTGTGTGAGCTAAGCATCGAATGTGCGTAGGGTCAGGATTGTTTGAAAGCGCTTCGAACAATTCTTTCATCAACTCGGCTTGGCTCTCCGTGTAGATATTCAGCATCGAGGTTATGGTACCCAGATCATCGCCAAAAAGTTCTGTTAGACGATCCTTCTCAAGGATAGCTTTGCTCGTAGATGGTTCTGGAGTGGAGCTTAGGGGTTCCTCTGTTCTGGAATTGTGATTCATGCAATGTGAAAATTTGGAAATCGAGGGCACTGGAAGCGTGAAGAGATACTTAACTTCTTTGAGAGGAATTTTTCTAGAAAAGATGTTTAACTCTAGAAAAGACGTTTGAGAGCTTTTAAGTCATGGTTCATTTGATTTACATTATATTAAGATGATCGTGCATATTTACACTTAAGTAGCTGGCTCCCGTGTGCAGATTGTCTGCGATTTTTTGATGAGTCATTGGTAGATTGCTTACCGTTTCGTTGGTTTAGGGGATGTGGCGAGATTGCCGAAAGAGGGAGGGTAAATCATTGGTTTTCCGTTTTTCCGAGGAGCTCTCCCGTTCTTCGTTTTGAGGGTGTGCGCAAATTCGGTGGTCCGAGGGAATCGGCGCTTGCCGGGTAGGGGTGAAGTTCTCAACGTCGCTTGCGTTATGATCATCCTCCGCGGAGCGCCGTCTCATTCCGAATTTCGTCTTCAAAAGCTCGTGTCAGAGCTGCAAGCCTGCGAGCTGCCCGTTCGCGGTATGTATGCAGAGTTCGTTCATGCGGCTGACGTTAGTAGGGAGCTATCGGCAGACGAGAGTTCGGTTTTGGAAAAGCTTCTGACTTATGGCCCAAAACTCGAAGAGCATGAGTCGGAAGGTTTGCTGCGAATCGTAGCCCCGCGTCCGGGTACGCTTTCGCCTTGGTCATCGAAAGCGACGGATATTGCTCACATTTGCGGTCTTTCGACTCTCGTGCGTGTCGAGCGAGCGGTTGCGTTTTGGGTGGACCTTGGAGGTGCGTCAATGGATGAGGCCCAGCTTAAGCAGCTCGATGCCAAGTTGCACGATCGCATGACTCAAGCGGTTTTTGGCGCGAATGAAGAACTGGCGGTTTTGTTTCGGCATGAGACGCCAAAGCCATTTGAAGCGGTGGCTGTGATTTCCGGTGGCCGCGACGCGCTGGTCGAGGCGAACAAGTCGTTGGGCTTGGCGCTGGCGGAAGACGAGATCGATTACTTGGTCGAGAATTTCAAGAAGCTGGGTCGTGATCCTCACGACATCGAGTTGATGATGTTTGCCCAGGCGAATTCAGAACACTGCCGTCATAAGATTTTCAATGCTTCGTGGGATATCGATGGCGAGCCTCAAGAGAAATCCTTGTTCAAGATGATCAAGAACACTTTCGAAATGCGCAGCGAAGGCATTTTGTCTGCCTATAAGGACAATGCGTCGGTTTTCGAAGGCAGCGAAGCCAATCGCTTTTTTGCTGATCCTAACACGAACGAATACGGGCCGAATCTCGAGCGAATCGACATTCTCTGCAAAGTGGAAACGCACAATCACCCGACTGCGATCTCGCCGTTTCCTGGAGCGGCAACGGGATCCGGTGGTGAGATTCGCGATGAAGGCGCTACGGGAATCGGTTCGAAACCGAAAGCCGGATTATCTGGATACACGGTTTCCAATCTAAAGTTTCCCGGCGGCGAGCAGCCTTGGGAGACGGATTTCGGAAAACCCGACCGTATTGTAACGGCTTTGGATATTATGACCGAAGGACCGCTAGGTGGAGCGGCTTTCAATAACGAATTTGGACGGCCCAATATTCTGGGATATTTCCGTACGTTCGAGATGGCGGTTCCCGCCAAATTGAAAGATTTGAAAATTGAAGATGGAAAAATTGATTCTGCGGAATCCCAATCTTCCAATCTTGAATCTTCTAATCCAGCCAAGGGCTGGGAAATTCGTGGATACCACAAGCCGATTATGCTGGCTGGCGGTTTGGGAAATATTCGTTCGGAGCACATTGAAAAGCGTGAAGTCTACCAAGGCGACAAGTTGGTCGTTCTGGGTGGTCCGGCGATGTTGATCGGCCTGGGTGGTGGAGCGGCGAGCTCTGTCGATAGTGGCGAAGCATCCGAGGATCTTGAATTCGCGAGCGTGCAAAGGGAAAATCCGGAAATGGAACGCCGCTGTCAGGAGGTCATCGACGCGTGCTGGTCGCTCGGCCAGGAAAACCCGATTTCCTTTATTCACGATGTCGGCGCGGGTGGACTTTCCAACGCGATGCCGGAGTTGGTAAACGATGCGGGCAAGGGCGGCGTATTCGATCTCCGTAAGATAAATAACGACGAGCCGGGTATGAGTCCGCTCGAGATCTGGTGCAATGAATCCCAGGAACGCTATGTGATGGCGATTCCGGCCGATAGCATTGATCGCTTTGTGGCGATTTGCGAACGCGAACGTTGTCCTTATGCGATCATCGGCGAAGCAACCGATGAACGTCAGCTCGTTCTTGAAGACCCGTATTTCGATAATAAGCCGATCGATATGCCTCTCGATGTATTGCTAGGCAAACCGCCTCGCATGCATCGTTCGGAAACCTCGCTTGAGCGCTCCTTGGAACCTTTGACGCTTGATGGCATTTCCTTGGAAGAGGCTGTTCAGCGCGTTCTTGCTCACCCGACTGTGGCGGACAAAACCTTTTTGATAACTATAGGCGACCGTACCGTTACCGGTTTGATTCATCGCGATCAGATGGTCGGGCCCTGGCAGGTTCCCGTGGCGGATTGCGCTGTGACTGCGTCATCTTTCGACGGATACAAAGGCGAAGCGATGTCGTTAGGCGAGCGCACGCCGACTGCCGTAAACAATGCAGCAGCTTCGGCTCGGCTCGCAGTTGGAGAGGCTTTGACTAATCTGGCGGCCGCTCAGATTGGCCCACTTACGGGTGTGAACCTTTCCGCGAATTGGATGGCGGCTCCATCAGTCCCCGGCGACGCAGCGGATCTTTATGAAGCGGTCAAAGCAATCGGCATGGAATTGTGTCCTGAGCTCGGAGTGACGATTCCCGTCGGCAAAGACTCGATGAGTATGAGCACGGTGTGGAAAGACGGTGATGACGAAAAGCGCGTCACAGCTCCGGTCTCGCTTATTATTTCCGCGTTCGCTCGTTGCGAAGACATTCGCCTATCGCTTACGCCTCAATTGATCCAAGATACGGATACCTGTTTGATTCTGATCGATATCGGTCGCGGCAAGAATCGCCTCGGCAGCTCCATTTTCGCTCAAACGCTTTCTCAGATGGGGCAGGAAACGCCCGATGTTGATAACCCCACTGATCTAAAGAATTTTTGGAACGCGATCCAGCAGCTCGGCAAAGAAGAGAAGCTTCTCGCCTATCATGACCGCTCCGATGGCGGTTTGCTAGCGGCTGCAGTTGAAATGGGATTTGCGGGCAACGTCGGTTTAGATATCGAATTGCCAGCTGACACAGACCCCTTCGCAGCGCTATTCGCCGAAGAGCTCGGAGCTCTCATTCAAGTACGCGATTCCGATCAAGCCACCGTTCTCGAAACCCTTCGGGAGCATGGTCTAGATTCCTGCAGTTCGATTGTCGGCTCCCTAAACGATTCCCATGTCTTTCGTGTGATGCAAGGAGGTGAGGCTCTTCTCGAAGAAGGTCTTTCCGAGTTACGCGCTATTTGGTCCAATGTAACCTTCCGTATGCAGTCTCTGCGCGACAATCCAGAGTCTGCCGCATCCGAACATCAAATACGCCAAGACCTATCCAATCCCGGCATCAGTCCCAAAGTAACGTTCGATCTTCACTCTTCACCATTCACTATTGACTCTTCAGCTTCAAAGCCACGGATAGCTATTCTCAGAGAGCAAGGCGTGAACGGCGAAATCGAAATGGCCGGCGCGTTCTATCGTGCAGACTTTGAAGCGATCGACGTTCACATGACTGATGTCTTAAGCGGACGTGTTTCGCTGGCAGACTTCCGAGGCCTCGCAGCTTGTGGAGGATTCAGTTACGGTGACGTGCTCGGCGCGGGCGAAGGCTGGGCTAAGAGCATTTTGTTTAACGAGGAAGCTCGCGGAGAATTCAAAGCCTTCTTCGAGCGCGAAGACACCTTCTCGCTTGGCGTCTGCAACGGATGTCAAATGCTGAGCAACCTGCGCGAACTCATTCCTGGAACGCAACACTGGCCGCACTTCGTTCAAAATCGCAGCGAACGCTACGAAGGCCGTCTCGTTTCAGTCAAAATTGAAGAGAGCCCCAGCGTGCTTTTTGCAGGCATGGAAGGCAGCGTCCTTCCCATCGCCGTAGC
>JBNMOQ010000201.1:0-9401 GCA_051275055.1 Candidatus Pelagisphaera sp.
GCCGCGTTTTACGGTAGCTCTCTTATATCGCGGCACGGTGCAAGCACCGGCCCTACGCCAAAATTAAGACTTAATTCGCAGTCTCTAACAAAAAATTGTTTGTTGCTTCGCGAACCTTGCGATCTTGAACCCGCCTTGCGGGTGGGCGGTTAATAACTCTCTGGAAGTAGCATCAACCAACGCGGTTGCCTAGGGACAGGCAACCCTACCATACGACACTCCTGCCCCAATCGCATGGAATTCTGACTTGCCCCGGGGGATCAGCGGACTATGCACATGCCTCTTTCCGTCCTTCTGATTATTCGCTTCCACTCTAATCCTGCATGAAAAACTCTCTCTACGATGTAGATGCACTCGAGAAGCACCTAACCTCCAAAGGGTTTGGCGGACGTGATCGTCGGCACATCAGGCGAGATCTCTTCAGGAACTTCATGCCCCCCGAATCCCTGGAATGTGGAAACCAAAAAGCGGAAGACCTTTTCGAGTCTTTTGAAAACTCTTACCTGACTCTCATATCTCGCATAGACTCGAATATCGATGGAGCCTCAAAACTTCTTTTCGAAACGAAAGACGGAAAACGAATTGAAACAGTAATCCTCCGCATCGCATCAGGTCGCACCAGCATTTGCGTTTCGTCTCAAGTCGGCTGTACGGAAAAATGTCGCTTCTGCGCTACAGGAGAACTCGGTTTCATGAGAAACCTTACATACGAGGAAATCATCGATCAAGTAGTACAAGCTGGTCGTATTCTCGCCGGCGAAGACCGATCTCTTCGCAACATCGTTTTCATGGGAATGGGCGAACCATTACGAAATTACGACAATCTGGAAAAAGCGATAGAACTCCTCACAAGCGGCCAGGCCTTTCACTTCGCAGCAAAACGAATTACTGTATCATCTTTAGGGATACCTGAACTTATCCTTAAATTCGCAGAACGATTTCCTGAAATCAGCCTCGCTCTCAGCCTAAACGGTTCGAATGACACCGGACGGAGCGAAGTGATGCCGATCAACGAGAAGTACCCGATGGGAGAGCTTCGCGCCATGCTCGAAAAGCTAGAGACCATTCGCAACGGATTCGTCATGATCGAGTACATCATGTTCAAGGACCTGAACGATGATTTGGAGGCCGCCTCTGAAGTAGCTGAATTCCTACGCGGATTAAACGTTCACATAAATCTCATTCCCTACAACCCTGACTACTCGCTCAATAAATCATTTCTCCCGTCGAGCAACGAAACCATTGACGCGTTCAAAGACCACTTGAAAGCCGAAGGCTACAAAGTAACCCGACGCTTCTCGCTCGGCCAAGACATCGCCGCCGCCTGCGGCCAATTGGCCAACAAGGTTTAAGCGGCTTAACCTCGATTCTAGTAGGGAGGACTGACTCAGTCCTCCATATTGGTTTTTAAGAGAACCGGGTGGGTCCTCCCTACCTTTCAGAATGTCTCATTGAGACAAAGCCCCAGCAGACGAAATGGTCAGGGTCGCCAAAGGCGACATAGGTATCGCTGTCGCGACAGCAGGTTTCGCACCTTTCGGAGTAAAAGCTTATCGGCATTAGCCGACCTATATCCGCGAAGCGGATCCTGACAATTAGATATTCAGTCTAATTATAAACCGTTTAGTCTTACTACCTGTCGAGCGAAGCGAGGCTGGCTTTCAATTTGGCATGAGCGGCTTTTGCATCGGCATCCGCTGTTGCTAAATCGATCGGGCGCTGTTCCTCCGGATCTACGGTGAAATCATAAAATCGATCGCCTCGGGTTTCGTCGAAAAGCTTGTAGCGCTTGTCCTGTATCCAACAAGCAATGCTCCGACCTTCTTTGTTGTGACCGGGCAGGGGATCGTGGTGGATGTAGATCCAATCGCGCGGATCACCATCGTCTCCTTTTAGCTGAGGGATGAAAGAGTGCCCATCGAATGCTTCGCTATGCGGTAGTCCGATTCCTGCAGCTTCAAGAATGGAAGGGACGAAATCGCTTGTGTCGACGAGATCCGACACAACACGCCCGCCTGATTGAGCAGCTGGCCAGTTGACGACTAACGGGACATGCGTTCCCCGACGGTTGTTTTCCCCTTTGCCGCCAGATATGGATCGCCCATCCATCATTTTAGAAACGACACCCCCCGGCGTGCCGTTATCGCCGTAGAAAATCAACAGAGTATTATCACGAATTCCTAATTCCGTGAGCTTCGAATCGATGCGACCAATCATCTTGTCCATGTAGTCCACCATATCGCCGAAATATTTTCCGGAATTAACTTCCAGACGATCGCCTGACTCCCAACTGTCGCTATCGGGAGTTGGGTTAAAGGGGCCGTGAGTCAGAGCCATCGGATAATACACGAAGAAAGGCTCATCCTGATTTCGCTCCATGAAATCATTAATGTAGTCAACATTAAGGTCGGGGCCATACTGGTCCTCGGTGTTCTTCACGTAAGTGCCATTCGTTTGAATACGCGGCTGAGCATAGCGCGATGCTTTGTCTTCCGTGTGTTCCGTGTGCCAGAGAAAGTACTCGTCGAAACCTGAATCTTCGGCTCGCATCCCGCGGTTTCGCCACTCGGGCATGTATTCCGGGGGATTGTAGCTACGCAGCTGCCATTTCCCAGAAATGCAGGTTTTGTATCCAGCATCGGAAAACCAATGCCCGAAAGTGCGGACTTCAGGATCGAGGATTCCAAAGGCAATCCAGTTCCGAAAACCGTACTTACCAGTCATCAGGGAGACTCGGGTAGGGGTACACAAGGGCACTGCATGGGCATCGTCGAAACGGACACCTTCGGCCGCGAGTCGATCAAGATTCGGCGTATTGTAAGAAATTCCTCCATAACAACCCAAGGCTTCAATGCCGAGGTCGTCAGCTAGTATGAGGATTACGTTGGGTTTCGAATCGGCTGCGAAAAGTGAAGCAGCGAAGAGAAATAAAGTAGCGAATGCAGTTTTCATGAACATGCGAATAGTTTTAACCACAGATTTCACGGATAACACGGATCAAGAAATAACAATTATTATTTCATCTGTGAGTCTTTGGATTTAAAGCGTATCCAAATTTAGGTGTTTCGGAGCATTTGGATTTTTCGACAGGTATGCCTTTATATGCGAGGCAATCTTAGGATACTTTTTCGAAACGTCTTTTGCTTCGGCAAACATATCGACCTTGGGTCCGTAAAGCATCAAGGGTGATCCGTCGCTAGGTATGACAGCCTTGAAGTCGCTGTAGCGAACAAAATTACTATAGGTTTTGTCCTCCGGGATCTGCTTGGATAACCAGCGGACGAGGTTGGCGTGTTCGGGGTCGTCAACAAGATTGGTCCACTCGTTGGGATCATTCTTGTGATCGTAGAGCTCCTGGGAGCCATCGAAGTAGCGCGTGTACCGCCAGCGTGAATGCCGAACTGTGTGCGTGCCGCGACCGACGGTCGACATCGAGAGATGCTTCCACTCGGCTTTAGGATCGGAAAGAAGCGGTAAAAGCGAATGTCCATCGAGGTCGTCTCTTTTCACCAATCCAAGGACATCGATAACAGTAGGGTACACGTCAAGCAAGGAAACCGGTTTGTGGCTACGCCTGTTGGGCTTGAAGCCAGTCGGCCGAGCGTTCTTCGGAGGAATGAGAATCAGAGGTACGCGAGTCGATCGCTCCCAAGCAGTGAACTTGCCCCAGTGTTCCTTTTCGCCCAATTGCCATCCATGGTCAGTCCAAAGCACAATCATCGTATTGTTGGCGTGCTCCGATGCATCCAAGGCGTCGAGCACTTTTCCCAATTGCGCATCCACAAATGAAATACAGGCAAGATAAGCACTGACCGCGTTGCGCCATTGTCCGTTCTCTACGGTCGTATCGTGAGCACCGCTTGTAAGAGCGTATCGACCGAGGTCCTGAGCGGTTTGCGAGACGTCATCGAGATCACCGTCGGGAACTTCCGGCAGAATAATCGACTCTGGCGGATACATGTCGTGATACTTTTTCGGAGCCCAAAGCGGTTGATGCGGGCGGTAAAAACCAACCCCGAGCATGAATGGCTTGTCATAGGTTTGACCCAATTTCTCGACTGCCCAATCGGCGCTTTGCGTATCGGTCCATTCCGACTCCGGTCGGTCGATAACTCCCCAATCGAAGGAATCGATTGTCGACGAACCGCGTTTCCTATCGCGGGGCATTTCATTGAGCGGCATCGTAATTCCTAAGCGTGGAATCTCGTGCTTAACGTAAGGCCCACCGGCATTCAATTCCGCTTTGGAGATTTTTAGTTCTTCATCAAGTATTGGCCGCCATTTGTTATAGACCGGACCGCTTTCATCTAGCATGCGATTGCTTTTCCCGTGGAGCAGCTTTCCGGTTCCCATCGTGTAGTAACCTTGGGCCTGAAGATCGAGCGGAAGGAGCTGCGCGTCGGGCATGGTAGATTCGAGTTTTTGGCCATTTCCATAAACACCATTGTGAATAGGGAGCAGGCCCGTCCAGTTGGCGGCTCGCGAACCGCTGCAGGCTGGCACCACGCAATGGGCGTTCGTGAAGAGGAGGCCACGCTTGGCCAGGCGGTCGATATTGGGAGTCTTAACCTGCGGGTGACCATCGAGGCAGCCGACCCAATCATTCATGTCATCTATCGTAATGTAGAGGATGTTGGGCTTTTGCTTCTCGGCGGCCGATAAATTGATCGGTAAGGCAGCGAGTAAAAGGGCAGTCACGAGCAAAGGACCTACACAGGAACGTTTTAGAGAAAGAAGGGGGCGTTTGTAGCGCATAGTTTGTATTATCGAAATTCTGGAATTTTTGGACGTGCTTATCACTCTATCGATTCAGCGAAATCTTGCCACTGCTCGTTAAGCCACTTCGGATCTGGCACGTTTGATGTGACTAGATAGCGATAGATCGAGGTGTAAGTCTCTCCTGGCTGAATAGAAAAGGGTCCTTCGACCATCGGAGAGAAAACAAAGTAGGGCATCTTCGGATGAATTCGAGCGGTCTGCGGTGAACGAAAGTTACCTGGATGGTTCATGACCGTTATCGAAGCCGGCTCGCCATCGATTATGCCGCTCATCCGCACCCAACGCGTTTTCGTGTGATTGCCCTCGATCCTTTCGCTGCCTTCGCTGGTCAAGAAGTCGCAAGTCCCGTCCGGGTTGGCAGGAATCTTGGTCCACTCGTTACTGCCTCGCAAAGCCATGCCGCCATAGCGGTATTCGTTAAGAATAAGCGGGTCTTCGCCGACTAGTTGCTGGGCGCTTTTGACGTCGAAAAGAAAGTGTTCTCCTCGCGTTTTTCGAGCGGCCACAGTCCAGGTTTCCGTCAACACCTGTTCCTCGACGCCTTCGACGATCGCTATGTGCCGGTGTTTCACTGTAAAAGAAGCGCTGTCCTTGTCCTCGTTGGATTCGAGAGTCTCGGCGAACTCTACACGTCCGACCTTTTCCTTGGGGTTCCAAAAATCGACAAACTGACCGCGATAGGTTGTATTGGTCCACGCCATAAACAAGCCGTGTTGGTGCGGGTGATCTTCGGAAAAATCGCCCGTTGCTACCTTACCTGTTGGAGAAAACACCGGATGAATGTAACCGCTACGTTCATTTATCGCATCAATCCCGATCGGAGCTTTCTGGACGCTTTTATTGTAACGCAGGATTGTCTGCGAACCTTGCGTCAGAATAATCGAATCCGCGTCTTCTTGGATGGAAGGGCCAGGACCGCGACTACAGGCAGCGAGGAACAAAGTTGCTAGTGACAGGGCAATAATCGAGAGGTAATTTATTTTCATGGGGCACTTCTAGAATCGCGCTCAAGGCGACCGGCGTCGAGCCTTAAGAATAGACAAAACAGTACGAGTGAGTCCGGAGGCCTCGCCCGTGCGCGTCAATCTAGTTAAGAGAGAGCGCATTTTAGAGTCAGTTCAGAAAACCTTATTTCCCCAACTTGTCGGGGATCCTTATTGGCTCGCGCAGCGAGACTCCTAGACCGACAGGTCGATGACCAAGATACGTCATCGCTTCGCCAGGATACCTCGGCGAGCCGAGGTAAATAAGGATGGCTCGTACCTCGCCAAACAAAGTTCTTTCCGGCTTCCGAGAGAAGATATCAATTTCAAGAATGCTCGGCCTCGCTCCACCTTAAATCCCAGGTAGTTCGAGGGGTACCGACTCGGATTTGCATTCCAACGGACTCCAGAAAATGTCCAATTCTCGGCCATATTGGACATACCCACTAACAACAAACAGTTCTCGCGAGATCGAACGGTATTCACTCGACTGAAACGCCCAAGAGCTCACAATCTTCGCACTATCCCATTTTTCTCAAACCTCTGAACATTCCCCCAGCTATGTCCTACATTTCCCGTCGCCGTTTTCTGCAAAACACATCCATCGCTGGCGCCTCGCTCCTGTTAGCCGGTACTCAATCCTCAGGAAAAGTTTTCGGAGCAAATGACCGTCTCCGCATCGCCGTTATCGGATTAAACGGTCGCGGCAAAAGCCACATCGCTGGCTGGCTAGAACAGCCCAATGTAGAAATCGCCTACTTGGTCGATCCGGACAAGGATGTCTTAGCTGCTCGCCTAAAGGATCTTCAAACAAAGACGCAGGGCCGATTCACTACAAAAGGCCTGAGCGACGTTCGCAAGGCGCTCGAAGACAAAAATCTCGATGCAATCTCAATCGCCACTCCAAACCACTGGCATTCATTGATGACCATCTGGGGAGCCCAAGCGGGGAAGCACGTCTACGTCGAGAAACCCATGAGCCACGATATTACCGAAGGCCGCATCGCAATGGAGGCTCAAAAGAAGTACGGCGTGGTCGTCCAACACGGAACCCAGCGACGCAGCGATGAAAAGATCGCCGGCTTGACCGAAATGATTCATGCAGGACATTTCGGAAAACTCAAAATTTCTTACGGATACGCATGTAAGCCGCGCCAGGGTATTGGCTTTAAATCACCCGGCACAGCTCCCAGGAACCTTGATTGGAATCTTTGGAAAGGACCTGCGATCATCGACTCCTACAGTGCAAACCTCGCCCACTACAATTGGCATTGGTTTTGGCGAACGGGCAATGGTGAGATGAACAACCAAGGCACTCACCAGTTGGACGTTGCTCGTTGGGCAATCGACAAGGACCAAACTCATCCAGTCCGCGCGATGGCGATCGGAGGACGCTTCCAGTGGAAGGATCAGGGCGAGACTCCCAACACCATGTTCGGCATCGCTCAGTATCCGAATGGTCAGTACGCATTTTTCAATGTGCGTAACGTCGACTACGAAGGTTATGAACGCCAAGTGGAGAACGAGTATTATTTCGAAGACGGCGGAAAGATTGTCCGCGATCTGTATTATTCCAAGGGAAGCTCAACCGGCGAAAAGATTGACGTCAAACCTGGCAACGTAACGCCCGGCGGCAATTGGGCCGCCTTCATCGCAGCTTGTCGAGCGGGCGATCCCTCGATGGCGAACGGCGATGTGGCGGATGCTCACTACGGCTGCGTTCTCGGTCACTTGATGAACAATTCATACCGCCTAGGAAAATCGGTTCCTTTTAACAAGAAGGCAGGCCGATTTGGCGATAACGAGGATGCGAACGAGCACTTTGGGAGATTGCATGATTTGATGGCTGACGGAGCGGGAATGGCCAAAGACGGCGAACAGTACACAGTTGGCCCATGGCTAGAATTCGACACGAAATCTGAAAAGCATGTCGGCAAACTCGCTGGCAGAGCCAATGCACTGATGAAGGATGAAAACAATCGAGGATTCAAGGTCCCAACTCTCGCAAAACTTTAATAGAGCGTATTCGATTCCCCCAAACAATTAGTATTAGCCCATGGATCAATCCCCTCGAAAGCCAAAGCGCTTCTATCACTGGAACCGCGAGCTGCATCTCTATCTAGGGCTGATCGTCAGTCCGTTCCTTTTGATTTTCGCTGTGAGTACGATTCTGTTGAACCACGGAATGAAGCCGAGTCCCGTAGAAAACAAAACTACGGTACCGATTGAATTGAAAGAAGGATTGGAAGGCGAAGCGCTTGTCGCTGATGTACTCGATCAATTGAATTTCACCGGGGAAGTTTTTGGACGTGGAAAATTCCGCAACGGCAAAACGACGATCAACATTTCCAAGCCCGGAAACGTAAAATTCGTCACGGTCGACATCGAGAAGAAGGAAGTACTGATCGCGAACCGCTCATTCGGATTCATCGATACCTTGAGGTACCTTCACCTTAACCCAGGTCCTCACAAGCACCCCACATGGATCTTCTCTAAAGCGTGGGGATGGGTTGCGGACGGAACGGTCTATATCGCGCTATTTCTCACGTTATCGGGAATCTATATGTGGACTGTTCTCAGAGCTGAACGGAAAGCCGGTCTCGTCGCGCTCGGTTCTGGCGCTCTCGCCTTTGTTGCAATCCTTTACGCGCTAATTGCCTAATGAAGACGAATTCTGCCGTAATTGAAAAATGGAACAAAAAGATCCATATTTATTTGGGTCTATTTTTCCTCTTGTTCCTCTGGATATTCTGCATATCGGGACTCTTCTTGAATCACCCGGGTTGGTTTGCTGGCAAACCACAACGAAACTCAGTGGATAAACCGGTCGAGATGCTGGATGCCGGAGACCAAATAACGAAGGCCCGCCACCTAATGGATCAGCTGGACCTAACGGGAGAGGCGCTCTTTCAAGGCGTGCCAAAACCCGGTCAATTCACGTTCGTCGCGATGCGCCCAGACGAGCGGACTTTTGTTAACGTCAATCTTGAAACCAAGGTCGCCAAAGTCACTCACGTCGAAGGCAATTTCGGGCAAATGCTTGGCAACCTGCATACGTTTTCCGGAGTACGTCCGATTTGGCGGGAAAAGGAATCGAAACGCGATTGGCTACCAACGATCCTTTGGAGCATTAGTATCGATGCTCTCAGTATTGGAGTAATTCTCCTCGTTATGAGTTCCTTGTACATGGGCTATCGGCTCAAGGAGAAACGTCGCCTCGTGCTTGCGTTCCTCGGTCTGGGCATTCTTCTGTGCTCGTTTTTCATTTGGGGACTCGCCCATTGGGGTCTGGTCTAGTTGTTCGCGAGCAGAAGACTAAAACAGGAATGTTTCTTTGCCCACGAATCGCACGAATATTCACGAATTACTATTGGGGGGTTATGGAATTCGTGAAAATTCGTGCGATTCGTGGGCAACACTTCTAAATCCATCAGACGTGTTGAATTCCATTTACAAGCAACGCTGGTCCCGAATGACTCTTTTGTGACAACGCATCCATTTTTCCATATGAGGTTTTTAAATTTATTCCATTTCTTGATGATCGCAACAGTGGTGGTTGCCGCGTCCACTAGGAGCTCCTTCGCCCAAGACGATAGGCCGCATGCTGTATTCGTTATTGGCACGGAGCACTACAGTCCC
>JBNMOQ010000202.1:0-9391 GCA_051275055.1 Candidatus Pelagisphaera sp.
GAGGCTGCCTGTTTCTGCTTCGCGAATTCGACGATAGCCCTCAGATTCGATTCTGACTCCGCGAAGCTTGATCCTTCTTCAACCAAGTCGAAGTCATGAAAACAGTAATACGGCGCTCCTATCTTAGCGATGAATTCGAAAGCCGCATCCATTTTGCCCTTCGCGCGACTCACTGCATCGGAACCTTCGTTCCAAGGAAACTCCTTCGTGCCGGGGCCAAATGGATCGCCGCCCGTTCCGCAAAAGCTATGCCAATAAGCGATAGCAAACCGAAACAGTTCCTTCATCGATTTTCCAGCTATCTGCTGATCCGGATTGTACCACTTGAATGCAAGTGGATTATCGCTGTCGCGGCCCTCGTAAGGGATTGGTCCCACTCCTGGGAAGTATTCTTTGTCGCCTTTGGTAATGTTCATCGCAGTTATTTATTGGTGTAGCGTTTATTGGATAGCAAAGCCTCCGCTTGCTTGAAATTAAAACAAGAATATACCCGTTGGCATATCTCGACCCTAGCATTATGCCACGGCCACACATCGATAAACCTTAATCATTGTCTCAAAAGTTAGCATTATTGTCCCACGTAATATTGACCCCACTCGAACTAGCCTCATACTTGCTCCACCAAATAAAACCAATACCTCTATGACCGGCATACTAGCCAAAGGCGAAAACTACTTCGAAGACGCATCCTACCCGATCACTGCCCGACACGTGCAGACAGGATCGACAAGCGAACCCTCGCACGAGCACGATCTTACTGAAGTCCAACACGCTCACGATTTCAACGAACTGGTTCTGATCACCGGCGGTACTGCCATTCACTGGCTCAACGGTAGCGAATTCCCCATCGTCGCAGGGGATATTTTCCTCCTCCAAGGCCAGCAGGATCACTACTTTCACAAGCGCGATCGCCTGGAAATGATCAACATCATGTACGATCCGAAGCAGATCGAATTGCCCGAAAGCCGCCTCCTGAAAATGCCCGGCTACTGTGCCCTCTTTTTGCTCGAACCGGTATTCCGCAAGCAGCATCGCTTCTCCAGTCGCCTACACCTCGAACGCCTCGCCCTATCACGAGCCGAACGAATCGCTCTCGAAATGGTCGACGAAGTCGATCGGCACCTCGATGGCTACGAATCCGCTCTGCTCGGGAAGCTAATCGACCTCATGGTTTTCCTCTCGCGTTCCTATCAGAAATCCGAATCCACAAACTCCGCCGCCCTCCTCCGCGTCGGCAAAGTCATCAGCAGCATGGAGCAAGACTGCGCCCGCGAATGGAAGCTCGAAGACTTCATCGAAATGTCGCGCCAGTCCCGTAGCCACTTCATCCGCACATTCACCAAAGCCACACGACTCTCGCCATTTGAATACCTCATCCAACTCCGCCTCCAGCGAGCTATGGGACTCCTCCGAAACTCACGCCTAACCATCTCGCAAATCGCATTCGAAGTCGGCTTCAACGACAGCAACTATTTCGCCAGGCAGTTTCGAAAGCGCAAAGGCACCTCGCCCCTCGCCTATCGGAAATCCTTTGGAGCAAGCTCCTAAATATCCGTAATTCCTCTCGACCCAACTAGTGAATCTAACTGTCGCCTATGAGGAATGCCCCTCATTCGACCGCGCTACCTTTAAAGAAGCTCAAGTCCACTCCGAAGCAGCAAAGTTCATGGAACGACTGCGTCCCACATTACCTGTATCCAAACTCCGATGCCACACGCTCGCGATCGCGTGCAGCTTCTGCCTGGCCCAAGCTCTTGGTGCAAACGAGCTTTCTTCGAACCCCTTTATCAGTGACGAAGAATTCCTAAAGTCATTTAACACGCAGCTCTTCCCCCCAAAAGCCGTCGACAAATCCGCTCCAAAGCTCACACCCCAAGAAACTGGCGAGACACTTCTTGCAACACTCAAAGGGAACGAAACCTCGTTGGTGCCTCAAGCGATCTCTGCATTCGTCCAATCAATCGAACAATCACCAAAATTTCAAAACGATCAGAACCCTCAACGAAAAGCCAGGATCACTGTCTCGACGCGCTCCCTTCGACAATTGGCGAAAATCCTCGAGCGTTCCCAGTACCCAATCGACCAAACCATTCCGAAAGTCGTAGCGCTTCTAAAGCACATAGACGCCCTTTTCCCAACCCGAGAATCGATCTAGGAAAAAGACGATCCTCCCTTTGCGATTGCAGCGATTTTCGTCTCGCCAATTGCATTCCGCATCCGGCATAAGATCTCCGGAAATGCCATCGGAATCACGTATTGTTATAGGCTGGAAAGAATCGATCGATCTTCCCGATTGGGGCATATGCCACATTACCGCCAAAGCGGACACAGGAGCCCGCCGCTCGGCCATTGACGTTAAGCGGATCGAAGAATTACCCGACAATCGGGTCCAATTCGACATAGTCTTACACCGGAAAAACCGAAACATCACCCAAACGATCATCGCGCCCATCGCCCACCAGACCCACGTCCGATCCAGCAACGGCCAACAGCATGAGCGATATTTCGTCGAAGCGAAAATAAAGATCGGCAGCAAATCCAAAGTCATCGAGCTCAGCTTAGTCAACCGGAGGCATATGACTTGTCGCATGCTGCTAGGACGCAAAGCCCTAGACGAACAATTTCTAGTAGACTCGGCCGAGACTTACCTAACTAGGCCCAACAAAAAACCAAAACTCGTACCGATCGAAGAATAAGCTCCAAACAATAAAATGATCCCTCTAAAAATCGCAATCCTCTCTAGAGGAGCTCGTCTCTACAGCACCCGTCGACTAAAAGAAGCCGCTTTGGCGCGTGGACATAAAGTTAGGGTTCTGGATACAATGCAGTTCGGCATTTATCTCGAATCGGGTCAACCGGATCTGACATTCCGAGGCAAGCCGATCAATCACTACGATGCGATCATCCCTCGCATCGGAAACTCTATCACATTTTTCGGAACGGCAGTAGTCCGGCAATTCGAGCAAATGGGTACCTACTGTCTCAATACGGCCGATGCGATTATGGCGTCGCGCGACAAGCTAGCTTCGATGCAGGAACTCAGCACTCACAATGTCGGCATTGCTGAAACCGCATTCGTACGGAATTCGAGTGACATTCTGCACGCCATTAAGACGATGGGGGGAGCCCCGGTGGTCATCAAACTCGTATCGGGAACTCAGGGAATAGGCGTTATTCTCGCCGAATCCGACAAGGTTGCCGAAGCCATTATCGAAACGCTTGGAAGCATCAAGCAAAACGTCCTCGTCCAAAAATTCGTATCCGAATCCAAAGGAAGAGATATCCGCGCCTTTGTCGTCGGCGATCGCGTAGTTGCTGCCATGCGCCGCACAGCGGCAGGACAGGAATTCCGCAGCAACGTCCATCGTGGCGGAAGCGCCCAAGCCGTGGAGCTCGATCCCGAATACGAACGCACCGCCGTACAAGCAGCTCAGATTCTCAACCTCCACGTCGCAGGCGTCGATATGCTCGAAGGAGCCGACGGACCCGTCATCATGGAAGTCAATTCTTCTCCGGGACTGGAAGGCATTGAAGGAGCAACCGGTATCGACATTGCAGGTGAAATAATAGCGCATCTCGAAGAGCAAATCCGATTCGGCAACTTCGACATTCGCGAAAAGCTCGCACTCACGAAAGGGTATTCCATAACGGAATTCACCGTCGAGAGCACTTCCCCCATCGCAGGAAAAACAATCACGGAATGCGGTTTGCGCGACCACGATATCGTAATCCTTCGAATCGTTCGGGGCAGCGACCACATCGCCAATCCAAGAGTGAGTCGCGAAATTCTCGTAGGGGATATATTACTCTGCTACGGCAACAAAACGACTCTCCAAAATTACCTTCCCTTGCTCGCCAAACACAAACGCCGCAAGAAAAATAAATCCAATCCCACGGCCTCCATAAAACCATTGAAAAGGAAATAACGATGGCTGCAATACGGTACGAGATCGGAGGACAGAAGATCGCTCCAGGCGAAACCAAAGACATTCGCCTGGAAATTTCGGAAACCTACACCGGAGACAAAATCTGCATCCCCCTTCGCGTCATGCGAGCGAAGAAAGCCGGTCCGCGCCTTTTTATCTCCGCCGCCATACACGGCGATGAAGTCAATGGAACCGGCATCATTCACGACTTCCTTTTCGGCGAGCAGATTAAGCTTAAAAAAGGCACGCTCATCCTCGCTCCGGTAGTCAATGTATTCGGTTTTGAATCACATGAACGATACTTGCCTGATCGACGCGACCTAAATCGCTCCTTCCCTGGCTCCCCCACAGGCAGCCTCGCCAGCCGTATCGCGAACACGCTCATGACCGAGCTCGTCGACAAATGCAACTACGGCATCGACCTCCACACGGCCGCCTTTCAACGCACCAATTACCCGAATGTGCGCGCCGATCTCACCAACCCCGAAACTAAGCGCCTCGCAACGGCTTTCGGCTGCGCCTTAGTTCTCGACGGCAAAGGACCTATCGGATCCTTCCGCCGCGAAGCCACGCGCCGAGGATGCCACACCATCATTCTCGAAGCGGGCGAACCTTGGAAAATCGAGCCTTCCGTTCTCCAAATCGGCCTCCAAGGAATCCGCAACGTACTCGCCGACCTAGGAATGCTCGACGTAGAAATCCAGACTCCCCCTTACCTAGCCCTCATTCGCAAAACCACCTGGCTTCGGGCAACCGTAGGCGGCATCTTGAAATTCCACGTCAGCCCCGGAGACTTCATCGAAGAAGGACAATCCCTCGCCACCAATTATAGCATTCTAGGGCGCGAGCAACACATTCTCAATAGCCCGACATCCGGTATTGTAATCGGCATGACAACCATGCCAGCCGTCAAACCAGGCGAACCCATCTGCAACATCGCGACCCTTACCCATCGCCAGCAATCCCGCTACCGCAAGCAGTTAGACATTGCTAAGGGAGACCCCTACCGCCAAGCTCACGTAGATCTCGCAACCAATCTAGATGTTGTCGAACCGTAAAAGCCTCCAACAATCCCTATCCAAGCACTGGATATCCTAGGAATCGACCTGACAGCCTTCACCGTATTTAGCGGCGCGCTAGGCATCGGAATCGGCTTTGGACTCCAGAAGATCGCGTCGAACTTCATTAGCGGCATTATCCTATTGCTAGAGAAATCCGTCGAACAAGACGATCTCATCGAAATGGCCGATGGCACATCGGGATACATTCGCAAGGCCAACGCTCGCTTCACCTTGGTGGAAACTTTTGATGGCAAAGAAACCATGGTCCCCAACGAAGATTTCATTACCAACCGCGTCACCAACTGGACCTACAGTAACCTAAAAGGCCGAATAGAAATCGCCGTAAGCGTATCTTACCATTCCGATATAGAAAAAGCCCAAGCACTAATCCTAGAGGCTGCCAAGGCCCACAATCGCTGTATCGACGACCCGGAACCTCAATGCTATCTAAGAAAATTCGGCGACAGCTCAATCGACTTCACACTACACTTCTGGGTGGCAGATGTCACCGCTGGCCGCTGGATGCCGCAAAGCGAAGTGATGTTCGAAATATGGCGGAAATTCAAAGAAAACGGCATCGAAATCCCATTCCCCCAACACGATATTCATATTATAAAACCAGAAGCAGCCGACCCCTCCACCAATGAGTAACAGCTCAGCTATTCTCCACGCAAGCGCGATAACCGGCGAAGGCAAACCGCAAGCCAATACAATCCGACGATACACACAACGCGATCGAAGGAAATAATCTCGTTTGGATACACCTGGATGCAAACCATTGCGAAACCAGGCAATGGCTTGAAGAAAACGCAACCTACCTGGACCCCATTATCATCAATGCCTTGCTAGCAGACGAAACACGTCCTCGAATATTGGATTTTTAAAACGGTGCCATGATTATCCTGCGTGGCGTCAATCTAAACGAAAACGCAGAAGCCGAAGACATGGTCTCCATCCGCCTCTGGATCGACGATAGGCGAATCATCAGCATTCAACGCCGACCCCTTAAGGCGGTGGAGGATATCAACGAAAGATTTGATTCCGGCAAAGGTCCCCGGAATTCAGGAGAATTTATCGCCATGCTAATCGAACGAACAGCGGGAAATCACTTCCATACGCAGGCAAGCTATAATGTTTCGCCGCTATATAGCTCCCCAAAGAGACGCCATCGCGCGCCTCCGTTCAATCGATCAGCCTTGGATGGAATCGATTCACAATCGCCGCTTGCAAGAAACGCTAGACCAAGTAATCCGCTATACGGAAAACTTGGATGCCATTCGCGAACGTGCCCAAATAGTCAAGGACGAGTTGGCCAGCACCCTCGCCAACCGGATGAATAAAAACATATACGCACTCTCTGTAGTTGCAGCGATATTTCTACCGCTTGGATTCCTCACGGGCTTGCTCGGCATAAATATCGGGGGCATACCGGGCTCGGAAAACAATCAAGCCTTTGCCATTTTCTGCGGTTTGCTCGTAGGAGTAGTCGCGCTTCAAATTGTAATTTTTAAGAAAATGAAGTGGTTCTAGCAAGCGCTAGCTAAGACTGCTCCTTCCTGTAATCATCTGTAATCTTAATATTTACGTATGGCATAACCGTTTCCTCACATATTAGCGTTTTTTAAAATCAACTTCACCTTCGCCAACGAATCTTCGGAAAAACGAAAATCCGGCCAAGTTACCGCCAACATCGGCGTGAGCGGCGACGGCTCTCCAAGCCAAGTCCCCCAGGCGATAATCCCCTCTTCCGATTCGCCTCGATTCCAAGCAAACCCATCCGCCCCCGCTTTTTCGATTTCCGCGAGCGACACCTCCGAGCAATCATTCGGCACAAGATCCGGACGCTGACTCAAAATCAACTTCCCCATCGCCATCCGATCGATCGCAAACATCCTGCCCTCCGGTGGGATCACCCTAACCCGACAATCTGGCTCCTCGTGCGAAATATGCCGAATCCGTCTTCCCTGTAGACGCCCCAACACCGTCATCTCGCCGACCTCGTCCGCAATGCGCCGCATTAAAGAACGGAACCGAGTCTTCAATCGCTCATCCCCATCCTCAACTCTCCATTCCCGAAACTTAGAAGTGACTCGATAAACCCGCGCCTCATCCCGCTCCACGAAACCGTAGTGCATCAAGCTATCCAACATCCGCAGCAAACTACTGCGCGGCAAGCCCATCCCCTCAACAATCCCCGCGATCTCTATTCCACTAGTCCGAGCATTCAGAAGACCCAGCAAATCCAAGGCTTTGAACAATGACGTAGCGAGACTGCGAGATTCGATTGACATAATCCGTTTGAATTTCAATCTGTCTGTTATAAGGATAATTTTGTCAACTATACTGACAAATAAAGTTAACGAAAAGACCTATGTTTCCTGCAGACCTACATCAGAAGATCAAAGAATCCGCGATCATCGCCGTACTCGTAATTGACGACGCAGCGAACGCCGTCCCACTCGCTCGCACCCTGCTGCGAGGAGGCATTGGAGCGATGGAACTGACGCTTCGCACGGACGCGGCCCTCGACTCCCTTCGAGCTATTCGCGACCAAGTCCCAGAAATGCTCGCTGGCATCGGCACCATCCTCACGACGGATCAAGTTGACGAAGTAGTGGCCGCCAAAGCTGCGTTTGGCGTGGCTCCCGGCCTCAATCGTCGAGTCGTAGAATACGCCCAAGACAAGGGACTCCCTTTCGGCCCTGGTATCGTAACTCCAAGCGATATCGAGCAAGGAATCGAACTCGGCTGCAGAACACTCAAATACTTTCCCGCCGAAACCGCTGGCGGACTAAAGCATCTTAAAAATATGGCCGCCCCCTACCAACACATCGGCATCGACTTCATCCCCCTCGGCGGCCTAAACGCCAACAATATGAGCGACTACCTAGCCTCGCCACTCATCTCCGCAATCGGTGGATCCTGGATCGCCAGCCGCGACCTCATCGCCGCCCAAAACTGGGACAAAATCGAAGCCAACGCCCGCCAAGCCCGCGAAAACGCGGACACAGCAAGGAAATAAATTATCCCACGAAGGACACAGAGGACACGAAGAACTGAATAGCTTTCTAAAACAACAACCCACCTTTGATCACCAAGTCATTACCTTAAAACCCCGTAGTCTCAGCTATAATCGAATCTGCGATTTCATCCCTGTAACACACTTAGTTTTACTTCGTGCTTTTTGTGTCCTTCGTGGGCAAAAACCTATAAACATCCATGAATACCATCGTCACTTTCGGAGAAATCATGGGGCGTCTCTGCCCCGCTGGCTTTAATCGTTTTCGCCAATCACTGCCAGGCGACCTCAACCTCACTTTCGCAGGCGCCGAAGCCAACGTCGCCGCTTCGATCGCCATGCTCGGCGGCAGCGCCCGATTCGTGACCGCGATACCCGACAACGACATCACTCAAGCCTGCCTCTCAAACCTGCGTGGACTAAAAGTAGAGACCAGCGATATCGTATTGACCGATCAAGGACGCCTCGGCCTCTATTTCGTCGAAGCCGGAGCCAACCAACGCCCGAGCCGCGTAATCTACGATCGCGACTACTCATCGGTCAGCCTCACATCTCCCAACGCCTACGACTGGGAAACCATTTTCACCGATGCCGCCTGGTTCCACACCACCGGAATCACTCCCGCGCTTTCGGAGATTTCCGCCGAAGCCACCATCGCATCCGTCAAGCACGCCAAAGCAGCCGGGCTAACCGTTTCCTGCGACCTAAATTTCCGCAAAAAACTCTGGAAGTGGAACCCCACTTTATCCGCCAGCGACCTAGCAGGCGAAACCATGCAACGAATCCTACCCTACGTCGACGTCGTCATTGGAAACGAAGAAGACGCTTCTGACGTTCTCGGAATCCAAGCCGAAAACACCGACGTCCACTCCGGACGCATCGACGCCAGCAAATACACCAGCGTCGCCCGAGAAATCGTTAGGCAATTTCCAAACGTATCCAAAGTAGCCATTACCCTGCGCGAAAGCATCTCCGCATCGCACAACAACTGGGGAGCCCTCCTGTACGACAAAGAAGCCGACTACGGCTATTTCGCGCCCAACTCAGGCAGTGCCTACCAACCTTACGAAATTCGCAACATCGTCGATCGCGTCGGTGGAGGGGATTCATTCGGAGCCGGACTCATATACGCTCTCAACACTCCCGACCTGCAAGAACCGCAAGCCGCGATCTCATTCGCAGTCGCCTCCTCTTGCCTTGCCCACTCGATCTACGGCGATTTCAATTTCTCGACCCGTGCCGAAGTCGAAGCGCTCTTAAACAGCGGCGGCTCCGGTCGCGTCGTGCGCTAGCGCACGCATCGCGTTCAGCGGAGAAAGGTAGGGCGGCATCGCCGAGGCCGCAGCAGAACCCTTATTTCTCTTTTTGGCTCCACTGCGGCCTCG
>JBNMOQ010000203.1:0-9373 GCA_051275055.1 Candidatus Pelagisphaera sp.
GAATTGGATGAAGACGAAATTCCTTACCTTTATTGGGCTGGTCTGTCGTGGGCCGCGGCGATCGCTCTCTCGCTGGACGACCCGCAAGAGTTGGGAAATCTCGCGATTGCGGAAAGCATGTTGGAGCGGGCGCTGGAGCTTAATCCTGATTGGGATTCCGGAACATTGCGCGGGTTTTTCGTCACCTACGAAATGAGTCGAACCAGTGGAACGGGAGACCCTATTAAAAAGGCGACCGAACATTTTATTGAAGCGAAGCGGTTGTCGGGAGGGCTTATGGCTTCGAATTACGTGGCCTATGCGGAATCGGTAGCGATTGAGAAGCAGGATAAGGAGTTGTTCATTTCGCTATTGAATCAGGCTTTGGCCATTGATTTGGACGCTCGTCCAGATTGGCGGCTTTCCAATAAGATCTATCAACGTCGCGCCAAGTGGTTGCTGACTCGGCTAGATTGGTATTTCTTTTAGAGATCGTTCCTCTGTCTAATTTTAGGAGCGGGTTTAATCCGCGATAATGCATGTCTATACCATAACAATGAAAAATCGCTGGATAAACCCGCTCATACACTGGCTTATTTAACGGTCTTTGAGGTCGATAATTCGGAAATAATGAAACGTTTCGGAGGAATTGCTGTTTCAATTGGAGTAAAACCTTGAACTCGTCCGTTAAACTAAGAGAACGCCTTTTCCATGATCTACGCATCTAGATATCTACGCAGCCTTTTGAGCTTAGCGGCCATTGCGGTCTTTTTCACTGCGCTTGGCGTAAGCGCGCCGTTTCGCCTGGCCACTTTGGCGCCGAAGGATACGTCTTTCGACAAAGCCCTTCGCCGAATGGGACAGACCTGGAAGAAGGATACCAATGGTAAGGCGAATCTAATGGTCTATGCCGGCGGAAGCCAAGGCAGCGAGTCGGAGCTGATTAAGAAAATGCGGATCAATCGTCTGCACGCGGCGCTGTTGACCGGTATTGGATTGTCGGAAATCGACGAAAGCGTAGCGGTTTTTCAAAAGGTGCCGCTATTATATCGGAGCCTTGAGGAGCTCGAGTACGTCATGAAGGAAATGACGCCGGTATTGGAAGAAAGAATACGTAAAAAAGGTTTCGTTGTCTTGAGCTGGATCGATAGCGGCTGGGTTCGCGTTTTTAGCAAAAATGAAATCATAACTCCAGAGGACATGGCGAAGAGTAAGCTCTTTACTTGGTCGGGCGACCCGAAGCAGACGGATTTGTTGAAGAAGATTGGATTTCGTCCGGTAGCGATCGACAGCACTGAAATCGTCTCGAGCATGACGACTGGTTTGATCGATACGGTGCCAATGCCTCCGTTTTACGCATTGGCTACGCAAACTTATAATACGGCTCCGCACATGTTGAATTTCAACTACGCCCCGATTACGGGAGCGATCGTCGTATCGGAAAAAATGTGGCTGCGTTTCACCGAAGAAGAACGCTATGCGATGAAAGTCGCTGCGATCCAAACGGGAAAAGAAATGACGGCTTCGGGACGCAAGGAGAGCGAAGAGTCGATTCGCGTCATGCGCGATACTTGGGGATTGAAAGTTAGCGAGCTGGACGACGTATCGCGGGATCAATGGCAGACGGTCGCGACGGAAGCCTACGACTATATCCGAGGCAATACAGTGCCGGCTGATGTCTGGGACAAGATGGTCCAGACTTTGGAGGAATACCGCTCGGCTAATTAGGCAGCTTTAAAATAGGGCTGCTTTGTTGGTTCAGTTCCCCCTTGCGTTTGGCTTGGGGGTATTTTGATATTTCGCGTGGAAAATGCGGATTCTTCATCATCGCCGGAGAAAAGCGACGCGACTGGCTTGAATTTAGTTGTGGGCAAAACGGTTGCCTATTGGGGCCGGATTGAGAACTGGCTCATTACGTTCGCCTTGGGGGCGATGATGCTTCTGCCTCTTCTGGAAATCATTTTGCGACAGTTTCGCTCTGGCATTTCGGGGTCGGCGGAATTGCTTCAGCATTTGGTACTTTTCGTGGCGATGCTCGGGGGAGCGATTGCGGCTCGGGAAAATCGCCTACTATCGCTTTCCACGTTTACGTCTTTCTTGAAAGGTCCTTGGAAGATAGCGGCGCAGTCGGTTAGTTCGACCGTCGCTTTGTTCGTCACGTTTACGATTGGCGTAGGTTGTTATCAGTTCATCACCACCGAAGGGATTGGAGGGAATGCTTTATTCGCGGGTTTGCCGTCTTGGGTTTTCATGAGCGTGATGCCGATCGGTTTCGGTTTGTTGGCTGTTCGAATTTTGTGGTTGAGTGGTGATTCTTGGAGACTGCGTTTAATTCCACTTGTTGTGGGAGTGGTCCTGTTTGTTTTTTGCACGTATCAATTCGAAGCGGTTGAGTCGTTCGTATGGCCGCTTCTCATTCTATTGATTATCGGAACGGTCGCAGGGGCACCGCTATACGTGACGATTGGCGGCGCGGCTCTGATCATGAACTGGGGTTGGGGCGGCTATTTCCCGGAAGAGCGGGTGGATATCGCGGTGAGCACCCAAGCGCAGACGTTGTATAGCTTTATTCGCAATCCTTTGCTGGTGACTTTGCCGCTCTTTACTTTGGCGGGGTATTTTCTGGCGCAGGGGCATTCGTCGAAACGTTTAATCCGTTTGATTCAATCTGTGTTTGGCGGAGTACGCGGCGGCGCGGTGATCGTTACGGTGGTCGTGTGCGCGTTTTTCACGACGTTCACTGGAGCGTCAGGCGTGACTATTTTGGCTTTGGGAGGTTTGCTCATGCCAGTGCTTATGTCGGCTGGATACAGCGAGCGAGCGAGCATTGGCATGCTGACGGGGGCCGGTTCCCTGGGCGTTTTGTTTCCACCTTGTCTGCCGCTTATTTTGTATGCGGTGGTTGCGACGAATACGCAGTTGGTGAGTTTGTCGCTTAAGGACGTTTTTCTCGGGGGAGCGATTCCGGGAACGTTGTTGGTTTTAATGACAATCGGTTGGGGGATGTGGAAACAGCCGAAATTCGAGGGGGAACGATCGCCATTGGATTGGAATGAGATCGGAAAAGCTTTCGTGGGCGCTTTAGGAGAACTACTCCTGCCGGTTTTAACGCTTTTCGCGCTATTCAGTGGATACGCTACACCGATTGAAGCGGCATCGGTTTCCGCGTTTTATGCGTTCCTGCTCTACCTTGTAGATGCCCGCTGGGTACGTAAGGCGAATATCCGGGCCGAGCTGCCGCAGATGGTTTCGGAGTGCGGCTTGTTGGTCGGGGGCGTGTTGCTGATTTTGGGAGTGGCCATGGGGCTCACGGATTATCTCATTTTTGCGATGATTCCGGATCAAATGGTGGAATGGGCTCAGGCGACGATTGAATCGAAGTACGTCTTCCTGTTGGCGCTAAATGGAACGCTGATTTTGGTCGGCTGTTTGATGGATATATTTTCCGCGATCATTGTGATCGTTCCGTTGATCGTTCCGCTGGGGGTAGTCTTTGGAATCCATCCGGTTCATTTGGGCATTATCTTTCTCGCGAATTTGCAGTTGGGGTACCTCACGCCGCCGATCGGGATGAATTTGTTTCTGGCTTCCTATCGATTCGGCAAACCGATGTCGGTAGTGATTAGGGCTTCTTTGCCATTGCTGGTTGTATTCGCAATTGGGGTACTGCTCATTACGTATGTGCCAATATTGACGACATGGCTACCGGATTTATTTCAATAGTAGCGCTATGAATATCGTTTTGTTCGAGCCTGACGAGATCGGCAAATCGCTGGAGCTTTCCGATGAACGCGCGAAGCATATTTTAAATGTTTTGCGTCGCCAAGAAGGCGATACGTTCGATGCGGGAGTGATCGATGGTAAGCGTGGTAAAGCGACGCTCCAGTCGATTGGCGATGAATCGATCGAACTTCAATTTGATTTGCGGCACGAGGAACCGCTTTTGTTTCCGATTGATTTGATCGTTGGTTTGTCTCGTCCTCAGACAAACCGAAAAATTTTGCAGGAAGCCACTTCTATGGGCGTGCGGAGTTTGTCGTTCGTCACGACGGAGCGAGCCGAGCCGTCGTATGCGACCTCGAAGCTTTGGACCACCGGAGAATGGCGTCGTCATGTGATCGCGGGAGTGGTTCAAGCCTTCACGACTCGCATGCCTAAGGTGTCGTTCGGGATAGGTTTGGAGGAGGCGCTTGAGGCGAGCGAAAACGCCGAAGTTAAAATAGCGCTGGATAATTACGAAGCAGAATCGGCATTGAGTACGATCGATCGATCAGGTGATTCCATTGCTTTAGCTTTGGGATCGGAACGCGGTTGGACGGGATCAGAACGGCAATTATTAAGAGGGCATCATTTTCGGTTGGCCCATCTTGGCTCTCGCCCCTTGCGTACGGAAACGGCAGCTGTTGCAGGAATCGCGGTCTTGTTGAACTAGTGTAGTCCCATCGTTTACTTAAGAGACTACTAAATAAAGTGAGTTCTGTACGCTTGTTCAGACCTATTGGCCCGAAGGGACACCTATTTGTTTCGAAGAAACAACAAGCGAAGCGTTGTTAGAACTCTGATTTGGTTGAGGTCTTTTAAACAACGGTCCCGCTGAGCGGTCCCTTGTGTCCCCGCTGCGCGAGGCCAATAGGTTCTCGCGTTGCGAGAAATAGGTTTTATGGCAATTCGTCTCAGCCGTTCTTTTGATAGGGCTAATCAAGGTCTTCAGAGTTCAAAACGATGGCTTCATTTTTACGCTCTTCGGTAGATGCAAGCGGTTGCTTGGTCTTTGCCTTTGCCGATTCGTTTTTTCAGAACCCAGCCTGCAGGTTCCAATTCAAGTCGTCCTGGCATCTCGAATACGACTATTCCAGTTTCGGTTAGAAGGCGATCGAATGTGGTGAAGAGAGTCGATTGGATGGTTTCGATAATATCGTATGGAGGATCGGCGAAGATGAGATCGTAACGTTGGTCTACCAGACCGTTCGCCTTGATGGCGTCTCCAGGTTGAACAAGCGTTTCTAGATGGGGGACACCCATGCTTTTGGCTACGATTCGGATGTTCTCCTTAATCATGGCGCAGGCTTGGCGATTTTTTTCCACGAAATCTGTAGAAACGGCACCGCGGCTTAAGGCTTCGAGTCCATAGGATCCAGTGCCAGCGAAAAGGTCGCAAACGCGCGCTTCGTCGATGGTTTGCCCAAGGCTTGAGAAGATGCCCTGGCGGAGGCGATCCATTGCGGGGCGGTGAACGGCGCTTTTGGAGATGCTCAATTCTACGCCACGGGCTTTACCTCCTGAAATTCGCATGCTGAAAGAAGCCGTTCAATCGCCGCCGGTTCAAGATTGATTTTTAAGATCGAGGCAGGCTTTCGCAAACGGCGTTGGCTCGTTGTGCGTTTTCCACTAGCTGATTGTTGAGGCGATTGTTGAAATAGGAGTAGGCGATCATCGCTGGTATTCCGATGCAGAGGCCCGTGGCGGTAGTGATGAGCGCTTCGCCGATATCGCCTGCAAGCAGCTCAGGACGGCCCATGCCTCCGGCTGACATCGTTTGGAATGCGCCGATCATTCCGCTGACGGTTCCGAGTAGGCCAATCATTGGAGAGACCGATGCAATGACGTTAATATAGTGTATCCATTGGCCGATGTTGTGTTCTTCCAGTTCGAATTGTTCCCGAACGGTTTCGTCGACTTTCTCGCTGGTGGCGGCAGCAGAAGCAGGATCGAACTTTGGCAATCCAGCAGCAAGTGAGCGCCCGAGCAAGCTGGGATCTTGACGCGCGGCGGAAAAGGCATCGTCGATTTTGCCTTTCTGGCATAGGTCTTCGAGGCGGTCAGCCAGAGATTCGCTTCCGAATCGCACGGGTTTCGTTTCGCGGGAGCAGTGAATCGCGAGATAGATGAGAGTGAGCGAGCAGATGCCGAGGGGAACCATTGCCCAGCCGCCTTGCTCGATCATAGTCCAGAGACTTGAGCTAGCGATTTCTGGAGCGTCTGTGGTTTGAGCGAGAAGCGTAGCTCCTGGAAAAGTGCACAAAAAGAAGATGAACTGAGGCATTCGGAAGTTGATCATAATTGCGAGGAATAGGTTCAGGGCGATCCGACGAGTTTCGTAAGAGTCTTGGTTGGTCGCTCTGGGACAGAGTTGGTTGTTGGATGAAAATGAAAACGCTCTCGTTCATTCGATGTGATCGAATCTAATTGTTCGATTACCTTAGCGCGTTGGGAATCGATAGCCCAAGGAATATCGCGGGTTCGCATTTCTTCGAGTAGTTCTTTTGCGTAAAGTGGATGGTCGGTTCGGAAGGCAGCGACGATTGCGATTTCGTAGCTTTGCGAAAGGTGACGGGGTAGTTTGGGTCGCGAGAAGACGATAGGATTCAAGGCAATCCAGAGGGCTCGTTCCGGGTCTTCGGCTTCAAGGGCAATTTCCGCGAGTACGTTCCATGCGAAAGTTGATTCCCGGGCGGATTTCCCGGAGTCGATCCATCGCTGCGCGTAGAAAGCGGCTTCTTCTCTGCGTAGCATATTCCATGAAGCGAACATTTGGAGTTCCTCAATGTCGTCGCGAGTTTGGGGAGAGCGTAGTTTCGTCCGCCATAGCTTTGCTTGGTCTAGGCAATCGTCGCCTCTGCCCGTGTTGAGGTAAGATTCGAGCAGCATAACGAATAGCCGTTCGTCCGATTCAGAGAGAAGATCGAGGTAAGGGACGCGTTTGTTTACAAGGGGTTCGAGCAAACTGGTCGCTTGATAGGTGTCAGCGGAATGGAAGCGATCGATAGCTTCTTGTTTTGAAAATGCATCTGAAAATTGGATACTTAGGATTTCGTCAGTATTTAGGCGTCTCTCGATTTCGCTTTGGGCCTCTTTCGAGGTAATCGATACGAATTGACCTCTGCGGCCAGTAAACTCGCCTTTCAGGACTTTGCCGTTTTTCAATTCGACCGTATCGGCCAGGCAAAAATTAGCCGTAGCGAAGAGCGTAATGCAGAGAATTCGTATTATGGAGCGTGCGGTCATTTTCATGATTCACCTCCTGGTTCGAGGGTTGAATTGACTATTTCCGAGAGGTTTTCCGCAAGATTTTTGGCTTCATGGAATTGAGGGGTATTTGCGAATTCCGATCGCCCAAGAAACTCGTCTAGCGTTTCATGGGCTTTGATTGGCTCGTCAATCTCGACAAGGTGTTTTGCGCTACCCAGATAGCCTTTGGCTGCTGCGTCGACGATTCCCGGATACAGAGTGAACACTCGTTGGTAGTAGGCGATCGCTTGTTTAGGCTCGCCTTGGTTTGATTTAAGTTCGGCCAACGCGATGAGGGTATCGGCTTTTTGGCGGCTATTGGCCCAGCGAAAGGAAAAGATTCGTTCGAGCGTTTTTTGAGCTGCGGCGAATTCGCCTAGGCGGGAACGGATTCGACCTTCGAGGGCGAGAGCCTCGATGTAGATAGGGCTGTCGAAATCGCTTTTAGGGATTCGGTTGAGCCAGCCGAGAGCGGTGTCGAGTTGGGTAGCATCGGCTTCTTTTTGGGCGAAGCCGAAGTAAGCGAATGAACGATATTCGCTTTCCGGGTACAGATTGACGAGCTCCTCAAGGAGCGAAACGCCACTATCAAAATCGAGTTTAACAAGATCGAGACCTATGTAAGCGAGGCATTCCGGGGAAAGCTTCTCGAGGGGGATTTCGTTGGCGACTTTGAGTGCAATTTCCTTGCTGCGAAAAGGTTGATCCTGTTTTCGAAGTTCAAGCGCTTGAAGCAATCCGAAACGAGCTGCGAGTGAGAGGCGTTCACCATCAATGGCTTCCGTGTAGGATTGGGGGAGTTCGAACGGTTTGAGCGAATGGCGCATTTGGAGGACGTCGAATAGGTTTTCCGATTCGGGATGGTCGCCGTATTTTTCTATCGTTTCGTCGAGGCTTGCGAGGGCTCCGTCGAAGTCGTCATTTTCCGATTGGAGGCTGGCGCTTGCCAGATGGATCTCGATTGTTCGGTAGGGGTCTTGGCTTAGCTTAGCTCGTCGTCGCAAAACCGCGAGGGCCTCGCCGAGGACGCCGAGCTCCCTGTAGGCGTCGCTTGATTGGAGAGCCGCTAGATGTGCGAGTTCCGGATAATCTGCTGGGATTGTTTGATAGCGTTTTATGGCGTCTTCGAATCGGTTTTGAGCGAAGAGGCAGTCGCCTTGCAGGAGTTTCCCTTCGTATTCTCTTGGATGACTGCGGTGATCGACAAAAAATGACTGCAATAAAAGCTCCGCGTCTTTGTAGCGATACAGCGAATACAACGAAGTTGCGGAACGATATAATGCTTCGCCTTTCAATTCCTGGTTTTCGGTTCCTTTGCTAAGCGTTTCGAAAACGACTAGGGCGTTTTCGAATGAACCTTCGAGAAAGTGGCTGATGCCGATCCACAATTTTGATTTTTCGCCGATCGGACTGTTGAGCTCGGATTCGACGACTTGCTCGAAGTCGTTTCGCGCCGTTGAGCTATTGCCGATACGCAAATAGCATTGCCCTCTTTGGAAAAGGCATGCGGTTCGCAATTGGGGATCGACCGCGCTTTCAGCCAATTGACTGAGCGCTAGAATGGCGTCTTCGAACCGCTGAGCGTCCATGAGGGTGTGGGCGATCAAATACAAGACATCGTCTACTGAATTGGAGCTTGGGTAGCGGGACAGGTATTCCTGTGCAATTTCGACAGCGGTTGCGTAGCGGCCTAGTTCTTTCGCGGCGAGTATCCAGTGAAACTGTCCATGCTCCGCGACATCTCCTTCTGAATACCGGGCGACGCGTTCGAAAAGCAACCAAGCCTCGTAGGGACGATTGGAAAGCAGAGAGGCGCGACCACGCCTTAGGAGCAAGGCGTCGGAGTAATCATCGCCGTTCTGGAGGGCTTCAAGTTGACCGGTAGCGGAACGTATGAGTTGTTCGTAGAAATCAGTCCACATAATGCCTCCCATGCCGACGGATTTCCGACGGGTCTCGAAGGTGCCCTTGAGTTGATCGAGCTTGTCAGTTTGCTGATTGATCAAGGTCTCTTTATTTGGGACGAGCTGATAGGCTTTGAGGGCATCTTGGGGACGATTGTTCGCGAGAAAAGCGTCTCCCGCTTCGATCGAAAGAAATGCGAGCATGGCCAGTTCGGGCATTGTATCCGAGCTCCATGTGGTCTCTAGTAAGAATTTGGATACATTTGAAAAATCTTTTTGGTTGAGGTATTCGCGGGTAGCAATCAGTCGAGCTTGCGTTCTGATGCGAATTGCGGCGTCGCTATCGATTACTGAGGAGAGAGTTTCCAGTGCGGCTTGGGGCTGGTCGCTTTGAAAATGGATATCGGCTTCGTGGATACGGGCGATGCTTTGTTGGGATGTTGAATGAGAGGTTTCTCGAAAAACGGAGAAAGCATCGAGCG
>JBNMOQ010000204.1:0-9357 GCA_051275055.1 Candidatus Pelagisphaera sp.
CAGCCTGCGATTTTCTCACACAACCCATACCTAGGGCGGTGCCCCAGGCTAAGATGATAACAGGGCTTTGCCCTTAATTTGAGCCATATTTCAGTTCGGTTGACGCCTATGCTCGCTGAGGCGACATCTCCATTCCAAGCGGCGGGTCAGCGACCCGCCCTACAGTTGATCAGCTCGAATGAATTGGGCTTATTTAGGAGCCTCTTAGATGACGGTCGCACAGTTTTAGGTTTCGCTAGGATCGAGGGAGATCAGGGTAGAAGTGGCTAAGAAAGCCTATCGACTTCTCCCTCGATCTTGAATCGATTTTAGGGCGGCTTCTAGCTTTGCTACGGTTTCCGGATGAGATGCAGCGAGATTCATTTTCTCCGATGGATCTTCTGCAAGGTTGTAGAGTTGGTAAGGTCTTTCGAAGTTGGTGCCCTTGGGTTGCTGGCGACCTCCGGACCCATTTCCTGCGATCAGTTTCCAATTGCCTTCGCGTATAGCAAACATTCCGGCGATCGAGTGGTTAATGATGGGCGGCCGATTCCAGGACGAAGCGCCTTGAAGCAGCGATAATAGAGAAAAACTGTCTTCGGCTTCTTGCTGCGATAGATTGTACGATACGAGTTCGGAAAATGTGGCATACCAGTCAGTCAGGGTGGTGGTTTGAGCGCAGGTTGCACCCGCTTGAACTTTTCCCGGCCAGCGGACGAGCATGGGTACGCGATGACCGCCTTCGTATATGTCTGCTTTCGTGCCGCGCCAGATGTAGTTGGATTGATGGTTCTCGGTGTGGTATCCTACAGCCTTGAAATCGCCGACATGGTCGGTTTCGTCTTTGGATAGTCGATACATGAATGAGCCATTGTCACTGGTTAGGACCAATAGAGTGTTTTGCTTGAGATTATTTTTTTCAAGTGCGGCGTCTATTTGTCTAACAACGTTATCCACCTGCATGACAAAATCTCCATAGATGCCGTATTTCGATTTTCCTTGGAACGAACTTGTTGGCAGAACGGGCTTGTGTGGAGCTGTAAGCGGAAGATAGAGAAAGAAGGGGTTTTCGCTCTTTGCGGATTCGTCGATAAACGAAACGGCTTTTTCGGCAAACACGTCGACAACTTTTTCGAAATCGAATCCGGGCGCCTTGGGGCCTCCGCTTATAATCGATATCTGATGCTCGGTCTTTGACTGAAAATCGGTTGCTGCTTCTGTGAATCGATCTCCTTCTATGTAGGCGTAGGGAAACATGTTAAGCGATCCGGTTATGACGTAGCTGTAGTCGAAACCATAGGACAACGGACTGTTTCCAATCTTTCGGCTGTAGTCCACTTGGTCAATTCCTTGAGTGCGTTCGTATTCACGACTACTCGGAACTATTTGACCATTCGTATCGTAGAAATCCATGCCTAGGTGCCACTTGCCTATGCATGCTGTCGTGTAGTCTTTGCCTTGTAGAACTTTGGCTAAGGTATTACGATTCGGATCAATTAGAGATTTGTCGATACCCCAAAGAACGCCGCGTTTCAATCGTGTTCGCCAGCAGTATCTACCGGTCAATATACCATAGCGTGTAGGGGTGCAAACGGCAGAAGGCGAATGGGCGTCGGTGAAGCGCATTCCTTCGGTGGCAATGCGATCCATCGCGGGCGTGGGGATTCGTGAATCCGGATTGTTGGCACCAACGTCTCCAAAGCCCAAATCGTCCGCAAGAATGAATACAATGTTGGGGCTGCCGAAAAGGGTGCCCTGGCAAAGGGCTATGGCAATTAGTGAGAGGAACCAGTAGATGGATTTCACAGGAATTGATTTTTACCGACGCGTCTCGAAGCTAGAGCTTCAAGAATGCGATGGCGTAGTTGCCGTTCATAGGAATGACGAGTTGGTTCTGTATAGAGTCATAGCACATCGACGCGGCGCTGGGAATACCAGTCGCAATGACTTCGGCTTTGTTACCGGGTCGAATCTTGGAGATGCTCCCGAATTTAACACTGCTAACGTATTTGGTCCCGTCTTCGAGGATTACAATGCCATCGCTACCGCTCTCGGCCGCGTGCTCGACGCGAACCACTTCGCCAGCTGGGCTGTATGTGATGACCGCGGTACTGCCTACGTTGACGACTACAATATTACCTTTTCGGTCCATCGCTACTCCATTGGGGAGGGTGATCTGGCCACCTTCAGCAAATACAGTTGATTTGCCGTCCGTTGTGACCTTGTAGATCCGTTCGAGGGGTTTGGTATTGGATACATAGACTGTCCCGTCTTTCGCCACTGCGATTCCATTTAAGAATGTAGCGCCTGGAACGTGAATAGATCGTATTGGTTTTCCGGTTGCCAGGTCGAAAGAGCGTACGTGAGCTATGTCTGCGGCATAGAGAACGCCATCAGCGATAACGCTGCCTAGAGGGTTGATTAGTTCCAATCCGTTCCGATTAACTCCGATCCATTTTGGCGTATGCACGCTACCATCTGGATTGATTAGCGAAACGTAGCCATCGTTTTTGATATCATCGCTGCGATCACCGGAGTTCATCGCGAGAATGAGATTCCGTGAAGGATCGAATGTACAGCTCTCCGCAAAATGAAAGCTTCCGAAGACTTTGACGTTGTCAGAGATGGCTCCTCTCACTCCAGCTTCATTTACCGTGCCGAGCGGCTTGCCGGTGGAGAATTCCTGAGCTTGCGTTTGAAGTAATGTCCCGGATAGGGCGAATAGGGAAGTGGCGAGGGATAGGAGTTTCGTTTTCATGAGGGTTCTTTTTTTGTTAGCGTACACGGTTGTATTCTTTATTGACGGCGTCATCTCCCCAGCGATCAATAACCGCACGGAGAGCGTTGTTGGATTCGGGGTAACGGCCTTTGTCGTCTGTATCCAAAATCCATCGAGAAAGAATATCGCGATGGTTGGCGAGAGCGATGGCTTGTTTGCGGTTGATAGAGTGAACCAGGTTGTTGGTTTCTTCGGGATCGTTTTGGAGATCGTAGAATTCCTCTGCAGGTCTTTCGGGACCGAAGAACTGGGCTTCGAGTTCGTTTAGTTTTCCCGCTTCGTATTGGTCGTGCATGAACTTCATTAATTCCGATTCGCTACGGTAGTTGGGTTGCATATACGGTTTGTCCGTCATGAAATTACGAATATATTTGTAACGATCCGTCGTCACTGCGCGAATACGGTCTATTGTGAAGTCGCACCGATCTCTCGCAGCGATGACATAGTCGCGATGGAAATCATCAGCCATCATGTTCATTCCGTGCATGTTGTCGGGAATGCCAATATTCGCGAATGCTAGTGTCGTCGCGCTGATGTCGATACCACTGACCAGGTCCTTGCGTACTTTTCCCTCTGGGATATTTGGACCGGATAGAATGAAAGGTACGCGGATTCCGGACTCGTAGATAAACTGTTTGCTGCGAGGAAGCAGGCTTCCGTGATCGGAAAAGAAAAAGATTACCGTATTCTCGTAGAGACCGTCGCGTTTGAGTCCATCGATGATTTCGCTAAGTTCTCGATCGAGTTCTAGGATCGTATTGTAGTGGCTGGCGATGGTCTTGCGGATAATTGGATGGTCGGGGTAGATGGACGGAACTGAAACTTCCTCAGGCGAAACGACTGGTTTTGGGTTTTTGTACTTTCCGCCTACGAGTTGAATTTGACCGAAGAAGGGTTGCCCAGGTTGGCGACCGCTCCAATCCGTGCCATTGCTGGCACCTTTGTATCCATTATTAGCGCCATGGTGATGGTAGAGGTCATCTGGATCGAAGACAAAGTTGTAGTGAAACTTCCCTTCGTTGAACGTATAGTAGCCTGCGGCCTGCATGATCTCGGGAACGGTTTTGACTCCTATGTGGTTGGGTTCCCAATTCTCCATGACATTGTTCCGCCACATGGAGAATGAACTGTAGTGCTCGTGGGCTCCGATAGATGTTTGGTACATCCCTGTAATGACTGCCGAGCGAGTGGGGGAACACACGCCCGAAGGCATGTAGGCCCGATCAAAGCGAATGCCTTCTGATGCGAGTTGGTCGATGTGGGGTGTCTTAATGACCGTATCGCCGTAGCAACTCATCCAATCATTCGTATCTTCGATGTAGATCCAAAGAATGTTCGGCTGGGAGGGACTCTCCTTGGGATGGGGCATGTGGGAATTGCCTTCCGCAGCTTGGGTGATTGTTGAAAGCAAAGGAGCCAGAATGAAGTAAGCGAGAATAAGGGATAGGTTTCTGTTCGTCATCGTTAGGGAAAACAATCGCCTCGCTCCCAAAAGGCAAAGCGTTTCGTTTGGAATAAGGTTAGAGATGAACTAGCGCATCATCTAAGAGACTAAGTTGATTTTGGTAGCGGCCGATCTCCGAGCGGCCACTGAACGATGTAATCGTTCAGACGTTGTCCCCCGAAGAGCCGGTGGCTTCTTCAATAATAATGGCCGCTCGGAGATCGGCCGCTACCTTTTGAATACATCGAGGATGCTTTTAAAAACCACTGAGGACACCGATGAACACTGATGACTAGGTTCAATTCTGTCATATCAGTGTTCATCGGTGTCCTTAGTGGTTATCAATTCCTCAAAGGTTGACGCCTTTGCGTTTGACGGGATCAAGCAACCGAAGAGCATCTTCTTGGCCTCTAGAACCTAGTTCGAACTAGCAATTTGTCTAAAAACGTTCAGGGTTTCGTTAATCTTGGTGGCACCTGTTGATGAACACCTTCGAATATTTGATCCCTTACCTTTGCAGAAATCTTTATGAAATCGATATCCCATTGTACTCCTAGTCTCAACTTGAGCGTTCTAACGCCTGCTATGTCATTCTTGTTGATTTCTCTTCTGGGGCTCCCTCTCTTTGCTGCCGAGAAACCCAATATTCTCTTCATCTTCGCTGATGACCAATGTTATGAAACGATTGGGGCGTTTGGGCATACGGACATCGATACGCCCAATCTCGATAAGTTGGCAAACCAAGGAACGGTTTTCACCCACACCTATAATATGGGCGGCTGGCACGGAGCTATCTGCGTGGCTAGTCGGACGATGATTAATACGGGACGATTTCTTTGGCGAGCCCGAGAATTGGATTCCAATTTGTCTCAAGAGGTGAAGGGAGAACGTATGTGGTCTCAGCTGATGCATAATGCAGGTTACGAGACCTTCTTTACAGGGAAGTGGCATGTGAATGCGGATACAGGCGCGATTTTCGATCATGTCTCGAATGTCCGCCCGGGTATGCCAGGGCCTATTTTTTATCCGGAAGCTTATGGTCGTCCAATTGAAGGGCAGCCGGATCCTTGGTCGCCGACCGATCCTAAGTATGAAGGTTTCTGGGCAGGCGGCGAACATTGGAGCGAGGTGGTAGCCAACAACGCGGAGAATTTCATGGAAGTGTCGAGTCGGTCGGATAAACCGTTCTTCATGTATTTGGCCTTCAATGCGCCGCACGATCCACGTCAGGCTCCCCAAGAGTATTTGGATAGGTATCCTCTAGACCGGATTGAGGTTCCTGAGAACTTTGCGGCCGAGTATCCTTATATGGCTGGAACGGGTGCGGCGGAGATTCGTGACGAAGTATTGGCTCCATTCCCTCGGACGGAATACGCGGTGAAGGTTCACCGTCGTGAGTACTACGCACTCATTACTCACATGGACGATCAAATCGGCCGCATTTTGGATGCCCTCGAAAAGAGCGGCAAGGCGGACAATACGTACATTTTCTTTACGGCGGATCACGGTCTTGCGGTGGGGCATCATGGCTTTATCGGTAAGCAGAATATGTACGAGCACAGCTTGCGTCCTCCGTTGATGGTGATGGGGCCGAAAATCCCGCAGGGAAAGAAGATCGATACACCAGTATATTTGCAGGATGTGATGGCGACTTCGCTAGAGCTCGCGAGCATCGCTCAGCCAGATTATGTGGAATTCAAAAGTCTGATGCCATTAATCGAAGGTAAGCGCGATAAGCAGTACGATTACATCTACGGAGCTTATGAGCCGGACAGTCAACGGGCGTTTATTAGCGGCGATTACAAAATGATCTTTTACCCGAGAATCGATACTTATCGACTTTATAATTTGGATACGGATCCAATGGAAATGAACGATTTGGCTAAGAAACCAAAGTATAAGGGAAAAATGGCAGACTTGAGGTCCGCGTTCGTCTGGTTCCAAGGTCAAATGGCAGATCCGTTGAAATAGAGTATTGTACTGGCAATGACGATGTTCATTGGGAGGTGAGAGCGTTTTCTCATTTTTCCTATGTATCATCTGGTCGGCTTGACGCCCACGCGTGATTAGAAAAACGGGGGTGTTTGCATGCGGAGAATTTATTCAGGCGAAGCGATGTTCCAGGTAGTCATATATTGACCCGCCTCCCGGTATCCCATTGGAACCTATTGGTTTGAAGCAAATAATCATTTGCTGCACGGTAACGTCGGCACGTTTGATATGCTTTTAGCAGCGTATTTCCAATCAGTGCTGTATTAAGTGTTTCAACTTTGATAGATATCAAGTAATCCTATCTCCGTATTCCGTATGTAGAAGCGATGTATTCAAAAACGGTATGGCCAATGTTCTCCTAGTTGATCCCGACGAAATCGCTCAAAAGGCAATGAGTGGCCTTCTGGTGCGTGGTGATCATCGCTTCGCCGCGGTCGATAGTGTAGAGGATGCCTGGGACTTCATTCATCGCAATGTCAGGATTGATCTCCTGATCGTGGAGCTAAAACTAAAAGGAGATGGCGGGCTGGTTTTAATCCAGCGCCTGAAGAACGATCGTTTCTTAAAGGAATTGCCCGTCATCGTCTACACTGCCCACGGAAATCGTGATAACGTGGTGAAGGTCCTCAATCTTCGGGTTCAGAATTTTTTGATCAAACCTTATCGCGATGAATCACTCTATGCAGAAATCGCCAAGGTGGTCGGCGACTCATGGATTTCGAAACATTTCGAAGACGAAAAAACCACATCCCGGTCCAATAAGATCGAGCCCGAACGCCTGCGAAAATTGCTTGGTTCCTTGCACTCGGCACTGGAGAAATTGCAGCCGTTCATTGAGAAGCTCCGGGAAAAGGGCGATGAGCCCGCCTTGATCGAAGGGCTGACCAGGATTTCTTCACATGCCATGGTAACGGGAGCTACTGGCATTGGGAATTATTTGACCGAGGCGCGCGAACTCGCGAAGGACGCAAATTGGGCGGAATTTGAAAAGCGAATGGAAGGCTTGGAGTTCCTTACTCAGCTCATGTTCTATCGCCTCAATCCTTCCAATTGTCCGCATGATTTTTTCAATAAAGCGGAGCTCAATAGCGAAGCTGAAGCAGAAGCTAGAGCCCTCTGGAACAATGCCTATGCCGAAGAGCGCTGTCCAATGGTGGGTTGGGATCAACTGCAACGCGAGATCGACGCTTTGGATAGTTGCCCGATTATGGAGAGCATCGCGGCTGCGTACCAGATGGCCGCAACGGGACATCCCACTTCCTTGAGTCCGCTCCTCGATCTTATCCAAAATGATCCCGCTCTGACGGTTCAAATTCTGATCGCGAGCAGTCGGCTTAAAAAAGGAGAGGGCGCCCCCGCCATCGAAGAGCCTCGCATCGCTGTGAACTTGCTCGGTGAAAATCGTCTAGCCTCTATTGGCGGCAGTTTATTGACCGTCGAAGAACGAATGCTCGAGGCGCCGCCCACTGCCAACTGGCCCAATTTCATTATGTTTCAATGGGGCACGGCACGACTAGCCCAATTGATTTGCAAATACCTGGAAATGCCGGGTTTCGAGATCGCCGCCTACACCGCCGGCCTGATTCATGATCTCGGAAAGATTTTACTGATTCGCCTGCACCCATTAGCCTTCCAGGCGATTAATAATCACGCTTCGAAATATCGGGTAACGTTCAGTACGGCGGAAAAAGTTTTTCTCGAAACGGACACTCTGCTGTTGGCGTTGCATTTCGCTGAAAAACAAGGCCTACCCCAGCGTTTCTGCAATGTCTTTCGGTGGTTGGATAAGCTTGAAGAGGCTAGCGAAGATGTCGAGCTCATCGCTATCGTTTCGCTGGCTCGTCACTTCTGCCGGCAAAATCAAGTCGGATTCAATGGCGAGAATCCCAGAAGCGATTCGATCCCTTTAGAAGAGTCTCCTGAATGGAAGATTTTGAGCGGCCGCGTATTTCTCAATTTCGATTTGGAAAAATTCCAAACACAAATTGAGCGCGAATGCCTCCAGCTCAAACGCGAACTCAGAGCGAACTAAGCGAAGGTGCTCAGATTCGATCGGTGAGCGGAACGATTGAGCAAATGGAGCCAGAAAAAACACATGGACATTGGTTAACTGGATACGCCGAACAACGACCTCATCCGTACGGCGAACAAAGACATGGCGAAGTGAGTGAGACAATTTTTCCTAGGGAGATTATTTTAACCACGAAGTGCACGGAGGTACGGAGGCGAGGGAATCGAAGATCTCCGTTCCTCCTTTTTCTCCAGCGAAGCGGGTGGTAAAACTACTTCCCCAAGGAGAAGGCCCGCGTTTTCTGATGTCTAGAGAATCTGTTCTCGGGTGACACGCTATTCCAATAGCTCGATTTATTGAATACCAACTATTTGAGATTAGGAGGCACTGCCAGTTGATGCTTTTGCTCGAACGCATAGGCTGCGGCTATCAATTTTGCGTCTGACAAATCGTCTCATACAAGCGTTAATCCAACTGGCTCTCCGGTTTCTTTGTATCCAACAGGGAACACTATCTAAGAGTTTAAGCAGCTACCCAATTGGATTTGTATACTTATGGCATTATGGGCATGTAGTGCGCCGAATTATTATTCTGCCGCACAGGGAAACGACAATAATTAGCTCGAACAAATCGGCTCGATCCGCGATACAGGTTGCATGAAGGAAATACCTCTATTCAGAACTCTCTTTTGTCTCTGCGGGCTGATGGCCTGCATTCCGGCGCTTCAAGCTCAGCAGCCTGACGAAGGATTCTTCGACCGATGGGCGCTCACGATTCCAGGCGGCAAAGCCGGTTGGCTCGAAATCACCAAGGAGGACGGTTACTACGACGCGAGTATTCTCTGGGGCGGCGGCAGTGTAGTGCCGGTCGACAGCGTCGTTTTTTCGAACGACAATACCTTGCTTGTGACACGAACGAGGGACGTGAAACGAATGGACCCTAGCGGAAAAGTTGTCCGCACTCAGCGATTCACCGATCTCATCACCGCAAAGATCAACGGCGAAGACATGCGACTGACCCTCACGCATCCAAATTTCAATGGCAAAGGCTTGGAGAGCAGTGAAATCACCGGAAAGCGGATTCCACCCATCCCTGCAAAACCTAATCTTAAGAAGGTGAAGTATGGTAAACCGATAGCTCTATTTGATGGAA
>JBNMOQ010000205.1:0-9332 GCA_051275055.1 Candidatus Pelagisphaera sp.
ACAAATGCCCGCAGTCGACAGTCCCGTACACATCGGACGCATCGGCTACCACATCCGAAGCGGTGGTCACGACCTCACCGAATACGACTGGATCCAGTATTTGAATTTTGCAGACAAGCACTGGGGGGATTGATTGGAAGATTTGAAGATTTGAAAATTGAGAACGCCACTTGCTGATATCCTTATCGCCCATAAAATTATCGAACTATGAAATCCAAATATATCTCCCGTAGGGACGCTCTCGCCTTTGCAGTCAGCATGGTCGTTGTGCTGACGGTGGTAACCGAATCGATCAATGCCCAGCCTGCGGCCACCGGTTCTCCTAATTTCATATTCATCCTGAGCGACGATCAGGGTTGGCCTGCGACTTCGGTGCAAATGCATCCCACGCGGGAAGATGCCAAGAGCGACTATTTTCAGACGCCAAACCTCGAGCGCTTCGCCCGAAAAGCCATGCGTTTCAGCCAAGGTTACGCGCCGGCCGCCCTCTGTAGCCCAACTCGCCGCAGCTTGCAGTTTGGGCAGATGCCGGTGAGACAAAGCTCTGAAAATTTTGACGCCAAGTATCCAGTAGGCAATACGCTCTCGACCATACCGCGCATTCTGAAGTCGGTCGACCCAAACTACGTGGCAGCGCATTTCGGCAAATGGGATCACCGTACCGACCTAGCCCCCGAACACTTAGGTTATGATGAAAGTGACGGCAACGTGGGGAACCAACCTGGCAGTATCGCTTCCGGCTTCGACAATAAGGAAAAATGGAGCAAATACACCGTAACTGAGGACCCAAAACGAATCTTCAGCCTCACGGATCGATCACTCGATTTCATGATGCGCAGCGTGGAGGACGAGCGTCCGTTCTATCTGCAAATCTCTCACTGGGCAGTACACGTGACCATGCAGACGCGCCAAGCCTCGCTCGAAAAGTACGAGCGCTTACCAAAAGGCGAAAAGCACAATGTGCCCGCCTTCGCCGGTATGACCGAAGACCTCGACGTGGGCGTTGGCAAAATCCTCGACCTGATCGACGAGCTGGGGATCGCCGACTCGACCTATGTGATCTACATGGCGGACAACGGTGCGGCGGGCTGGATTCCCCCCAACACCTCGCGAAACCTCTCCAATCCTAGGTACTACGACATGCCCAGCCGCAACGCTCCGCTACGCGGCGGCAAGTGGGTAACCTTCGAAGGTGGGATTCGCGTGCCGTTTATCGTAGGCGGCCCAGGCGTAAAACCAAATTCGTTTTGCAACGTACCGGTAGTCGGCTGGGACATTCTACCGACCATAGCCGATATCGCGGGCTACAAGAAACCGCTGTCCGCGGACATCGATGGTTTAAGCTTTCGGACCTTACTTGAGAACGAAGGTCGCGGCGCCCTGCGACGACCCAATCCGGGGTTGGTGTTTCATCGCTACCACGACAACTACCCGCACACCTCCATCCGCGTGGGCGACTACAAACTGGTTAAATTCTGGAAACAAGAAAAGAGACTGCTTTTCAATTTGAAAAACGACCTAGGCGAAACGAAAGACCTGGCCCAGGACGAACCGGAAAAAGCCCGAGAACTACATAAGCAACTAATGGACTACCTCCAATCGGTCGACTCGGATGTGCTAACGCTTTATAGATAGGACATCCTCGGAGCAAACCCGCTCGCGTCAATTCTAGATGCAGCCGACAATACTGCCCGCAAAAAATCGCATAAAGCGCAAAGCGTATCCGGTCGATCTGAGGATCGAAAAACTCGAAGCGCCTAGCCAACGCCATCCGCAAAGCCAAACTCCGCATTTACCCTAGGTTTATAATTGGCAATTATCGCTAGGAAAATAGGAAGTAGCTTGAGTCCATCGGAATGCGAAACGGATTTTTCGACTGCTCTCTCCTTTTCGACAAAACGCCGGAATCGAACAGTCCACACTCGTCATTTTAAAATCTGCCGAAGCGGCACCATCGGCGAGAGCTTAAAACCGTGCTTTTGGTAAAAACGCTCCGCCGCCAAATCATCGAAATCCGTCAGCAATGTGATCCGCTTACACTTGCGCTCAAGAGCGAGCTCCTTAGCCGCCTCGACAAGCAACGAGCCACAGCCGTGTCCACGCTCCTCCGGTACGACAACCATGTCCTCCAAGAGAGCTACCCTGCCGCCCAATGCCGTACTCACAGTGTAAAGCAAGCTAACCATCCCGACAACACGCCCATCCGTCCGCTGCCCGATCAACAGTTCGCCAACTGAGGGATTCGATATAATCATCTCCAATCCCTGAGTCTGTAGTTCGACGTCAGCCGCAAACTCTGCTTCCTGGTCGAAAAGCATACCTAGCAAGGTCGCAAGAGATGGAATATCGCTGGGTTCAGCTTTGCGTATCGAAATCATAATTCCACCTCTAGCCAGAATCATGCCGACTTCAAGCATCCCGGCACAATTTTTGGCGCCCAATCCTGACTCGGCGATCGATAATTTATTTCTGCGTTACAATGAAATCCGAAAAAGCGTCAGCCCTTAAAAATCGATCTCCTACTATATTCCATGAACCTAGTTCAAAAAGCACGGATTGACCGTTTATCCTCCACCACTCGAATTGCAGTACTAAAGAAGCGATTCTGGAAAATCAGGAAGAAAGTCCCAATCAACTATACGAAATTTTCTTATGAGACGTTTATCCTGCTTGGTTGCGCTACTATTTCCCTGTCTTTCTTTCGGAGCTGAATCTTTTTTAGAAGAAGTTCTCGTCTGGGACTTCAAGGAAGGGGAATACGACATCCACCATGTATGCCGCTTTGATGGCAACTCCTTCAACGCGACAAACAGAGCGTGGATTCTCAAGAAAACACTTTCGCCCTGAAGATTCACCGAGCAACTCATCATCGCCCGTCAACGCTTCGCGCGGAATTCATTGAATTCCTTATAGGCTTCCCAAGCGATTCGCTGCAGGTCAGCTTGATCTTTTAGCGAAAAGATCCGCGTAATGGGATTTCCATCACGATCTTTGTCGCGGTTTTTAGGATCGTTGTCGAGAAAACGAATATCCGTAATGCGGTCTAAGCTTAGTCCCACAGGGCTCTTTTCGAATATCGCTGAGTATAGAGTGCAGGCGGTCAGGTAGGCCATGGTGTGATTCAAATGAGCATCGTTTATAAACCGAAGGGCAAGGTCTGGCCGCTGTTGCTGGCAGCGTAGTCCTGCCAAGAATACAGGAGCTACATCGGCATCAATGCGATTAGCAAGATCGGCGATGATCTTGGCTTTTTCCATGATCGGCGCAGGGTCAGGTGGAGTCGTTAGCGGCTCCGCGTTTTCATTCGCGGCAGCAATTCCGTGAATCGACAGGATAAGAAGAAGAAACGCTTTCATAATCTATGAGGGGTCAAATTGAGTTAACCTAAAACGAATTCAACTTGTAGCAGGATCGCCAGCATAAGAAACGAAATAAATCAGGAGAACTCAATCTGACTCTTACTAACATCCGAACAGTATCTAAGTATATCCCATGAAGAACAAGGTATCCAAAAAACCTGCACCGCTCTAGCCCTTTGTCGTCAATAATTCGTGTAATCTGTGGACACCAACTAATTGCAAAAATTCTCCAGACACAGCTCCAAAGGCAAGAATTGCGCCAGCTAGCCACAATTAAACATCAGGCGTGCCGCGGTCATGCCTTGAGTCCAACTCAGGCTGGCCTTTATCGAAAATTTTTATAGTCTTTGCTCCACTATGTTCTCTACCCCTATTCCTTCCCTCCGCATCCCTGTCCTAATTGCTTCCATTTTGCTTTCATCTTTTTGCCCGACTACTCTTTCGGCTGATGGCATTCCCGATGACGGCAAACTACGCATCATCGTTTTCGGAGCCCATCCAGACGATGCGGAATTAGAGGCCGGAGGCACCGCCGCCCTATGGGCGTCGATGGGCCATCACGTGAAGTTCGTCTCCACCACCAACGGCGATATCGGTCATGCGGTTGAAGCAGGAGCCCAACTCGCCGTGCGCCGAATTAGGGAAGTCAACGAGGCTGACAAGATCCTCGGAGTAGAAGCTACCGAAGTTTACGACATTCATGATGGCGAGATAATGCCCACCCTAGAAAACCGCAAAATGGTCACGAAATCCATTCGAGAATGGAAAGCGGACATCGTCATCGCACACCGCCCCAACGATTACCATCCGGATCATCGCTACACAGGAGTCCTTGTCCAGGACGCGGCCTTCATGGTCATCGTGAAGTCGTTCCTCCCATCGGTACCCAATCTAACGAAAAACCCGGTATTCCTTTATACCGAAGATGGTTTTCAAAAACCCAACCCAATGGACCCAGAAATCGTTGTTTGTATTGACGACGTCATCGATCAAAAAATCGACGCCCTTTGGAAACTTGAATCTCAAATCGAAAGCTACTGGGCCACTCGCGATTTCGAAAGTGTCATTCCAGTTCCTCAGGAAGGGCCCGAACGGGTGAAACGAAAAGCGCAACTAGCAGAAAGCATGAAACGCCGCTATGCGAATATCGCCAAGCGATTCCGCTCAAGGCTAATTGAACTCTACGGCAAAGAAAAAGGCTCCGCAGTAAAGTATGCCGAAGCATTCGAACTCTGCGAATACGGACGGCGACCACATGCTAAAGAACTCATGGAACTGTTCCCCTTTTTCGGAACCAAATGAACATCCCCGAGGTTTGCTCTAATGTATTCTAAAGGTAGCGACCGATCTCCAAGCGGTCATTGTAGTCAAAGTATCTGACCGATTATGTCGTCTAGAATGGCCGCTCGGAGATCGGCCGCTACCAAGATCAACAACGAAACAAGGCCACACTCCTCTACCCAAATTCAAGCGTATGCCTAAACGGCGTATAGCCCGTTAAGTACACGCTTTCTCCCGATTGCTTGGGTAACATTCCGCGGATTTCCGCCCACTTATGTTGAGCGATGCCGGGTCCAAAGGAAATGCTGTCATTTCCATGAACATACCGCCCCATTCCCTTCTCCAGAAACGAAGCCCCTTCCAGGTTCTTATCCGCAACCACTCCTTCTAAGGTTCCACCAGAGCGGAAGCTCATCTCGAGCGAGACCGGTACGTGCGGCGTTCCCTCGATGCTTATTGCGATCTTCGCCTTGCCTCCCGATTCCGAGATCTCAATTCGATAATCAAGCGTTTGAACCTCGCTCATCGAGCGTTCTTCTCTGGGCATCTTTTTCATGTCGCCGTCAGCAGTTCGCTTATCCTCCGGAAACGGTTGATAGTATCCATGCGTCTCCGACATAGTCAGAACGATCGTCTCGCCCACAAGCTCCGCCTGCTCCGAAATAAACTGCCCTCGGCTTCCGAAAAACGCGGCTGCCACGCGAATAGACTGCAAAACCGCGCTCCCTTTCATGAAGGACATGAAGGTGGGATTTCGCTCGATGGCCGACAGATCCATCTCACCACGCCGCATCCGGAATACTCCAGAGTACGGAAATCGCTTCAAATAGTTGTCCGGAATTTTGCTCGCCGTCGGCAATGCCTTTTCTAAATCAGGATCCTCAATCAACTCGGAAATATACCGCGTAATTCGCTCCGGCATCGTCTGCTCGATCATTTTGCAAACAGCCGCATAAATGGGGTTCCGGTCCTTCAATGCAAAATAGCGATAGGCGTAATAGTAGTTGGCCACGGAACCAACCCGCGCATTGTCCTGTCGATCGGACGCATCGGTTAGCACCTCGCCGCCCGGCTGAATATAATACAAGGTCATATCCAGGTTTTTCCGTACTATATCCATCAATTCACTACGGTCGAGCAAGCGACCAACCGTCAAAAACATCGTGTCGCAGATCGGAGAATAGATACTCACGCTGCGCTCCGTAAATTGCCCATCCGGATCCATATCGATCCCTTCGCCCAACCAATCATCGATCCGATCCACATAGGCCTGCGATGGGAACAACGAGTGAATACGGGCCAAAGCGGAACAGACCACCCAGCGATGATTCGGCGTATGAATTCCTCCGATCGCGAGGCACTTCCCTGCATTCCTCAAGAACTGCTCTAGCTTTCCAGTCACGCCAGACAATCCAGGACGATCCAAACGTTTTAGGTTCACGAAAATCGGACTGAGATAATTCACGATAAAAGCAGTGTCCGGCGTCGAATGAAAATTGGTACTGTGCAAATCGATAGTCCCGTCCTCGTGTTGAACATTCAATACGCAAGCCATTGCCTTTTCCATGGGAGCCTCCAAGCGACTGGAACGATAATATCGCGAAGACGGCGACGTATAGGAATTCCCGAGCCGACCCGCAAACCCAACGGTGCTGTTCACATTGATCACCTCAAACCGATCCGCCACGCCCCCATCCCAGCGATCGCCTGGCAATGCAACCTGTTGGGGAAGCAGGCCTTCAATGAGGCCATCATTTATTTCCGTAAGTATTTTCAAGATGGGATCGCTGCCTCCTGCTCTTGGCGAAACTTGAGAAAACAGCATCGAAGGAGCTACCGATAGAGCGGTCGCCGCCAGTCCTGATTGTTTGAGAAATTCTCTTCTTGGGGTATTCATGATTTTTAGAAGGTTTTTTTGACAAATCCAACCGTACCCGATGGCCACAAACCAGGCAATCAATCGTCTACGAGACGGTAAAACACGAAGTCGTAACTGGTAGGGTAACGACGTCCCGGCGTAGCGAATTGGATTGATTTTCTTACGCGGCACGGAGCAAGCTCCGGCCCTACGATTTCCGACCCAACGCTGAGGCTTACTCGTGGCTATAAAGAGCGGAGCGATTAGTACCGATTGCCTCGACTGCCTGGTTGGCCAAATTTATTTGCCGTAGTGTGACCACATTCGAAGAACATGAACTTTCTTTGTATCTTCGAAAACTTCGTAAACCAATCGATGTTGTATATTGATTCTTCGAGAGTAGCACCCTTGCAGATTGCCCGTTAATGTACCGAATCGTGGTGGATTCTGAAATGGGTCCTTCTTGATGATTTCAATCAATTCTAGTGCTTTGTTTTTGAGATCGTTCTTTTTAAGCTTCTGAGCGTCTTTCTGTGCCTGTCGCGAATAGAATATTTCGTAACTCACCAGTCTAAGGTTGGAGATGCTTTGTCTATTCCCTCGGATCGGGCTTTTTGAATAGATTCAACCATTCCTGGGATTGATTGAAGGTGAAGGGTTTCTCTAATTGAACGCCAATCGTCTTCAGATATAAGAACTGCATTACCTCTTTTTCCGGTTATCTGGATAGGTTCATGTGAGGCATTTGCCTCATCAATTAGTGCGTAGAGGCTTCCTCTTGCTTTGGTTGCGGTTATGGTCGTCATTTGAGAAAGCGTGCGTAATAGCGTGCGTTTGTCAATCTCTCGTTTTTAGCCAACGCCAAACCGTGACATGAGGCCTCCGTGGTGTTGGATAAACTGGTGGCCAAACACCGTCTCGGTGGCTTAAGCAGTGCCGTTGATGATTTCCACGCCGCATACGCGTCGTAGCTACGTCGTGAATACGGCGCGGGGATTACTGGAGACGCCTTCGATTGGCGTTCGCAGCGATTGGGCTCGGCGGCTTACCGAAACGCCTTCCTATAGTTCAGAGGCGACAAGCCGGCGCGTTGCTTGAAGAAGCGGGAGAAGTAGAAGCTGGAGTCGAAGCCGGTCTCTTCCGAAATACGTTGTACGCTGAGTATGGTATTGGTCAAGAGGCTCTGGGCTTTGCGGATCCGTAGCTCGAGTAGGTATTGGTTGGGGGAAAGTCCGGTGTGCTGCTTGAAGAGGCGTCGGAAGGAGGAGTAGCTGATTCCGTTTTCAGCGGCATGTTTGCTGAAGTCGAATTCCTGGCCGGGCGCCTCGTTCAAAACGCAGCAGGTCTCTCTCAACAGTCTTTCGTTGCGCGGCGAGCGGAGGGTTTCACCTTGGGCAAGCGTTTGGACGCGGGCGAGAATTTCTGTAGCTTTGGCTGCGATGATTTGGCGGAAGCCGAAGCCTTCGTGCTGGGCCAAGTCGCTGATCTCGGCAAACAAAGCGCTGAGGTCTGAGTTCATTCCGAGTTGCATGACGGGTTGCTGGGGATCGAAGAACGTTTTCATGAGCCGATCGGCGTGATCCCCGGAAAAGCCGATCCAGTGTTCGTCCCAGCCGGTTTGCGGGTCGGGCTGGTAGCGGTGGCGGATTTCCGGAAAGAGTAGGAAAAGGGAGCCAGCTTTGATCGGTTTTTCGCCGCTGGATTCGGACCAAAAACTTCCTTGGCCGCGGGTGATGTAGACGATTTGATACTCTGCGAGAACGCGTCCGGTCTTTGCGTTGAACTCATAGCTATCGGGGTGTTCGCCCGGGGGATAGGCACTGCCGGCTGAAATCTGGGTGTAGCCGAGGTCCGTGATGGAGAGGCCCCAGCGTTTCGCTTCGTCGCTTGCGGGGATATAGCGATTGAAGGCCTTGAGTTGCGCTGCTCCGTCATCCATTCCCGAAGTTTTGCAGGCAGTTCGGAATTGAGGCAAGTAAGAGTTGATCAAAAAGTGCATATTCCAGATCAAAAACGCTATTCCCTGTTTCGTCCTTTTAGGGTATTTTCTTCTCTGGAATGCGAAGAATCTCAGGCATATGGTCATAATTGGAGTCATCTTACACGCCTTGGGCGGTTTTGCGGCGGGCAGTTTTTATCTTCCGCTCAAAAAGATTAAAAACTGGTCTTGGGAAAGCGCTTGGCTAATTAACGGCGTGTTCTCCTGGATTCTGGCTCCGATCGCGGTGGCATGGTTGACGGTTCCCGCGCTGGGAGCGGTCCTTCGCGGAGTGGAGACTTCGGTCCTGTCCTGGACCTTTATCTTTGGAGTGCTATGGGGCATTGGCGGGATGACCCATTCGAGCTTAATAACCAAATCGACAATCCCGAGTTGAAAGCGGTTGCCGATCAACTCAGTCGTGAATTGAGCGAATGGATGAAGCAGATTGGCGATCGGCCATTCGCGAATGCGCAATAAGCGGTTTGGGCCATGAAGAAACCTGCGAAAAAGCAGGCGCGGATATTCACTTTACATACAAACTCTTTAAGTAAAAACGAAAATGAAAGCAGGAATTTTTTCAATCGGTTTGGATACATACTGGCCGCAGTTTGACGGTCTACTCGACAACCTGAACGGCTACCATACCGAGATACACGACCGCATCGCGAGTATGGGTATCGAGCTCGTGGATGCAGGTATGGTGGACAATGTCGAAAAGGCAGGCGGCGCCGCGTCGCTGTTTAGGAAAGAGGAAGTGGAAATTATCTTTCTGTTCATTTCGACGTACGCGCTTTCATCAACGGTGTTACCCGTGGTGCAGAAAGCCAAAGTTCCGGTCGTGATACTGAACCTG
>JBNMOQ010000206.1:0-9316 GCA_051275055.1 Candidatus Pelagisphaera sp.
GGTCTTCGGAGTTGGGTAGGGCCGCTGCTTTGGGAGAGAGAAGGAGGTGTCCTTGGGGAGAAATGGAGAGAGCTACGGGCATTTTCGAGAGATGAGAATGCAAGGTTGAAGCTGGGTGGCGAGCGTTAGGTTTGGGAAAAGGTTGGGCACCTGAGCTCCTGTAGGCTTTGAAAATTAAGTCATCGCTCCTTGGCTGTCGCTAGGTGCCTCGCTACCGTGGGTCAATAGGTTCTGGCTGCGCCAGAAAAAGGTTCGAATAAGTATTGGAAAGACCTTCATTGGTGACGAAGGAACTAACCTTATTGCCTGGAGGGAATCTTCGCGACTGCGAAGGAGCGAATACTGGATTTGTTTGTTGCTGCGGCCTCGGCCCGTCCGTCGCCTTTGGCTATGGAGGGTAGACTGATGCCGCCCTACCTGGGGATTAGTTGGGGCGTTTGAAGCAGACGATTTGGTCGGCTGCTCGGTGATTGGTCCAGAAGTTTTTGCCGTCAAAGGCGAGGGCTCGGGCTGGGAATGGGATCTTTGCGATGTCGGTGGCAGTGTCGCTTTCGAGGTCGACTTGAGTTAGGAAATACTCGTTGGTTTCTTCGGCATCTGTAGTTACTAGATAGATACGGTTGTCGACTATGACTTGTCCGGCGATGCCGTGGGGCGATTCGTAGGACCTCTGGACGTTGCCGTTGTTGTCGATTGAAAGGACGACTTTGTTGTACCACTGGCTGACGTGGAGTTGTCGACCGTCGAAACTGAGCTGGGATCCGGTGTCTTGTGGGCAGGGCAGATTGAAGTTGGTATTGAAACCTTCGTTAGGAATTAGGCGACGGATGATGCGGAAGTCTTCTTCGGTTTCGCCGCAAAGAACGCGTAGTTCATCGTCAACCGAAGTTATGCCGAAAGGTGTGCCGGGTGCGGGTGTTTCCCAGATGGATTCTCCTGTGTTGGGGTCGATCTGGTGAACGGTTTTATTGGTCATTGAACCCATCCAGAGGTTTTCGTTATGCCAGGCAAGTCCTTGGGGCATAGGAGCGGGGGACGCGAGGCGTTTGATTTCTTCGATGTTGTTCATGTATTGGAATGGGAACGAAAAGAGTTGGGTGATTGATTGCTTGGGTTTTGCTGTGGGTTCTATTTCGACTTACCACTTAGACGGAAGAAATGCGGGAGATTGTTTGTGTCAAGTATTTGCCAGCTAGATTGGCGGGTTCCGTCTTCGTTGTTGGTTTCGCCTAGCAAGATCCAATCGGAAGCATCGACTTGTATCCAGGATATTAGATTGGAGCTGGATTGAAGAGAGATCTCATAGTCAGAGGGGAGAATGCGCGTTTGGAAACTGAGATTGAGGGATTGAGGACGTTTCGTTGCGAGTGGCGGATGGCTAATGGAGATTGGTTCCAGGTCGGCGATTGTTCGGAGATCGGCGCCGGTTAAGTATACTAACCCCGCAGTCATTTTAAATTCCGGGATGATTTCGGTAGTAGATGACAGTCCACGATCGGCAAGCCAATTAGCCAAAATAATTCCGGCGGCGCTCTCGCTGCCGTCTTCAATAGACCCGTATCCTTGCCATTCTCCTAGCTCGTCCCAGAGGTTTCCAGACAGCTGAGTGAGCGTGGCGATATTCAACACGGAGTCTAACCCCAATCGATCCTTGAGTTGGGTTAGATAGAGGCTTCTTGGAAACATAAAAGGATCGCCGGCTTCCCAGAAGCCACGCGGTTCTTCGGGGGCCCATGATCCTTCTCGTTCTTCCCCGTCGTATCCAATATTAAAATTCATTGCCGTCTGTGGCGCGTCGCAAACGAAACCCTGGGCTTTGCAATTCCAGAAAACAGTTTGAGCTCCGGACCAACCGTGTCCGGTTCCTGAATCTTGCCGGTTTTCGACGTTCAAGCCGTTTCGTGAACCCACCGAGTTAATGTGGATATTGTCGAAAAGGGTGCCGGTTGCGTAACGATGGTGGTTTCCAGAATCGGCATTATTATTATCACCAAAGATATCGAGGAAGACGTTGGGACCCGGGACCCGGCTTCCTGTCACCGCGTCGTGCCGACCGCCGCGAGTGTAGCAGCGTTGGAATAGGTTGAAGGAGCCGTCGTCGATAGTGAACGAGTATTTGCGACCTCCGGTGGTTTGCGATTTCGGGTCAAGGGAAGCGCAGTCTTCGATGGTAGAGAAGTAGGCTTTGTTTAGACGAACACATCCGTATCCAAAGTGTTTGGCGGTAACTTTTCGGATCCAGCAATTTTCTGTATTTCCGAAGTAAACGGCTGACCACCCATGAGCTTCGTCTTCGTCGCCGGTGTATTCCGAAGTGATCGATAGGTTTTCAATTCCGCAGTTGCGGATGCGACCAGTTGGGGAGTAAGTCCGAACGCGCCCACCGCCATAGATTTGCCTTATTGGTTGGACGAGCGGAGAGTCGATGGTGATGAAGTTTTCATCGATCGCTACAATACGTCGTTCGTAGCGAATTGTGTAAGAACTCGTGGTCCAGCCCCATTGGCGAACGGTAAGGGTGTCGATCCATAATTCGTTTGGCGTATGTTCAATATAGATACGCTGGCCGGGTTCTAGAGATTCGGTAGATTCTAGCTTCAGGCGGGAAGAACCGGTTCCTAGATAGTCATCGAGAATGTCGATTGGCGGTCCGGTCGAAGCGCTTGAGGTTCCGACGAAGCGGATAGGGTCATGTTGTTCTCGGAGGGTTGCGACGATTTCAGTTCCGCCGTTTAGGGCTGTGTGTTGGCCTTCTCCTCGGAGAACGATGCCGTCGGCTGATACGGTGATTGGGCCACTGGTTTGATGAAGACCGGCTTTGAGTAGAATGGATCCTCTGTATCCATCAGAGTTGATGGGGGAGTTTGAGAGTTCGTCGATTGCGGATTGGATGAGAGCACGTTGATCCTCATCTGAAGCTTCGATTGTGTGGGTGACGGGGATGTTGTCCGGGAGGGCGATTCCGCCTCCTCGATAACCGCACATGGAGAAGTCGGGGAGTCGATTGTCCAGCGAGGTTTCGCCTCGGTTTGCGTAGGAGCCGTATTCGAGACGGCCATATTCGTCGGGGTAGGCCAGCGTCGAGTATTCCGCAGCTGCGAGGAGGGTTGAAACGAAGAAAAATAAGAGGGCTAGTCGAATGGTGTGGATTGGTTTTGGGGAATTAGGGTTACTGCGGCCTCGGCGATGTCGCCCTACCTTGTAAAAAGGCCTCGCAGCGTTTGCTGCGAGGCTTTGAAAAATTGGATTGTTGTGATCGGCTAGCCTTTGATGATTGGCATGAGATTCTTTTGGCAGTACTCGCCGTCGTGGAGAGTGACGCCATCGGGATCTTCGATCGCTTTGTCGGCTTCGTCTTCGCAGATGATCCATCCGTCGAAGTTTTGGTCGGCGAGCCATTGGGTGATGCCAATGAAATCGACTTTGCCTTCGCCCATCAAGGCCCACTCTGGTTTGCCGTCCCAGTCCTTGTAGTGGACGTGGTTGATGAGGGAGCTAAACTCTTTCATCTTGGTGAGGGGATCCATACCACCGTTGACGATGTGGCCAACGTCGGGGGTCCATCCGGTGACGCTTGCATCAAGTCCGTTGAGGATGACTGCGTAGTCTTCTTCGGTACGGTTGATTGAGCTATCGGGAGAGTTCGGGTGGAAGGAGCATTTGAGGCCAGCGTCGTGAGCGCGGCGCGAAACTGCGTTTACGTTAGCGACGAGGTTGAGGCGACGTTGCTCGAGCTCGTGGCGACCGTTTGGCATTTGCACGGTACAGAGAGGCGTTTCGGGGAAAAGCTTCAAGGTCTCGATGACGCTGTCGGCTTGCTTGCGCTCTTCGTCGGTTTCTTCGGGATTGTTCCAGTCGAGGACTAGGGCGATGCCGGCGAGTTTGACGTTATGTTGAGCGAGTTTGTCTGCGAGCTTAGTTGGATCGGTGAGATCGCCCATCCAGAAGTGCATCGGCTCGATGCCTTCGAAGCCGGCTTTCTCGACCATTTCGATCATGTGACCGAGCTTGTTATCGTAGGCGGCTCCGGTTTCCCGCATGAACCACGTGTAGACTTCTGCGCCTAAAGAAATGTTAGCCATAATATTGGAAGGTGTTTGGGGTTAAAAGTTGGGGCGGGCCTCGTTGGAAGCTCACCCCTTAGTCTAAGAATATTCTATGCGTTCCAGCCGTGAGCGTCGCGAACGTCGATCATGGATTTGAGAATCGTGTTCCAGGTGCTTGGCGTTTCGAGCATGGCATTCGGGAACATGCAACCATCCCAGCAGATGTGCTTGATGCCGCGTTCTGCCGCGCCTTCGAGCCAGTAGCCAGAGCATTTGGTGATGTCGATTTTTCCGTTTGGATCGTCGGCTGGGCAATGTTTGCCGGTTTTGTCGTGCGAGCCGGTGCCGTGTACGCTGCCGTCGTTTTGAGCAACGTGGAAGTCGATGGTCCAAGGACGCAGAGCATCAGCCATCGTCTTATACGCGGCGTCGAACTCTTCTTGGGTGTAGCCTTCTTTTAGGAGTGCATGCTCGGGAGCATTGTAGCCTAGAAGGTAAAGGTAAGTGTGAGCGAGGTCGCACTGGAAGCCGAGTGACTCGGGCATTCCGACTGCTTCTAGCAGGTTGAGCATGTCTTTCCAGGAGTGCATTCCTGCCCAGCAGATTTCGCCTTCGGCTGCGAGGCGTTCGCCATTGTCGGCTGCTATCTGAGCGGCCTTTTTGAACGTGTCAGCAATACGCTGGGTATTGACGGTTGGATCTTTCTGCCAGTCTTCGACTCCGGATGCCGAATCGATGCGGATGCAACCGTATTGGCGTACGCCGTGTTCGTTGAAGATCTTCGCTATGCGGCAGGCTTTTTCGATCGAGAGGAGGAATTTTCCTTGTTGTTCCTCGGTGCCCATGGCGGCGTCGCCAACGGTGCCTGGCCAGATCGGCGCTACGAGTGAACCAACAGTGAAACCGTGACCAGCGATCTTGTCGGCGATTGCCTTAAGCTCGTCCTCGCTGGCATCGGGATCGGTATGGGGGTGAAAGAGGAAGTAGTCGATGCCTTCGAATTTCTGTCCGTCGACGTCTGCGCCAGCGGTTAATTCGAGCATTCGGTCGAGGCTAATTGGCGGTTCTGCGCCGGGTTCGTCACCGCCCTTGCCTACGAGGCCGGGCCACATTGCGTTATGGAGTTTGGGATAATTCATAAGAGATTATTTAGGTACCGTTAGAGGATATACTGAATCGGGTTACCCATCTTGTATTGATTAGGCAATCCATTGTACAATTCGGGCATGGTTTATAGGGGGGCGATAGAAGGGGTTGCTAAGGGGAGAAGATCGGTTTTCGGCCTAGAAGGCCAGATCACCAATACTTCTTAGCAGAAGGGTGGGTTTCAAGAAGGATTTCCTTAATGGCGATTTTATTTCGCCGGGAAAGGCCTTCGTATCCTTCGCGTCGCTCGGTTGGTTCGAGGATTCGCTCGATTTCGGCCCAGAGGTAGTTGAGGGCTTCGGGCGGCATGTTATTGAACGTGTCGGAGTAGATTAGATAGCTGAAGGGGTAGCGGAGCATGCGTCCATTCATCTGTAGTTCGAAGAGAGATCGGTCTTGGGCGTCTCTTGGGCCGCGTGCAGCGAAGGTTTTGGAAAGCGGAGAATGTGCCATGTCGATCTTGGGGAGATCGATTTCTTCGGCGAAGAACATGCACTTGAGGACTTTGTCGGCGGCGTGTTTGATGCGGCTGCGAGTCGAATCGGAGAGGGGTTCGTCGCGTTGCAGGAGCTCGTCCATGATTTTCTGATCGTGCAGGGCGCGTCGCGTTTTGATGGTTAGATCGGCCATCAGGGTGTGCAACTGGGTTTGGTGGCCGAGGATCAGGAGCGAAATGATGTCGCTGCCTTTCTCTGGATAGTCGATGTCCGAAATGTCTTTGAGCGTGAAGGATTCTCCTTGGTCGGCTCCTCGATCGGTTTCTTTGAAGATGGTGTTTCCCATGTGGTCCATGGGGGAGCGTGAGACGAGCCAGCCGCCCCAGCGGTTTTCGAGCGGGGTGGTTTGGTCTGTGAAATGAGTGCCGGCTTTAAAGATCGGCTGGCCTTCGAAGTCAGGGTAGACGGAGCGGAGCAGGTGGCCTGGGACGTCGCGGGTGAAGGATCCTCCGTGGCAGCGTAGGCAGTCGTGGGTTTGCCGAGTGAGTTTCGGTTTTCCGTCGGCAGGTTTGAGCGTGTAGAAATTGGTTCCGGTTTTGGGGCTGGATACGGAAATTTCGAGCATGTTGCTGCTGGGGACCCAGCCGACATAGATGTTGTCGTTATAATAGATGGCCCGCGGGTTTTTCGGAAAGATGCGTTCTACTTGGAGGCTGGTTTTGGAGAAGACTAGAACTTGGGAAGCGGTGGGGATATTGAACGCCTCGAGGAAATTGGTGAGGTAACCTTTGTCGCCTTCGCTTTTCCAAGCTTCGAGGTTCTCCGGATTGGAGAAGTAGTCGGCGATGGCATCTTCGGCTTCGCTCTTGCTGTAGTTGATCGGCTCGAGCTCGTAGAATTTCTGAGCGAAGGTTGCCGGCAAACAGGCGAGAGCGACGAGGACGTAGGTTAGGAGTCTCATTAAAATAGAAGAGTCAGGGCATCGCTCGTTTATAAGCGAGCAATGCGAATGAATTCGATTTCTATTGGGACGAACAGGGGGTTCAAGCCGTCAATCGGAAACGCTTGATTTAGATCAAGTCCGTGAGCGAGCAAAAGGAGCGGCTATCGCTTCCAGTTGATTTCAGGGGCGTATTTGTCTTCGCGAATTTTGGAGAGATCCTCTGGGTAATCTTGGTTTTGCTTCAGCTCTTCGAGAGTCGGCGCTCTGGAAGAGACGCCATCGGCGGGGATTTTCACGTCCGAGATCCAGCAGATAGCGTTGAGCACGACTTTTCTGAAATTGTCGTCTAGCCAGTTGTCATGAAAGTGACCGCCGGTAAATCCGAATCCACGGCTACCGTCCTCGTTTTCGGAAACCCACATCACGTGTTGGAGGTCGCCTCGAGCAACGGCGGCACGAGCATCGGGCGTGGAATTGTGGTGGTGGTCCTTTTCAGGAATTACGTCGAGTGGCGGAACGGCGGAAAGAATAGGAGTGACGCCTTTCATGTCCTTGCGGAAACGCATGTTGAAATACCACTCGTCATTGATGCCGAAAGGTTTGACTCCGTTGGCGACTGGGTGGTCGGGAAATGTTTCGAATTTGGGAGTCCAGTGAGGATTAACGGATTTGTAGAGTTGGTAGTAGCCGCCCATCCAACGAAGGAAGGCGTCGCCCGCTTCGCCGTCGACAGTTTCGACTCCGTAGTGGAGGCAGCCAACGCCTACGCCTTTGGCTTGAAGGGCGTCGATGGCTCCGACGTGATTGTTAGCTACGTGCCGATTGCCGCCGTCGCAATAGATGACGACGGAGTCGATACCTTTGAGAAGCTTTTTGTCCGTTGGCCAGCCGGGGTTTTCTTCGTTGTAGTATACAGAAGCGTCGATTTCGAGGCCACTTTCGTTGAGCAATTTCGCAAGGAGAAGCGATCCGGCGTTGTGCTCATGGGCATTGTAGCCGTGGCTTTTCTTTCCGGCTACGAGGAGAACGTTTGCTTTGTCGGCGAAGCATAGGCTGGAAATGAAGATCGCCGCGAGCGATGCGACGAGCGCTTTGGTTAGGAAGTTTTTCATAGGTCGAGGTGCGTAAAAGAAATGGATTAGCGGTGGAAGCGTTTCGTTTTGGCGACTTTGGCTTTTTTGGAGAGTTTCCAATTGGCGAACCAAGCGGCTCCGGCGATGAGGGCGAGCCCACCTATCGCAAGGGTGGAGTTTAGCGCGCCGGCTTCATCCGTGTGCGGGTGCCCATGAGGCAGCACGGTTGGGTGAGCAGCTGCTTTCGCGGCGAATAAGGAAAGGACGATGAAGAGACGTGAAGTGAATTTCATGAGTGTTTGTGTGTGTTGAGGATTTTGGAGGAATTGTCAATTGGCGGGTGTCGTTGGATTTGATTCGGTTTTGGAGCATTGGATTTTACATTTCGAAACCCGTGAGATTTCGGATTTGCGCTCGCGGCGTTACGTAGGTTCAGTTTCGAAGCATGTTGAGAAGTCGATACTCTATCAAAGTTCTGTGGGTTTTAGCAGTTCTACCACTCGTATCCGGATTATGGGCAAATGCTCAATCTAACCAACCGATCGTTCTACCGGCCCAACCCTTGCTGGCGTATTCGCTGGATTGGCTAGCCCCAGGAGGATCGGCGAGCGTGTTTCCCAATCGGATCCTCGTGTACAGTTTGAGTTGCGGAAAATGCACTCAGGAGCTTTCCGATGTATCGAGCGGTTTGAAGCAGGCGCCTGATCGTTTCATGCTAACCGCATTCACATCTAAGGACAGGGCGGTTTCGATTCCGTTGATCGCGTATGGAATGGCGGAGTCAGACAATAAGCTTCGGCGTGCGGGCATCCTCGATTTGCTTCAGATATACACGGCTGATCCTGATTATTATTTGGAGAACCCCAGTGAGTGGGAAACGGTGGTCGCGGCGCATTGGCCGACGGGGCGTCAATCCGATCAAGATACGACTCCGTGGGCTTTTGCTGCGAATATTTTGGACATGCAGTCGCGGATCTTAGCATTGACGGACAAACTTGGAGCGCCGAATGCAATCGAATTGGATCGTCCGGTCGTGGCGTTTCCAGTGGAACGGAAGGGGGACCGTTTCGATGCTCTTATCCATACCCTCGCAACTTCGTGGGTTCGGCCAGAGTTGGAAGATCTTGGATCGATTTCGGCGATTGGTTCGAAAATTCGTTTTGTGAACCCATTGACTTCGATGAATGAAGCGGAATGGATTGAGCTTAAGAAATGGGCGAACGATGGGGCTTATTGGCTGTGGGGAGGAACGTTGAGCGGGGACGTCCTCGAATCAATTGTAGATTGGGAAGCGGCTTATCTTCTTCAACGTGACGACGCGGCTCGGTTGAAGCGTTTGAATGAGTGGCTCGATAAGACCATCGCTCGAGCGGCGGCGGGACCGATTAGCCCGATCGACGCATTTGGAATGGTGGAGATTGATGCGTTGGCTTCGCCGGCATGGAACGCCGCTCAGGCGGATGCTAATCAGCACTTAGTATTCGCGAATATTTGGGGAGCTCTGATTAGACGCGAATCGGAATAGTCGACGCTCGGGAAAGTTTATTTTTTGGATCGGCAGTTGACTTCCATTGTGCATTCGCTTTCTCATTTCGACGTCTTCGCGACTGGCGATAAAGGCGGGATTGACCGCTAGGAAGCTTCGCGATTCTATCGTTCGCCTGGGTAGAA
>JBNMOQ010000207.1:0-9216 GCA_051275055.1 Candidatus Pelagisphaera sp.
ATTTCAAGAAATCTCTAGTCATTTTTTCAACGTTAAAGCTTCAAGGTATCCGACGATTAAAAGGCCATGACTCAAACCTCCTTCACCGGAAACCCGAGTGATAACAATCCAAAAAACAATTACATATTATCCATCCATCATTCCCATACGTTTTGGGCCTAATCTAAACACTAACAATAAGAATTATGACTAAACTAAAATCAATCGTATCCATCATCGCACTCTCTAGCATCGGGGGTCTCCTCCACGCTGCTCTTAATGAGACCGCAACGCTATCCGCTTCCATCACAGCTGGCGGATTGGAAATCGTCCCTGCTTCAGTAACTGGACCTCATTCCGCAAATGGTGGAGCCTCGGTCGCTCTTACAGGAGCCCTACAAAGCGATGCTTTGCAGTTCAACATCGATATCATCACGATTAACGATTTGAATGGCGATGGTTCTGGTTGGACTCTTTCAGCTTCTCCTGCAGCTAATTTGACCAACGGTCCTGACAGTCTTCCTTTGGGAACCACTAACGGATTCAACAACCCATCCGACTCGGTCAATACTACAAACGACAATGCAAACCAAATTACCTATAGCTCAGGTGCTGGAGTAGTTGGATACACTGTAGACTATGACGTAGCTTACGACGTACCTGCTCTCGTAGCAGCTGGAGCATACTCCGGAACCGTCCAATTCGTCCTATCCGCGAACTAGTCATTTCATGAATGAGATATCCCTGTAAAGCATTCTGTTTAGCAATTCTCTGCACGGTCGCCTCGACAATACGTTCTTCGGAAAACGAAGAAGCCCATTTGTCGGCCACGATCAATCCAGGAGCCCTTGAAATAGCGCCATCGTCCTTGGCAACGGAGTTCCAACCGATACAAACGGATATTACGTTAACAGGGACCACGCAAACAGATGCGATTACATTCAATATCTCAGCTATCGAAATCAATGATTTGAACGGGGACGGTCTTGGGTGGAAACTCACGGCCTCCCCTCAAATCCTCTACCATGACGGTAATGGCTCTACTCTTCCAGTCGGTACCATTATTGGTTTTCAAAACTCTAGCGACATCCCAAACACCACGATAGCGAATCCTAACGAACTGCAATACACTTCGGGGAGCGGGGTCTCAAACTACACCGTCGACTATCAACTTTCCTATACGGTACCTACCACCGCCAGCGCGGGCGACTACAATGGTATTATAATCTTCAACATCGTCGCCGAATGAGGGCCGCCAGCAAACAGCTAGCTACGCGATTCTTAATTGTAACTGTCGCCCTCTTCACAAGTTCAAACCTAGAGCAACCTCTATTTGGAACCAGAGGCGCCGAACAAACTTCAGAATCCCGTTACGAAAGCGACGTCGCCAACTCGTTTTTTAACAATCTTCACCGATCCGGTATTAATATCGATGGACCTAGGCGTATTCCATTCCCAAGTATCACAGTCGTTGAGTACCCACAAGACGTATACAGTTCTAGCCAAACGCTTCGCCTAACCAATAAAAACTTTAAGAAAGGCTGGCTACTCGGAGCTAGCATTTTCCAAAACCAACTAATCGGCGCAAAATACTGGGAGCGGATCCCAGCAGAATTTCAATTCAAATCCATAACCTGGGTACAAGGAGGAACCGGATCCACAGCCGGCATAGAAATCCACTCTAGCGGCCGATCCATCGAAGCGGACCCTTCTTTCGGCAAAGGCACCTACGACATCGAATTCGAAGTAGTACTCAAAGTTCCCGCATTTGCTTACGCCGATCAATACTACGGCGTTTGTAGTTTCATCATCCAATAACCCACTCGCTCTATCTCACAAGAGCCACAACCCGCACCAACCTATGAAAGCAACGACCCTAACCATTCTATCGATCTTCGCCTGTTCGATAGGTTTTTCATTCGGCGTCAACCCAATGGTCGCAGAATTCGATCCGAATTCTCCCCAATCGCAACAGGTCTTCGTGTTGGAAAATAAATCTGACTTCGATACGCCTGTTGAGATTGTCGTCGCCAAACCCATCGTTGACGAAAACGGACTTGAGAGCCTTGAAGAAGGTAACGGTGAAGACCTTTTTCTCATTTTGCCGCAACAACTAGTTCTTCCCGCCAATTCAAAGCGATCCGTCAAAGTGCTCTACGTTGGGGACCCTCGAAATGAAGAGGACACTTACCGCATTCTCTTCAAAGAACTGCCCGTTGACATAGCAACTCCAGAAGAGGAATTAGCCGACGGAGAAAGTTCGTTCACAATGAAAGTGGTCATGCAATATCATACTCGGGTTTGGCTGACGCCTAAAGGACTCAAAGATAAGCTAAACATCACCGACTATAAGAAAGTTAGCGTCGCCACGCCTAAGACCAAATACGCAGATGGCACAGTGTCCGAAGGCGGAGACTCCATCGACATGCTTGAACTTACCATCGAAAACCAAGGCCAAAAACATGGATACATCCGACATCCAATCATCACGATGGTGCAGGTCGCTGGCAAGCCAGTAGTCCTTTCTCGAGATTCGATAGAAAACATTTCAGGACAGGTCGTATTCAAAGACAGCGAAAAAACGTTCCGAATCCCTTGGACGGATCAATTCCCTAAAATTGCATCGATCAAGGATATTCGCCTAGAAACGGTTAAACGTTAGAAAGGTGACCCATGTGTCACCGCGGCGTTCGAATCGTACTAGGTACGCTATCGACGCTTTCGCTCGCTTTTCTCTTTGCTGAGGAAAGCGTCCGCAAGCCAATCGTGCTTACCATACCGCTTGACCTTGAGGTCAACGGCCAGTCCATGGGCGAAATCTCCGTGGAGTCAGATGCTAGCATGATGTCAGTATCACTGGATACAGTTGGATTCAAGAGTCGCCTGACATCCTTTCGGTCAAAACAATTGCAGGAATTACTTTTAGATCTGCCTGACGGCTTTATACCTCTCTTGGAATTGCAGATTCGAGGATTTGAGATCTTCCTAGATCTTGAAATACTAGTCCTCGCTCTAAACATCGAAGAAGACCGTGCTTCAATCGACTCCAACCGACAACAAATTCGTATCGGCCATCAAGAAACAATTTCGAAAAACGCACGGCATGTAGGGGAAGCGAACGTAAGCGGCTACGCCAATTTCAACATTCGCCTATCGCGATCCAAAAATGAATTGGGAACCGTGCGAGACTATCAATCCCTCGGCATAGACCACGCTCTGAACCTATTCGGAATTGCCCTGGAAGGAGACAGCGCCTGGACGTCGAATGAAAACCGAGACTCCGGCTCCTTCCAACTAAATCGACTACGTCTCGTAAAAGACTTTCCGAACAGCATGCACCGCTTGGTTATAGGCGACATATCAACACCGATAAAATCCCCCCAAAGAGGATTTCAAATATGGGGCCTCAGTTTCGCAAAAGAGTTTAACCTTCAGCCTTACCGCACATTCACCCCAACCAGTTCCGCATCGTTTCAACTGGATGAAAACGCTATAGTTCAAATGCAAATGAATGGGCGACCCATGCGCAGCCTAAAACTCGAGCCTGGCATTTACGACATCGAGCAATTCAAACTCGCAGCCGGCCTTAACAGTATGGATCTCGAAATCGTTACGGAATCCGGAACGGTCGAACGTATCCAAATCGATAACTATGGCGAACCCACATTATTGGGAAAAGGCGCTTCGACATTCGCCCTTTCCTTTGGAATGCCCTACGCCGCTCCCAGCGAAAACACGCACACGATTATAGATACTCCTTGGTACCAAAGAACCATAAGTCGTGAGCCTCTTTTCAGCGGCTACTATCAAAAAGGACTGAGTGATCGCGTTACAGCTAACGCAAATCTTCAATCGACTCACAATTGGACCAGGGTCGGATTACAAACAACCTGGGTAAGCGGGGTTGGGGTCATTAACGCTAACGCAGGCTTCAACAGCCTTCATTCCAGCCAAGCAAAAGGAATGCGACTGAATGTAGATTGGAAGCGAGAATTCAAGGGGTATCAATTTGCTCTTTCAGGTAGCCGAAGTTCGCGCAATTTCGAACTTACCAAAGAGAACACAAGCAGTATCGCCAGCGCCAATCGAGATAGCGTGTCTCTACGAATTGCAAAGCGCTTCGGCAAACGCGCGAGTATGGATCTATCCTTCCTCCGGCAACGCAGCTATCACGAAAGCCCCGAACGCTCAGCAGCCCTCAATTTCGGATATCGATTTCCAGCAATTCACACCAGCCTATCGTTCCGACATTCCGATAGCCGCTTCGAACGCTCCTTGTCATCATACTTAACCGTAACGTGGAACCCTCGCGAACGTTTGAGAACACGTACCCGATACGGTCACTCTTCTAACGGTGTCAACAGCGGCACAACGACGAACCTCGACTATTCGAACAGTCAACCCCAAAGCTCGTTGAACGCTAATCTAAATATTCGATCTAGCGACACGGGCCGTGAGCTTGATGGACGAACACGCTACGAAACAGATCGATATTCCATTACGGCATCTCGCATGTACCTGTATCAGAATATCAACGACTACGAAAACAAGGGAATCGATACATCCCTAAGCGGAGAATTCGCCCTCGCATTCGCCGACGGCGCATTTGGAGTAACCAGACGAGTCAGTGATAGTTTTGCGATCGTGACCAATCACTCGGCCTGGAAAGATGTAGAACTTGGGATCAACCCCACCCTCGGCGGATTCGAACAAACGACTTCCAAGAGCTTCGCACGCCCGGTTCTTTCCGACTTAAGAGCCTATCGAGAAAGCCAAGCCATCATCCGTCCACTGGGCGGCGATACATTTCTAGAAAACGAAGAATTCCACTTTCTTCCTTCGTATAAACGCGGTAGCAAATTAACTATTGGAAACGAATTCATTTATAGCCTGCGCAGCACTCTCGTTCACTGGAACGAACAACCCGTTCGATACAAAGCTCTCAAAATTTCGGGTGATGGAATCGAAGACATCCTCACGTTTACCAACAATGCGGGAAAATTCGTCGTTACGGGACTAAAGCCAGGAAGCTACAAAATCGACGTCAACGGAACCAACGAGTTCGCCATATTCGAAATCAGCGGAAACGAAAAACTGGAATTCATCGAGCAAATCATACTTGAAGACACTCCCTATGAGTAGGGTTGCTTGTTCCGAGCAACCGCACAGCCCAAAAGCAATCGTCATTCAAAAAAAGCTAACCAACATACCAATTCTCGACGGTTGCCCGGGACGGGCATCCCGACCTCTTACTTTCGGTTCAAACGCACATCCATCCAAACCGCCAAAGCCAAAACGATACCTCGGGTGATGAACTTAATCTCAGGTGGAGCGGAAATAAGCGTTAAGCCGTTTAGCAAACTCGCCATGATCAAAGCGCCAGCCATGACGCCCATCACTGTCCCTCGACCGCCCTTAAGGCTGACTCCGCCAATAACGCAGGCCGCAATCGCATCGAGCTCCATCAGGTCGCCCACCGAGGTCGTAGAAGAACCAGCATAGGACGTTTGCAAAAAGCCAGTAAGAGCGACTAAGCCTCCGGCGATTGAGAACGCCATAATCGTCGTCCGGCGTACTGGAACGCCGGATACCATTGCTGCATCCTCGTTTCCACCGATAGCATAAAGGTAACGACCAAATGCCATATGCTGCGTCAGCACGTAAATACCGACCGCCGTGGCTCCCAGAATAACTCCCGACAAAGGTACTCCGCGATACATATTCAAAACTGTAACGGCGATAAACAAACCGATCGCCTTCAACATGAATTTGTAGAAGGCCGTTTCAGGCTCCTCCACTTCGAAGTTATGTCGTTTACGGCTTGCTCGACCTTTCAAGGTAGCAATCGCAATTACCGTCGTAACGCCCGCCGCTAGTAAATAGCCCAATATCGAAGGCAAATAGTACGTCGTTAAAACTGAATACAAATTACTCTCTCCACCGAGGTTCACAGGCACCGTGGACGTATTGATAACCTTCCAGAAGACGCCCTTGAAAACCAACAAACCTCCTAGGGTAATAATGAACGCAGGGATTCGCTGCGACACGATCACCGTTCCCATACAGGTCCAAGTCGCAATACCCGCGATCATCGACACGAACATCGCCGCCGGAGCTGGCCAACCATACAAGGTAGTCAACACCGCAGCTATTCCACCAAACAAACCGATACCGCTTCCGATCGCTAAATCGATGTGTCCACAAACAATAATCAAAAGCACTCCCAAAGCGGCCACTGCCGTCGTCGACATTTCGATCGATAACATGGACAGATTTCGAGCGCCAATATAGCTTGGCGAAATGATCGCGAAAAAAGCCCAGATCGCGATAATTGCGATGAAGAGCGAAAAGTCTCTGAGGGATAATTGCTTATTCATGGGTATCTCCAGAAGGTATGTTTTCGGAAACGCTAATTGCTGCAGCTAGCAGTGCTTCTTGGCTAAAGTCTTCGCGGTCGAACTCGCCGCCAACGGCACCCTGCGACAGCATAATAATACGATCGCTCAGGCCCATCAATTCGGGCATTTCGCTAGAAACGAGTACGATGGCCTTCCCCTCCGACTTGAGTGCGTTCACGAGCTCGTAAACCTCGAGCTTCGCTCCGACGTCGATTCCGCGAGTCGGTTCATCGAGAAAAATTATATCCGGCTCGCAGAGCAGCGCTTTGCCGATGACGATCTTCTGCTGATTCCCTCCCGAAAGCGTACCGGTAATGGTTTCCAAACTCGGTGCCTTAACCTGTAGCTGGGAAGCGATGGCCTCGTTGCGGCGAACCTCTTGATTCACTTCAACCAAACCGCTAGAAGCCGTTATTCCGACCAACGACGACAAACTCAGATTGAATCCATTGCTCTGCTCCAAAACCAAGCCGTATCGCTTTCGATCTTCGGTTACCATAACCAGACCTTTTTCAATAGCGCCTTGAGGCGTTCGCGGAGCAAAGGGTTCACCCTTGAGCGTCACTTCTCCGGACGTACGTTTTCCGAAAGCTCCGATCACGTTCATGAGCAACTCCGAGCGGCCCGCACCCATCAATCCTCCAAACCCCAGAACTTCGCCTCTAGCAACCTGAAATGAAACGTCTCGAACGACCAATTGCCCTTCGTCGCTCTCTACCGAAACGTTGCGGGCCTCAAGAAGACAATCCCCACGCTCGGCATTTACATACGGAAAAAGTTCATCGATGTTACGACCCACCATATTTCGGATCACCTCGGCCTTGGAGCTCTCCGATGCATTAACGGTTGTAATCGTTTTTCCATCACGCAGAACCGTAATACGATCGCTGATCGCGAATACCTCGTCCAATTTGTGCGTAATATAGATACACGCGATGCCGCGCGCTTTGATCTCGCGAATCATCTTCAACAAGATATCCACTTCCCGCTCCGTCAACGCCGCCGTCGGCTCGTCCAAAATGAGAATGTGCGACTCTTTTTTTAGCGCTTTAACAATCTCGACAAGCTGTTGCTTGCCTACGCCCAAATTACCAACTCGCTCAGCAGGATCGATTTCGATTCCAAAATGGTCGAGCAACGCAGCTGCATCTTTGTACATTTTATCCCAATCGACAAACCCGAAACGCGTTGGCTCATGACCGAGATAAATGTTCTCTGCCACCGTCATCTCGTTAACTAATGCCAACTCTTGATAAATAACTGCCAATCCAGCTGCCTCCGCATCGGCGATGCTATCGAAGCGAGCTTCCTTTCCATCTACCGAAAATGAGCCTTCATATGTACCGAAATTCCAAATACCTGAGAGCGTCTTAATCAATGTCGACTTGCCCGCCCCATTTTCGCCACACAACGAATGCACTTCACCGCGACGTAAATCGAAACTGACGTCCTCCAGCGCTTTCACGCCCGGAAAGGTCTTGGTTATCCCTTCCGCTTTTAATACCAAATCCTCTGACATGCTTGCCTAGCGAGGTGGACGTTGGTTTTCAGGAATAACCTTATAGACGTCATCGTAAGAATGAAATCCATCGGCAATGACTGTCTCCATCATATTTTCCTTCGTCACGCTCATTATCGGCGCCATCGCCATCGGGACCGTCATCATTCCATTCTCGACACCACCCTGCACAATCACCGGCTTTCCTTGGGCCAGTTTGACCGCCATTTCCGCAGCCATAGTCGCAAGCTCCGGAATCGGCTTATAAACCGTCTGCGCTTGCGTGCCCGCGACAATTCGCTGGCAAGCCACCAAGTCCGCATCCTGACCGGTCACCAAAATAGTTCGCGCCAATCCTTCTTCCTCCAGTGCCTTGACGGCTCCGCTTGATAGCACATCAGCTGAAGCCAAAATGCCGTGGAAATCCTTCCCGTGCTGAGTGATCGCTGCATTTACGATTCGCTTGGCATTCGTGCCCTCCCAATTATCGCACCAATCCTCATGGATAATCTCGATCTTCCCCGCTTCGACCAAAGGCATCAAAACCTGGTCCTGTCCTTCTTTAAAAAGGAATGCGTTATTATCCGTCTTCGAACCGAATAGACGCACGATCTTCGGATGTTCCACGTCCTTTAACGCCTCTACAAGATAGGTCGCCTGCAAAACGCCGACCTTCACATTATCGAACGTCACGTAGAGATCTAGATTATCCGTCCCAGTAATCAATCGGTCATAGCTAATTGTCGGAATCCCCGCCTCGTGAGCAATCTCGACGCCCTTGGCCATCGCCGCCCCATCATGCGGGACGATTATCATCACGTCGACTTCCTGCGTCACTAGACCTTGGATATCCTGAATCTGTTTTGCATCGTCGCTATTGGCTACCTGGATCACGACCTCGGCTCCGAGCTCAGCTGCTCGTTTCTTGAGACTATCGCGATCCTTATGCCAGCGAGCTCCACGAACTTCATCCATCGAAAACCCAATTCGAATTTTTCCCTCACGCTCCGTCATTTCGCTTCCGCTAGAGCCGCTATTCGACAACAGCAAACCGAGCGAAACGCTCATCACCAAACAAACTATCAATAAACCAATGCGTAGCTTCATAAAAAGGAGAATAGGGCAGAAAACAAACCACGACCAATATCAAGACTCTCGATCGCAAAAACCGGAACCCTGTAGAATTCCAATCGAAGATCAAGCGTGTTCCTAGCAACGCCATCATGGTAGGGTTAATGGTAGGGTTGTTTGTCCCAAGCAACCGCACAGCCCACAAGCCACAGCCATCCACGCAAAAACAAAATCAATCCTCCACGGTTGCCCGGGACGGGCAACCCTACC
>JBNMOQ010000208.1:0-9201 GCA_051275055.1 Candidatus Pelagisphaera sp.
TGCTGATCTGCAAAGACTCGATCTTTCCAAACTCAGGAAAACAGCTTCGAGCATTGTTTAAACATGACCCGGAACCCAATTCGATTAAGGCGGTAGGGGAATGGCTAGAGAGCTACTTGGCCTTGGCGCATTGCCTTCAAAATGAAAGCGCTGTCAGGCAGTTCTGCGATTTAGATATTAAGATGCTTGTCGAGCAATCGCTTCCGCTATGGGGCGATACCTGCAACAGTCAAGGTGATGTCCTGTCAGCAGACGTAGTTAATCTATTTTCAAGAAGAGCCATTGTCTTTTTACTAGGAATGGTTTCCCGCGAATTAAATTTCGTACAATTATGGGAAGACTTAACGTTGGTCGATAGATCGGCACTTTCGAATAAGCAAAATATCGTGAGACATCCATTGCTTTGGATTGAATCAATCGATTTCCAAACTCGGCCTTACTCGGTCGATAGCAAGTTTTCGCATTTCATCGATCGAGTTTCAGATTTCTAAATTCGAACAATCGCGATAGCTGAGTGGAAGTTGAGTCACTCGAGATTTCCTTCGAAAACTCCAGAGTCGCTACCTAGGTTTTTGCCAGTTGCGTTACCCGAGAGGTCGTTAAATCGAATCGAATAGTCATCGATGTCAGGCGTAAGCGAGATTCCAAGTTCGTTTCGATTGATTTTATTGTGTTCGATCTGAATGTTTCCTGAGCGAGTTGCGCTGATTCCGGTGACGTTATCCGCTATGGAATTGCCACGAATATGGATGCGATTTCCGCCGCTATCATGAATTTTGATACCGGTTGCGTTGTGGTGAAAATTATTACCATCAACGTATTGAACGTGCGAGCGCTGTATAACCTCTAACCCAATGTCATAGCCATAAACTTCATTATGGTGTACCCAATTATTGGGTCCGGAATTATCGTGTGTTGCTCCAGTATTTCCGATTCCAAAACCTGCTGGCGTACCGTCGAAGATCGAACCTTGGCTCCAGTAGGCAAGATTGAACCTAAGCTCGTTGGCATATTCGTTTTCTCCATGGAGATCGTAAGCGTCTTCGGTTGTCTCAATACACGTGTTGAGCTCGACAAGGTTGTTATGGGCTGAATACTGGATCAAAACGCCATGACGGATCACTGGGCCAATTTCACATTGCGTTACCCAATTGTTGTGATTGTTGGGGTCGTTTAAAGTAATTGCATATCCGAATCCACCACCGCCCAAATTGGTAGCATGGTGGATAGCGCAGTTTTCGACCTTAACGTGATTGGCATTGCGAATCTGAATGCCCCGACTCGAGAAGTTTTGTATTTCAAGGTTATCGATCCAGATTCTTTCAGCGTTGGAACCGTTGGTAACGCCAATGAAAACGCCGTAAGCCAATGTCGAATCCGACGCGTCTATACCAAAGTCGCTCAAGGTGATGTCGCTCCTCCCTTCGTTGATCGTGAATGCACTAGCGATTCCCGAGGCAGTGAACTGAGTGATGTCCCTTCCTTGGCCACGAAGAGTGATACCGCTCGGAACGCTAACCGATGTCTTAATATGAAATACTCCCGAGGGAACTGTCAGCACATCACCCGGGCTGAGCTGCGATAGAGCGGTTTGCAGGGCTCCGGCATCATCGTCGGAGTCATCGTTTGGAGTAGCTCCAAACGCGGTTAATTCGAATACAGATCCATTCGCATTGTCGGGAAGCTCGAATTCTCCCTGAAGTCCAATTGCATCGCGAGGCGTATTGAACCGGCTCGATTGCAACCTAACGAAGAGTGGGGTGCTTGTATTACTTTCTAGCGGAATGCTAACAAGTCCAGTTTGCTCACTCGAAAATCGATTGGTGAAATTCCAACTTTCTAGATCGGCTGACTGTTCCACCTGATAAGCCGCTCCTTCTTCGGCCTCAAAGGACACAAGAATACCAGCAGGTTCGTTTCGAACGACGAGACCAGGAGCTTTAAGCGGTAGCGACGACGAGAACGGATTGGCACTTGCGACATTGGATGCCACAAGGTCGACTCCGTTATTTGCAATAACCTGATATTGGTATTCAACTCCTACGGAAGATATTGTATCCAGAAAATAATTTCTATTCGGTTCCGTTGTGCCAAGAACGTCGAAAACCGCTTCGCCCTGAATGCGGCGCTCGATCCTAAAAAGGACTTCATCGAACGAACGATCTTCCCAGGTGAGAAAAATGGATTCGCCAGTGACTCCCTCGGCAATAAGGTTCGAAGCTCCTAGAGATTCTCCCTGTTGAACATCACCAAAAGCTCTTGTGATGGCTAGATTATCAATAGAGAATATCCCCAGATTCGATGACCCGGAGGACTCGTCTTTGTGGCGAAATGCGAAGCCTTTTGTAGAAAGGGAATTTCCGTCATTCACCTCAAGGTGCGGGTCGCTCTCCGATGTCGAATTCAAATACAGAGAAGCCACATCTGCTTCATAATCGTACTTAATGACGATGGATACCATTGCGCCTTCTTCAAAATTTCGATCATCCCAAACTACATCCGCGCGACTGCCTGCTGCTTCCGTCAGTCCAATACGAAATGTACTGGCCACAGGATCATTCCCCGAATCGAAACCAGTTCCAATCCACAGCCTGCCTCGGTATCCGTTTGAACCGTTCCAAAAAGAGGCGATTCGCCCCACAACCAACGAGGAACTTGTAGGAGCCGTGCCAACTGTGATATCAAAATGAGCATACAAAGATCCTGAATCTATGCCACTTGAATCAATCGTAGCGGCGTAGAATCCGTTGTTAACCGGTTCAGTGCGCCCGTTTGTGAAGTCCCATTTGAGGGCGCCTTCAGTTACCAAGAGGTTCGGATTGGCTGCGTCACTCAGGGTCGGAGCCCATATGCTGGAAGAAACGTCTAGCAACTCGCCATTAGCGTAGTCGAAATTCTCGACGAATAAAGCATCTGCAAACGCCAATTTGTACAATGAAACGCACGCAAGGAGAATCGAGAGTGGTAGTCGTTTCGAACCGCTTATTGGTGCCTGTTTGGTTGTCATGGAATCGCTGAAAAGTGATGGGGGATGAGTTAGTTCAGGATGTAATTACCGCTCTCGCTTACCTCGAATTTAACAACACGATCAATCGTCTCAAACGGAACATCATCTCCATTGAAGGTAACCGAAGAGATCCGCTTTTGCGGATTGACTGTGACGTTGGTCGTTTTTTCCACTGACAATCCAAGTTCGACCTTCGCGCCCCATTCGATCGCAAATGTAATCCGTTGATCGGCAGTGATTATGGAAGATTCATCATAAGTAAAATTTTTGATCGATTGACCTGCTGCCTTTTTAAGATTGCCAGAAACTAAGCTGATCCATCCGAAATCTCCATTGAATTGGATGCCTGCATTGTTGCTTGTTTTTTCAGTATGCGATTTCAGGAAAATATCCTGCTTGTTGTCATGGGAGATTTTTGCACCCAGTAGCTTTTCTGTGGAAAGATCGACTATTACTGGTTTTGCATCTCCCTTTCCAAGCGGATAGATTATTTGCCCAAATAGAGCTTCGTGTCCGCCTTTTGACGTTCGGATTGCAGGAAATTCTGCATAGTCTTGCTTCAAATAGGTGCTTTCCATCGTCATCACTTCGACCTCTGACCCTGGATTCAGCTGATAAGTTAGCATTTGAGAATCGTCGCCGTACCTATCATTTTGATACGACCATAAATAGCTATTACCTTCAGCCTCTAGCGAACTTCGGCCACCATGAAAGTAGACGTCGAATTTTCCGTCTAGCTTCTGGGAATTGCGGACCTGTCCTTTTACTTCGTCTAGTACGAGAAAGTATTCGTCCTGGATGAATGCAATAGATCGCTTTGCGCTACCCAACTCTTCACCAAGATACCGCCTGAATGGAGCGGTTTTCTTTTCAAAATCGAAAAACGTTGTATTCAATCTGTCCTCCGAAGGATTTGGTTGATTTTCATTAAAGTCACCTAAAGGGACATCATCGAAAGTAATCGTGTTGTGTGCCTGAGGACGGCGATAGTAGGTGTAGCGTATATCGTCGCCGTAACTTGAGCGCGTGTATCCGCTATCTGAGGCCATCATCTGGTTCTTCGCGTAGACAATGAAGCTAAGAGTATCGCTGTGATCGTGATTGTCGGCCTGAGGTACATTATGGAACAGCATGTACATTTGCTCGTCAGGGTGATTCAGCCAGGAATTTCTGAAAAACGTCTGTCCTCCTTCCATAAATATAGTCGGGTCTACAGTGGGGGAACTTGCTCGAATAGATGGGTCGTAGGAGATAAGCTCGTACAGTTCTTTCGGGTAATCCCAGGTAGCTCCAGTGTAATTGTAGCCACTAATTTTTTCGACATCCCTAAATGGCTGGTAATCGGTGTTTTTGAAATTCCATTGAAGAACTTCCGAAAAAGGTGTTTCTGGAGCTAAAAATGATCGATGGTCTTTGAATGCCTTCGAAACCATCTGCGTTGGCACAGGACGAATGAACGAATCTTCAGTATTCATTGTCCAACCACGAGCGTTTCTACCGATAACGCCCCATTCGAATGTTTTCATGAAATCATTGAAATAATCGACGCCGGATACGTTTTTGTAATGATATAGAAACGGAACGTAGTTTAACCATGAGAAGATGTAATACATTCCTCCTTCTCGATAGATCCCGTCGGAACTAAAGTGGTAGCTTGTATTCTGGTTTGCCGCTTCCATGGCATTGCGAAACCAATCCTTAGCTTCCGGTTCGTCGGAAAACGTTAGAGCGAAAGCAGCGAGGCCCCATGCGGGCTTGGATAGATGATTGTGTGGACCACTAGCCCAGGACCGCAGGTGTTCGTGCGTGTAGCGCGCCTCCTTCAAAAGGCGCTCTCTGATGATCTCGTCTTCTTCGGCAGTAAGGAATGGTTGGGCGAAATCATACGCTGCGCAAATTGATTGAGACCAGATGCCTCGATAAATCTCGTCGACCGATTTATCGACTCCGGATTTTGTGGCGTCTAGGTCAAAAATCGGCCCATCAAAAGCTCGCATCAACGCGGCTTTGGCTCGATCGATATAACGCTGCTTCTCATCGGGATCGTCAGTCATCCAGGCCATGAATGCAGAGTAGAGAGGAATTTGCGTCATCTCCCCATAGTATTTGTGGATTCGCTTGTTGTTGTCTTTTGCGAGTTCAGGAATCCAAATTTGATCTTCCGGAATGAGCTCCGGAAATGGGGAACTAAGAAAGGCGTGATTCTTAACATTCTCCCAGTAAGTCTTGATCGTTTTATCCTTCCGCAGTGATCTCTTGAATTTCTTTAAACCTTTTTCAGTAAACCAAAGCGAAGGATGAACTTCCTTTTCCGGTAAAACCGCTTCCGTATCAACCTGGAATCCGGAATACGATTTCCAGTCTGCGCCTAAAAAATCCTTCCCTGCCTGTAGGGTCGAAGCAGAAAACATCGCCAGAGCGATCAAGCTTATGATTTTTATTTTCATTGTTATTAATGGATTTCGAAGAAGAATACGCTTCTTCGGTTGTTGAAATAGCTAAAGCGAATGCGCCTCAGGAAATGTTAAGCGTAAACGCCACCGTTTATATCTAAAGTAGCTCCCGTAATGAACCCGTCGTATTCGGAAGCCAGGTACGCAACGGCTCGGGCAACGTCGTCAGCATTTCCAGCACGCTGAATTGGAATGGTTCCTGTAGTTTGATCCGCTGATTCCTTAGATGTATGCGTATTGTGAAACGATGTACCCAGAATCAGGCCCGGAGCAATCGCATTGACCCTAATTCCATTGGGGCCGAGCTCCGTCGATAGGGCTCGAGTGAATGTGAGAATGGCTCCTTTACTAGTGGAGTAGGCCAACGAACCCGGATGTCCGCCTTTGCGCCCTGCAAGCGAAGCGAGATTGACGATACTGCTCGATTCGTTACTGGACAGAAAGGGCAATGCTGCTTTGGTGACGTACATCATGGAGGTTAGGTTGATGTCCATGACCTTGGTCCAGAACTCCGACTCCATGTCGCAAAGCATTTTCCTTCCTACCAGCGATCCCGCATTATTGATCAGCGTATTCAGCCCTCCCAATTTCTCCGAAGCTTTCTGAACCAGAGCAGTGGCCTCCGCTTCGTTCGTTAAATCCCCTGATAGGGCAACGGCTTTACGGCCTTGGCTTTCTGCATAAGCGACCAGCTCGTTCGCCGTATCCGCACTGGAGAAGTAGTGTATCGCTACATTTGCCCCTTGGTCTATGAGGTGTCGCGTAATTGCTGCTCCAATACCCTGAGCTCCCGCGGTGACGAGAGCGTTCTTGTTTTCAAGTTTGCTAATCATTTTTCGTTATCTAAATCCAAGCCAATTCGTTCGCCCTCGAAAGCGCGGTTTCCAAAGGAGGCAAATACGGGTGCCACTGCCGCTCCCATTCAATACTCACATTTCCACCGTAGTTATCTGCTTTTAAAATATCTAGGACGTTGGCTAGTGGGAATTCTCCTTCGCCAAGCTGTACATAAGTGAAGGGATGTCTCGCAGAGGGCTTGGATACACTATCCTTAATGTGCACGTTCACCGCAAGGTCCCTGAGACTGCTCCAAGATTCTTCCAGCGATTCTCCTGCCTTTTTCCAAGTGTGATGCGAGTCCCAGATAAATCGAGTTGGCCGATCGACTTTCTCGGCTAGTTGCGATCGAGCGTTAGCGAAAACGAGAGAGTCGTGAGTTTCGATGGCAATATCTACGTTCCAATTGTTTTTCGATCTCAGGTCCGTCCACCACGAAAGAGTGTCTACAGCTTGGTTAAGAGCCTCATCCTCGAGTGTTTTCGATACTAAGCCTCCATCAAAGACTCGTAGCCATTTCGCGCCTAAAGCTTCGGCCCATGGGATGAATTTTAAGAAATCGCTGCGAGTTTCACTGTCGTTTCCGACAAGTTTCAGCGAAGTATCAAGGAAATCAATCGATATGGATTCGTGGCTCATTTTACCAGCCAAGTTCTCTGGCGTACCATAGTTCCTTTCAAACAAGACAGGGAGGTCGGCAGTATTTTCAATTGTTCGTAACTCAATCGACGCCAGTCCGTGAGCTCGGGCGAGACTGCAGCATTCGTCCAAGGTTAGCTCAGGGCATCCGAGGGTCGAAAAGGTCCATTTAAAATTCGGGTAAAGTACCTGCTTTTCGCTCATTTTGGCGTTAATAAATATTAGCACTCAGGGGAATACAATTCATTTATTCCAGTATCTCAAAACGCCCCGTCGCACAGGCAGTAAAGCTATAGCAAGAGGAGAATAGACCAAAAGACGTCGATATGAGCACTTATTCATTTTCCACTTGTACTCGTTGTCTAAATAATAATTATAAGTTAACTAGCGCTAATTTTACAAATTATCCCATGAATAAATTGTACCGTAACCCCGCATTCCTTCTTTCGACTCTATGGGCTGGAATAATATCAATCGCTTCTGTTTCCGCAGTAGTGCATTTCGAAAGCGATTTCGAATCGGAAGTCGTAGATTCGGCTCCAGCGGGTGGTAGCTTGGATCTGTCGCCTGATACGCCGGAAGCCGAAAAGGGCGTGATCATCATCGACGGATCATCGACGCCATCCAGTCCGTTCGGAGGCAAGAGTCTCTATGTTTACGACTTGGGCGACAGCGGCAATGTCCGCTACGTAGCAGATATCGACGGCGGCGATAATGTATCGTCGGTACAAGTCGATTTCGACTTCGCCTTGAATCCAGCGATCGTCGGCCCGGAGTCGAGCACGGAAATTAATTTCACTGTCGGCAAGGGCGGAGTTTCACTCACCTCGAGCTCGCGTCGCGCATTTGAAATGCGGATACTTCAGGACGGTACGATTGACATGCGGTCCGAGGGAACAAGCACCCAGATCGGAACATTCTCCACTGGCGACACGCACAGCCTTTCGGTGCTCCTCAATTCTGATGACGCTGCGACGCTGGACTATTCGACAGCAGGAGGGGGCTCTGGAACGCTTTCTTCAAACACTTTCCACGTCTACCTCGATGGAGTGAAGCTCGGCGAATACGCATTCTTCCTGGATCCGAGCGATGCAGGAGTGGCCTACAACGAGGGCGTAGCCGACTTGGGACGGGTAGCTTTCTATCAAGACACAGGAAATACGGGAGCCTTGATAATCGATAATTTGAAGATCTCCGGAATTAGTGCCGGAGTTGGTTCAATCAATAACGTGTATTCATCCCTCGACTTCGAGGCAGACACAGTCGGCGAGCAGCCGGTTGTCGAAAGCGCCTCTTATACGCCAGGGACGAACGGTTCGGTCAATGGAGCGGTTGTAATCGATGCGGATTCAACTCCCGTTGCGAATCCGCTAACGGGGCAAAGTCTCTATTTTTATGATTTAGGAACCGCGTCGGGCAACAGCACGCATTTCAGGTATCCATTTAATGGAGGAGATGATGTATCGGAACTTCGAGTCGATTTCGATTTTCAGCGGGGTTACGTTGTGGATGCCCCTGAAGGAGACACTGGTATCCATGTATCAGTAGGTCGAGCGCTTGCAGGAGCGTTGAATAACTCTGATTTCCGTCCGTTTCGTTTGCTGATTTTCAATGATGGAACGCTTTCCTTGAATGACCTGAATGGGACTACGGGCTTAGGGGATTTCGATGTGGAAAATCCTAATAAAGTCTCGTTTTTGATCAATTCGCACGATTCTCAGAATGTGGATTATGACTTACCTAAACTTGGATCCGGAGTACTGGAGCCCAACACGCTTCACGTGTTCTTAAACGAAGTTAAGATGGGCGAGTTTGACTTTCATATTACACCCGATCCTGACAATGCTCCGCAGATCGTTTTCAACGATGAAAACAATGACCTCGGTCAAATTGCATTTTTCCAAGATACGAATAGTGAAGGGGGAATAGCATTCGATAATATTACTATTAGTAGAGTGAATCCTATTGGATCGCCGCCGAACGCAGCTACCGATTTAGCAGCCGATACAATCGAAGCTCGCAGAGCCGTATTAAGTTGGACGGACGCTTCGGATAACGAACTAGGATTCGAAGTAGAACGGAAGCAAGGAGCAGGCGGAACCTGGGAAGTTATAGATGTCGTAGATGCGGATACCACCACCTTCGAGGACCTTGAACTGAATCCGGAAACGACTTACCTCTATAGAGTTACGGCTACTAATGGCTTGCAGTCGGATCCAACTTCAGAAGTTGAAGTCGTTACGCTCGAGCAGGTCGCCCCGCTTA
>JBNMOQ010000209.1:0-9182 GCA_051275055.1 Candidatus Pelagisphaera sp.
TGCACGTCCCGGGTGTTAAAGTTCTCGTTTTCTCCGGAAAAGCGAGCTCTGCAAACATCCGCGAATTGCTCTCCGCTGGAGCTCAAGGGTACGTCGATAAGATGGACGGATTCGATGAGTTCAAGAAGGCCCTCGACATCATTTCTGGTGGCGGAACATTCATCGGCCCGAAAATGGCCAGTGTAATGCGCTCTCTTATCCTCAACCCGGATTCCAGTTCTAGCGACATCCCTCTCTCAGATAGAGAGAAGCAAATCCTTCAACTCGTCGCGGAAAGTTATTCAACCAAGGAAATTGCAGCTCGTCTCAATATCTCGGTTCGTACGGTGGACAACCATCGAACGAACATTATGAGGAAGCTCAATCTCCACGATGTCGCAGCGCTCACGCGTTATGCGATTAAGAACGAGTTAATCTCGTTGAGCTAACATTTCCGCACCTATTCCAAACAACCCGCAATACCATTTCCCTATCTATCGCTCTCAAAAGCCTAGATAGAAAACCCTTCAGGTCGTTTCGCGAGATTTTTCGCGAAGCGGCTTCTGGCTGAAAGGAATCAGCCCGCTTCAGAAACATCTCCCATGGATGGCAACAAAACAGATTGCTCTCGCGAGCTAAAACCCGTCGTTCCCCCACCCATCGGGTTGGGTCTCCGTTCGCTTGCATCTTCATCCACCCCCGCTTCCGACCGCGCTCGAAAGAGCAATCTCTCGTTTTCCGGCTCCAACGAAGACTCTAAACTTTCAGAATCAAAACTTTCTTTTCCGCCGGCTCCAATAGCCGATTGGAAACTCTTCGCCGACTTCAGCCTCCCTGGCGAAAACGCCGTCTACACGCTACACGATGGGCATGGACGCTTCCTCGAAGCAACAGACGGTTGCCAACGCCTATGGAAAGCCTCCGCAGAGGAAATCCAAGGACAAGATATTGAGGAATTTCTCCTTCCAAGAACCGCTCTGTTGAATTGGCTTCTCGCCATCGAGACAGACGCTCAGAACTCGTCTTTCTCAGCGACCGCGCTCTGTAAGAACAAGCCATACCTTCCGGTCGAACTGAAACGAATTCCTCTTTTCATTAGCCCAGACCCCAGGCAGACACGCATAGTCCTCAAGACTGTCGTAGCCGAAGCAACGTTGCCGCAACCGTTGCCAAACGCGCTCACGCTAACCTCGGTCCACTCGCACGATGGGGTCTTTACCGAAGCCAACGCTTCCTGGGTAAACTGCCTCGGATTCCTCCAAAAGGAAATCCTTGGCCGTAACTTGGCCGATTTCGCGCATCCGCTCGACAGGTCAGCCGCTACTCTTTTTCTAAGCGAACTCAACGCGATCGACTCCTCTAGCCGATGCTTGCTTCGATTCGTCGATAGCCTCGGACGACAAAAATCGCTCTTTATCGAAGGCAACCGAATCCCCGGCGGCAACTACCTTTCGCTCACAGCGAAAGATATGACACTCGATCGCGAAAACCCCGGCTCCAATCTTCTGAAATTCGGAGTCGAACTCGTGCGCGAAAGCGTCGTCATGCTCTCCAAAAGTCCGTCCGGTTTTCCTATTTGCTATGTAAACCGCGCTTTCGAAACCCTAACTGGATTCGCTTCATCGCATGTATCCGGGCAAGAACTATCCTGCCTAAACGGTTCGAAGACAGACCCGGAATCGATATCGAAAATGAACTCCGCGCTCGATTCGAATAAACCCGTTTCAATCGAACTGCTCCTCTATCGTAAAAATGGCGACCCATTTTGGTGCAAGGCCAATTTCTTTCCGCTGCGAGACTCTACCGGAGATACCCACTACTTCGCCGCCGTCATCGAAGACGTCACTATTGAAAGGGAAGTGGCCAATGAACTCGAAGAGAAAAACCACGAATTGAGCGAAACGCTTGCCACTTTGGAAGAGACCCAAAAAACGGTCATCCAACAAGAGAACCTCCGTGCACTCGGACAAATGGCTAGCGGCATCGCACACGATTTCAACAACCTGCTTGCTCCTATTTTAGGGTTTTCCGAATTGCTGCTCAACATGCCAGCGGAAACCCGCGACAACGATAAACTCGAGTCTTTCCTTAAGAAAATTCAAGTAGCCGCTCAAGACGGCGCCGCAGTCGTGAGCCGCCTACGCGAATTCTATAGAGCGCACAACCACGACGACGAAGCCTACTCGGTCATCAATCCGGGAATCCTGCTCGACCAAGTAAAGGACCTAACCGAACACCGCTGGAAAATCCAAGCCGAAGGACGCGGAGCCAATATCCGCTTCGAAACAGTCGTTCGAACAAAACGCTGCATTCGCGGCAACGAATCCGAACTACGCCAATCCCTAGCGAATCTCGTGATTAACGCAGTCGACGCCATCAAAAGCGACGGAGAGATAATCGTATTGATCGAAGACCTAAAAGACCGCGTCAGTATTCAAGTAAAAGATACCGGCGGAGGCATGCCTGACAATATTCAGGACAAATGCCTCGACGCGTTCTACACGACCAAAGGCCAACTCGGAACCGGTCTAGGACTTTCCATCGTTTGCGGAATCGTAAAACGCCACGGTGGCGAAATCGCAATCGATTCTAAAGAAGGCGAAGGAACCATCATCACGATGAGCTTTCCTGCCGTCGAAGCCGAATTTCCTGAAGAAAAGCTAGCTCCCCTTCCTGTTGAGCTAGCGCCGCTGCACATCATGCTCGTCGATGACGAAGCGATTCTACTCGAAGTTATTTCCGAATTGCTAGGATCTGGCGGGCACACGGTCAATTGCTTCACCGACCCAGAGTTAGCGCTGAAGGATTTTCAAATCAAATCCTACGATCTCGTAATTACCGATCGCGCTATGCCCAATATGAGCGGCGATCAATTGGCGGCCGAAATGAAAACTCTCAAACCTGAGACGCCCGTTTTTCTAATGACCGGATTTGGCGACCTCATTGAGGAAACCGGTGAGAATCCAATCAACATAGATACCGTTCTCGGCAAACCGGTCCCTCTCGATACTTTAAATCGCAAGCTCGCCGAGCTAGTCTCGAATAAGACGGCTTAAAATGCCTTTTGTTAAGGGTGCCGCAAGCGACGCCCCTACGAATTTAAAGGCTCGCCTCCTACAGGAAAAACCCGCGTTGCTTCTCGCTAATCGGCGTTTCGCAACGCTCCATAACTTTCAGTAAATCTTCCCACGCGCCTCGTTTGTCGCGCTTACTGTCATTGCGAAGCAAATACGATGGATGATAAGTCGGCATCACAGGAATACCGGCAAACTCCTGCCAGGTTCCTTTGATTTCACGTAAACTTCGAAATGCATCCGCGCCGAGCAATCCTTTCGAAGCCGATGCTCCCAAAGCGACAATCAATTTAGGCTTCACGATTTCGACCTGCGCCTTCAGATAAGGAAGGCAAAACTTCATCTCTTCAATCGTAGGAGGACGTTTACCTTCTCCGGTCGGAGGAAGCGAACGCCAGTTCATGATATTGCTGAGGTAGACTTGCTCGCGATCGAAGCCCATTGCTTTGATCATCTTAGAAAGCAATTGGCCTGCATCGCCAACGAATGGCTCGCCCTGCTCTTCTTCCTCTACTCCAGGACCTTCCCCGCAAAAAAAGATGTCCGCATCCAAATTGCCGAACCCATATGCTATCTGCGCGCCTTTAGGAGCATGCTCGATACAAACGGGACACTTCACAACTTGTTCCCGCAAAGCCTCCCAACGAGTAGGTTTATCGCCTTCAGGTAACGTAACGGTCGGAGGCTTCCGAAAGGGCGACGAGCTCAAAAGAGATTTGTGTGTAGCTGGAGCAACCGGGTCTTCTTTTAAGATCTGATCGAATTCCTCGGGCGATGCAGATCGAACCCGCTCAGGGATCGCCGCTACCGCTCGAGCCGCCTCTTCCTTGGGGCTCAATGCGGGCGGCGCATTTATAATCGCGACGGAAGCCTGAAGCCCGCGTATTGCTTCGTCAGATACATAGACGTGATCCGTTCCTCCTTTTCGGAGTCGTTTCAATTCGTCGATAACGGCATTCAGTTCGGCTTTCATTTAACGATCTTGTTGGGCCAAAATATTCTCGGTGTATTTCGCAAGCAAATCGAATTCCATGTTAACTGAATCACCCGGCGACCGCTCTCCAAGAGTCGTCACCGCAAGCGTGTGCGGAATCAACCAAATCGACAATATCGGTCCATCAACCTCAGCCACCGTCAGTGAAATTCCATCGATCGCCACGCATCCTTTGTAGACCAAATATCGTGCAAATGCCTCGGGCGCTTTGATCCTCAACAACACGTCAGCGCCTTTGCTTTGCAACTCTACGATCTCGCCTTCTCCATCAACATGACCCGTCAAAAAATGACCGCCCACACGCCCATCGAATCGCAAGCTCCGCTCCAAATTTACGCTCGATCCAAAATCGACATTCTTCAAATTCGTCAATCGACGGGTCTCTTCCAGAACATCAAACTCAATACCATACTGCGATATCGATATCGCCGACAAACAACACCCATTCACCGCAATACTATCTCCCAATTGAACGCCTTCCGGCACAACGTTAGCTTTCACTTTCAAGCGCCAACCATCGGCTTCCTTATGAAAGCTCAGCACTTCTCCTTTTTCTTCAACTAAACCGGTGAACATTTAAAGAGAGTTAACCGCATTGTTCCGCTGGAGCGCAATGGATTTTATTCGCCGCTCGAAAACAAAAAGAGCCGAGCCGGAAACGTTCGTTCCAGCATCGGCTCCAAAATTGATTCTTGGCGAACCAGCTACACTTTAACCGGTACTTCGAATTCCTTGCGGTAAGTCCGCTTCAGATTGCCATTAGCTTTCCTGAAACCTTTGCCACCCACGAATCTCTCCGCTTTCGGATCGAATTCCAGCTTATTGCCCGCACGCCAAAGCTCCTTGGAAAGATCGATATTCCAGTCGCCTAGTTGAGCGTCGTAACGATCGTAAGCCTCCTTGAGAACCTCGTCCTTCGCGGCCACCTTGGAAATAGCTTTTTCGCTGACTTCCTTGCCTTGGAGATAAGAAATATTGCCCAAGTGCGCCAGACAGCTCGACTTGTAGGAGCTCTCGAGATGAGCAGCCACGTCGCTTTCCTTCCGGCTGTTAACAGCACGGATAAACGCTGGAAAATGATCGAATCCGCCGTCGCCTTTGAAAGCCTTCATTTTCTTGCCCTTGTTATCGTAAACGATACCGCCACCACGACCACCACGGAATTCACCGTCTTCGCAAGTAGCAATGATGCCAACGCGACTACCCTTGAAATTCGGCGCGCTATTCAATTCTGGATTCACCCATAAGTTACGCGTTTCAAAAAGTACCGGTACGCCGCCCCAATCAAATTGGGTGATGCACATGTTTGGCGTGTTTCCGCCATCGTTCCATCCAAAGCGTCCGCCGACCGACGACACTTTCATAGGATGATCCGGATCGCCGAGAACCCAGCGAAGAAGATCCAACTCATGCGGACCCTGGTTGCCCATGTCGCCATTGCCCGTATTGAAATCCCAGTGCCAATCATAGTGAAGCTCCGGACGATAAAGATCCTGATGCTCAGCAGGTCCAAGCCACAGATCGTAATTAACCGACTTTGGCGGCGTCAATGGCTTGTCGATCTTTCCGATGCTTGCCCGATTGCGGTAACACAATCCACGGACCATTTTGATCTCGCCGATATTGCCCGCTTGAATCCAAGGGAATGCCTCGTTCAAACCAATGTCCGAACGATTCTGAAAACCTGCCTGAACGATGCGTTTGTACTTCTTGGCAGCCTTCACCATCTGGCGGCCTTCCCACACGGTATGGCAAACCGGCTTTTCGACGTAAACGTCCTTGCCAGCCTGACAGCCCCAAATCGTTTGAAGCGCATGCCAGAAGTTCGGAGTCGTCAGGACAACTGCATCGATATCCTTGTTTTCGAGCAACTTGCGATAGTCCTCGTAACGCTCGACCTTGATGCCGTTTTCCTTGTCAACCTGATCAGCGCGCTTGCCGAGAACCTCCGAGTCTACGTCGCACAAAGCAACCAACCGGGCTCCGTTCGTTCGTAACACGTCTTTAATCAAACTCTTGCCCCGACCGTTTAGGCCGACGACCGCGACGCGAATGTCGCCGTTTGCCGCTTTCGCCCACGAAGGCACGATTGCGAAGGATCCAGCCGCAACAGCGGAGGTCTTAATGAAATTTCTACGGGATAGCATTATATTACTGGGGTTAACGATTATCGAAAACCAAACACGTGTGAGCATGCCAGGCAATCGAAATTTTGGATTCTACGAAAATTCATCACGTCTCACTTATCAATGACCTGGGCGCGAACGAGGAAATTAATTCAAAGCTCCGACTCCAACCACTTGAATGTCTCGGAACTCTTTTCCTCGAGCTTCCAGCCACACTGTTCCAAACGACGTTTAGCGATTGTCGACGCGACTCCTTCGATCCACAAGGTCCGGTCATCTCCTATCAATTCATCCGACAACAGCGCATCCGTAATCTCCGGAGTCCAATGCAAATAATCTAAGGCAAGCGGAAGCATCATCGAACCATCTTCCAATTCGGCAATCGCAAGACCGCGCCGAATCGAGAAGCAAATAATCGGATGAATCAAATGATGGTAGTTTCCGAAAATCGTCAGCAATTTGACCATCATTCGAGCCTCATCTCGATTTTCCGCTTCCATCAGCAATTGAACCAAGCTCAAACGCCCTTCCACTTCCAAGGTCTCCAAAGTCAAAACGATCAACGTCTTTTCCGTCAACGTGTAGGTCTCCAGACCGTTGAATACCAACAAGGCGCTATGATCCACGCCCATGTCTCCTAGAGACACGAAATTCCGACGCTCCAGTTCGGTTGCCGACTGATTCCATACCATCTCTTGCGTCTTCAACGTATAGGACAAAACCGTACTCGTCGGAATACCAAACTCACCCGCAAAAGAACCGACCGTCGAAGCCCAAGCAATCCGCTCCAACTCAAATTGCAGGTATTCGTTTGTCGAATAAGGATCCACCTTCAGACGCCGTGCCCAAGCACGCTTAGCCTTTTCGAAACCAAAGTGACGCCGACCCAATTTTCGAGTTGTCGTGCCCACCTTCTTTACTGCTCCATCTACTTTTTCAGAATCCCCGGACACATCCTTCTCCGAGTCGCTTTTTCGATTTCGGTTCCGCTTGGTTTTTGCAACGACCTTCTCGGAACCACGCTTTACAGAGTAGAACTTACCCTGCAAATAACGCATAATTCCACCCGGAATCCTTCTGACCGAACTAATCGGTCGACGAGCCACCGACCAGCTATTGACGACCGGATCCTTTAGCGCTTCCGAAAACGACGTCGCGAAGGCTTTCGTTTTACTGATCTCCTCCAGCTTATCGAGAACAGCGATTTCGTGCACGCGCGTAGCCAACATATCAATGCCCCGAATATCGTATTCGCCGAAATCGCTCGCCAATCGAAATTCGTATCCGAAATTCACTACATGCCCGAGCGGAGCAAGTTCGAAGCGCTCTCCCGCTTGCAGCTCCTCGGGGATAAAGTCCTTAGTGAACAATAGAGGAGGTCCTTCAATCGGTTCGGGCTCAGCGCCTAAAGGCACTGAGAAGTACAAACCATAAAAAACAATTATTTTTAGCCAAGAAGACGGCATCCTAGAATTTGAAAGCAATCGCATTGAATAGGTTCCCTTTAAACCCATATCCCATAGCCACAACGATCAGCCCAAGAACATAGATCCACGAATTAAGATGACAACCTCCATCATCAGGAATTAGCCTCTCGCCCATGATTCGCGTCGAAACCACCGAATTCGAACCCTACGCCGACTCCATCAAAGCAATACGCTTCGAAGTATTCGTTGACGAGCAGAACGTTCCGCCCGAACTGGAAATCGATGGACTAGACCCGGAATGCCTCCATTCCCTGGCCTTCGACGAAGATACCCCCATAGGGACAGGCAGACTCCTCAAAGACGGCCACATTGGCCGCGTCGCCGTTCTTGCGCACTATCGCAATCAAGGCATTGGCACGTTAATCATGAAATCGCTTATCACCACAGCTCGAAACCGCTCATTTCAATCCGTCATTCTATCCTCTCAGACCCAGGCAATTCCCTTCTACAAACAACTCGGTTTCCAAGCCCAAGGCCCGATCTACCAAGACGCCGGAATCGACCACATCGATATGGCCCTAAAACTATAAAATCGTAGGGCTGGCGCTTGCGACACGCCGCGTAGTCAAAGGCCAATCCTATCCAACAGCAAGCCGCATGCTATAAATCAGTTTCTCAATCCCCGATATAGCACCCAATAGCTTCCGTCGTCCTCAATGCCAAGCCCCCTGCTTCTCCCTTTCGAGCCAATTCTAAAACCTCTCTCAAATCCTCTCGCGTGGCCTTCAAACGCCATTTTCCGAAATCGACATACTGATTATCTATCCGACCTCGGTAGACCATGCCATAGCTACCCGAGTCATCTCGAACGTACACCACCGCTTCAGGCGTCACCGTCGCTCCGCAAAATTTCGCGAGAACACGATCGAAATCAATCAACGCAGGCATTCCATAACTGTATTCAGTTCGATGCTTGAGGATCTTTTCCCTCGAAAACATATCATCCGTATAGACCGTCCTCATCTCAAAACCGTCCGAACGATACTCTTCGTAAATCGCGTTCACTGACGGAGCAAATCGATTAGAAATCGGACACTCTACGGCCACAAACAAAAGCACCAAGGTCGACTCAGTCGCTTCCTCGAATAGATCAATTCCATCGCCCTCTATCGATCTCGCAACAGGTCCTCCATTTGCAAAAACTCCTACCGTAACAAACAACAGCAAGGCTCCCAACAGGGCACGGTACAAATTCAATATCCTCATAACGAAAGACCCAACCTAATCCCCAAAGGCGCTAAGGCAAACCAGGAAATGCGGCCTCCATTCAAAAGAGCCCACGCGAATCCACAAAGGCCTACAAAATCGTTGCGGCTTAGCGGCTTTGCGTGAGACCAAAACGACGAAACCGATTGAAACGTTGCCTCGCCTCTTCATCTCCTTCCTATTCTATAACGAGCTTCGAATCCATTCATCCACCGAATCAACGCCCCTAATATGAATACGATCGCCCCGGAATCACTCAAAACTCGTCTCGCCGAAGCAAACCCACCCATTGTTATCGATGTCTTGCCAGATGACC
>JBNMOQ010000210.1:0-9155 GCA_051275055.1 Candidatus Pelagisphaera sp.
TAGCGACCGGCGATCGATCCATCCTTTCGGAATTCGGTTCTTCGACGGGCACAGGCATTGACACGCTACCCGACCACATGAAACTCGACAGCGGAAACAATCGTATCATAGGCGTCGATACGACTTGGGCCTCTGTAATAGCAATCGACATCACATCGGGCAATCGTTCCGTCATCTCGAATTCAGACACAGGTTCAGGCGACTTGCTCGTGAGTCCGATAAAAACCGCGCTCGATACCGCTAACGGACTGGCGTACGTTCTCGATGGAACCAGCATCATCGCAGTCGATTTAGCCAGTGGAAACCGAACCGTCATTTCAAGCGACTCAATCGGAGCGGGCGCAGCGCTCGCAAACCCCAAAAGCCTAGAAATAGACATTCAAAACAATCGCCTCTACGTTGGCGACACTTCGCTAAATGCTATCTTTGCCATCCAAATCGACACTGGCGATCGGGTCATTATGGCGAAGTGATAGAAGGTTCTTTCGGTCGAGCAATACGAGGCCAGGAGCCCTCCACAAATCAACAAGGTTCGAAATTGAAGACGAATTCCTCCCGCAAAGCATTATCATCAACATCCAACTTTAGCGAAATCGAATCCCATTTGGCGATTCCATCGAAGATTCCTGGAATGGACAGTAGGATACCATCCCCAAGAAAATCATAATCGACCCCAGCAAGCTCCGAGGCATCCAAAGGTAGAGGCCGACCTCCGAGCGACCATTGAACAGACTTTGAAATGTAGCCGCTCCGAGAGCGAAATCCGCCAATTGGTAGACGGCTTTTACGAGGCGATGCAAGGTAGAGTCCTGAAAGCGCCCTACCTCGGCATGCCCGGCAATCGAACATTCGAATTATCCTCGAAATAGCGTTCTCAAGGCGCCGCGACTTCTCCCATGAGATACTCGATCACTTGGCTCGCGCTATAACGATGATCCGCCCCATCGACCACATGCTTTAGGAAATCGAAGTTTACGCCTGCTGTAACGATCGCCGCTTCTATCGCTCCCCTACGCGTTTGACCGAGCCCGATAGTCGACAACAGACCATTGCAAAGGCATACTTTCCCGATTGTATCGCTTCCGCGCCCGCCTTTTCGAACGAAGTTTTCCTCGGGTTCTCCCGGACAACGAAACCCGAGATTTCCATCGTCCAGCGCGTAGGCTTGTCGAAGGTAGCCTAAATCGCAAACACGGCTTCGGCTTCGGTGGATATTCGGATCGGAAATGGTGTCCTCAATCTGGGCCATTTTAAATGGGTAGCCAGTCGGAGATGCTTGAAAATCGGTTTTGTTGATAGGAAATTCAATTGTTCCGATTTGATTCGGAGGGGAGGCTAAAGGTTGATTTGCTTCGCCATCTTCACTCCGTTACGTCGCGCTTTCAAGTTATCGCTTGGATTCAGTTCCAAAATACGCTTGCCAGTAGCAATCGCATCATCGAACTTTCCGGCGCTCATGTAAGCCATCGCTAGCGCGTGCAGCACATCTTCCCAATCGGGCTCGATCTTAAGCGCTAACTTGTACTCGGCAATGGCTTCGAGATGTTTGTCCGCGCCGAAGCGTTTCAGGCCCGCTTTGTAGCGTTCAATTTTGTCGCTCATGAGTAGCTCATTATTGCCTAAGCCAGCCTCACTGCAACCCAGCGTTAGCAAACCAGGATTAAAATCACACACCTGGTAGCAATAACGCTGATTCCACGCCGCGACGATGCCGGCAAGTGCGTGATTTCAAGCCCCGTTCAGTCGCGCTGGATTGGATTAGGCCGGGATCACTCCACGTACCCGAGGTCTTGCAGAGCCTCGAGCGCCGGGTCTTCCGCCGGCTCCTCGATATCCAGGTTCGACATCGATTGGTTGGACAGTTCGCCCTCAAAGGTGGTCGGACCATCGCCATCCAACCAGCCCGGTTTCAGTATCTCAGTCAAAACTCGTCCCTCCGCCTCGACGGGAACCGGCAATTTCATTGCAGCAAGTACGGTCGGAAATACGTCGAGAATTGTGGCTGTCTCTTCGCCATTTCCATCCGTACCCGGTACCCAATTCGGTGGGAAGAGCGAAACGCCCTTGCGGAAAGGTGGACCAGCGGCAAACAAAATTCCTCGGCGAGAATGGTTGCTGTTGAACATAACGGCGCGTAGAACTCCTTCACCGGAATACGTTGATCGCCAATGATCAGGGTGTCCCCCGCGACGTCTACGCTAATGTTCAATTGCGTGGTGAGGTGCTCTCCATCTTCTGACAACTCGATCGGATCCAACAGCGGTTTGTTGATAGGACCATTGTTGATTGTTGGGTTCTTTGTTCTTATAATTGGGGATCAACTTGATAATCAAGGTTTAAGAACCGGTCTTTCCTGCTGGCTTCCTCGAGAATGAATTGAGAACGAGAAGAAGGATCCGCTTCTCTGCATGGCCTTTGCTCAACTCACCTTTCGCGAGACTCTGCTTTCATTCTTTTTGTTACCTCAAGCGTTTCGGAAGAGGAAGAGTCTTTGACCACGGATTGAACGGATGATTTGTCATTCAGAAGCAGCTATCCGTATGATTCGTGGTTGAAAAATAACGACATGTCCTGAGCTTACTTTAAGTGGCAGAAATACTGAACATCCTAACCGGCCTTTTGCTATTCAACCCGCAATAGCGCCATACCTCTGCACCGCTTTTATCCTCCACAAAAGGGCACGGGACTTGGGCAGCTGCCGCCTCATAAGGCTCTTGAGTACTTTATACACAATGATCGGTTCACTCCTTCGTTATAACGAAGGCCACGGAGCCCAAAATATTTTGCGCTCCCGCAATTGCAGGATGGTTAATTCTTCCCAGGTTCTCTGTTCTTAGTGGTGTTATGAAACATTTGGGTTGCTCGGAAAGATTATATATCGGGCGAGGATATCCATTGAGCGCTCAGCCGAAAGAAGGTGTTGTGGATCGTATTTAGGGGGATGATTGGGTAGGCGATTTCATCGACGGTTGGGAACGCTTCGATTTCTTTCCTCGTCATGATCGCTTCTTGAAGCACGCTTTCAATGGGGTCCCAGTTTTCGAAATCCTCGGAGATCTCCATCCTGAAAATGATATCCGGCGCTTGTCCATTAACCAACCCACGGAGGACGAAGGTGGCTTCGGAGGAGTTTTCTCTTTCGAAGGACAGGGTGTTTTCGCCCTGAAGTATTCCTTCGGGCATTGAGAAGGCATATTGGAAAAGAGCCCCGACGCCGTTTTGGTCTGGGTCGGCATTGAGGTCGATTTCGAAACGGGTGAAGTCCGTGACCTCGGTATTGAGGAATTGTTGACCGATAAAAGTTTTATTGGGATCGGGTAGATCGAGGGAATCCGTGTCGGGTCCTTCCGGCAGCCCGTCGTAGCTGGCGACGGCGCTCAGGGAAACCGTTCCTTCGTCGCCACTGAGTCGATACGAGAGGGTGCGGGGATTTTCGTCGAGGAAGGGCCCCCACTTTATCTTATGCGTCAGGGCATCGTAGACTCCTTGGTGACTGATGAGAGTGGGTAGGGCTTCGAGACCTAGCGTCTCTTCGATGGCGTAGGCTTTAGTGCCGGGGGTGGGTCCTATTTCAATGGTTACGAGCGGGAAGTAGGGGTCTGCCGAAATCGTTCTCTCGATGGTCGCATGCGAGATGCTGGAGCCAAATAGGAGGGCGAGCAGGAAGAGGGGCGCTCGATTCAGGATTGGGTGAGGCGAAAACATGGCGTGTGGTATCGTGAGGATTAGAAGCTTTGGATGGCGAAGGTATCGATCTCGGTTTCGGGGGGGAGCTGCCCGGTAAAACCGGAGCTGTTGGAAAGGCTTCCGTTTATGTCGCCGGTCATAAACAGGGACAGGCCGCAAGCGGTCGGGTCGGCGGTCATCTGAAGGAGCACGCCGTCGGTCAGCGCGGGTGGGCTATCTATTTCGCCGAAGAGGCAACCGGAGTATTGGTAGCTTGGCAGATAGGGCATTTTGAAATTGCCGGTGAGTTCGAGTATTGGAATTTCGAGATAGCGACTCGCGATGTTTCCGTGCTCATCGGTTATTTTGAGGATGGCCCGTAGGTACCCGATATCCCTATCGAATGTGGCAGCGACGTATTCTCCTTGCGCGACGGTCCCGTCGCTGAAAGTCCAATCCCATGACACGACATCGATCATACTTGTACTAGCGGACGAGGCGCCTCCATTGAGGTTGAGGATGAATTGCACCCCGTCGCGGCCATCGATGAGTTCGATGGCATCATAGTATCCACCGACTGGATTTTCTATGTCTATTCCGATTTCCGCGCGAAGGTTGTAGGTCCCTGCTTGGCCGGGGATATTATATTCTACATTCGCGTCGAGTTGCGGGTTGAGAATTTCGATCAGGAGTGGATTTGGGGGTTGAAAGTAGCCGACTCCGTAGTAGCCGCCGTCGATCGTGCCGAGCAGGCCGTCTTCGGCAGGGGGAGTGATCGTATCATAGGAACCCAGCACGCGGGCGGTGATGCTTCCTCTTTCCGGAAGGGTGAAGATGGAAATACGAGGCGAGAAACCTGCACCGGGTATCAAGGGAGCATCGGCTAGGTTTAGGAGCCAATCGGATCGTAGTTGGCAGTCTACGCTGAAGGTGGTTTCTTCCCAACGGTCTTCGTCGTCGGGCGCCGTGGGGGTGGCGCGAATCGTGACTTCGCTTTGCGTCCCTGCGGTAAACAGGCCGGTATCCGGATTTATGCTACCCGTTCCAGACTGGATACTCCAGGTTACATCCACGCTGTCTCCGCTGCCGTCGACTGCTGAGAAAATCTCTTGCTGCCCTGCATCGACGCAGGTGAGCTCGGGCACGATGCTGAATCCGTCTTTTTTGACTTTGATCGTATCTTCGCGCCCGTCGATTTCCAGATTTCGCAGGCATTCGCTAGTGGTGCTTCGAGCGGTGATGTCGACGGGGTAGTCGGAGTTTTTGTCGGAGGGGATCCAGTCCATTTCGTAGTTGCCGGAACCGTCGGTCCTTTCGTTGGTGACGGTCCCTGCGGATACGAGCCAGACGATGTCCTTTTTTGCGATTTGATCGGCGTCATCAAGTTTCACCTTGTAGGTGATGGACGGCTCTTCTCCGGTGATGAGTAAGATGGGATTGATGAAGTCGACCGTAATTGGATTGGTTGAATAGTTCGTGTCGTCGGTGATTGTTTTGTCGGCAAAGGAACTTCCCTTGACCTCTGCGGTGAGGACTCCGGTTCCGACTTTGAGCGGTTTGAAATCCATGCCGATTTTGGAGCCATTGTATCCTTCTACTTTTAGAAAGCCGTCGCCGGTAACGTCACTGAAGGTCGGGCTGCTTATGTTTATGTTACACCAAGTGAGGGGTTCCTCATCCATGAGCTTACTGTCCGGAAATAAATTTTTGAGATCTTGGAATAGCGCCGCCGGATCAATCTCAATTTTGTAGCTAGGGCCCAGTCCAGGGACGGGACTGATTGGAATTTTCGGTTTGGGCAGGAGCTTTGAGATGGTTTCTTCGAAATTGAATCCTTTGCTGGATACGGTTGCTAGGACCTTTACGGTCGCGACGCCGCAGCCTGTGGTATCCTCAACGAAGTAGCCGCGCGATTGACCGCTGGTCGAGAATTCGAGCGAGTCGAATTTCGAGGGGAGCGTGCCTGCATTATAATGATCCTGAAAGTCGGCGAAGGTGAGGGTGAGGCTGAGCGCGTTTCCGGCGCCGAAGCCGAATTTGGGCTTTGCGATACCCTGACCCATGAACAGGCCTCCAACCGTTCGGGCCTTCTTTATATTTCCAATCGCTTTGTCTATCGCTTTCTTCGCGTCTCGAATTTGGTCTTTGGTGTCGGTCTTACTTGTGGTGGCATTTTCCGCAGCAGCTTGTTGGCGCATGGCCATGCCTAGGCGGGCAGGCGAGGTGATCACTAGAAAGCTATTCCCATCGCAGGCGGCAGCGGCGAGGGGCATGGGGTTGGGTGGAACGCTTAGGGTCCTGATTCGGTCCGATTGGTTGAGGCCTTCAAATTCGCTTTCAGGAGTGATGACCGTGTCGTCGAAGACTTGCTGAAAGTTGAGCTTCGCCAGGATGCGATCGAATTTGTCGCGATCTTCGGCTTCCAGTCGCTCATTTATTTGAGCCGTCATGGATTGCGAATTTTGAGGATGATCCAAAACGGCGTTCATGTAGACCAGAGCTCTGATCGAATCGGGAACACTGCCCATATCGATGGCGCCTGAGAAGGCGTTAAGGTCGTAGCCTCGGTTTGCGACCAACGCCGAAAAGGAGCCACCGATTTTGTCGACCAATTGAGAGGTGGCTCCAGGGGCGGGCGGAAGCGGGGTTAATTCGATTTCGGGTAGGCGCCAGCTCTGCGAGGAGTCGACGTCTCGGATTGTAAGTAAAACAGTCCCTGAGCCATCCATGGTGAAGGGATTGAGGGGAAGTTGAAGGTCGATGGTAAGTTCTTCGGTGCCTGGTACCCATGAGGCCTCGTAGGTGCCCGGTCGGTCCTTTAAGGTGAAGCTCACCTCAAGGTTGAGGTCTGAGTCGATGTCGCTAAGCGTAATGGAGTCGAAGGGTTCTCCGCTGATTGTTTCTGTAGCCACAAACACAATACCGGATCCGGGATCGGGCACCCAATTGAAGGGGGCCGCTATGTCAGGGGCTTCGCGGTAGGTTTCTCCGGTTTTCCAGATGAAGACCGCTCGATCCTGGTAGTTATCGGGAATAGGCGAGGGACCAGAGGGCCATGTCTCGGCTCCCTTCCATGCTTCCGAGTAAGCCGATACTTCGTCTATTGAAATTCGATTATCGTCATCGGTATCCGCGGGATGCCCGAGAATGGGGGAATGCGTTGCAGAGAAAAAAATGATCGTCGCAAGACACCATTGAAGTGGTCCCATCGCCTTCTTTTTGATAATCGCAATGTATTGGGGGAAATGAGTTGGGCCCATTGTTGATAGGAAATTCAATTGTTCCGATTTGATTCGGAGGGGAGGCTAAAGGTTGATTTGCTTCGCCATCTTCACTCCGTTACGTCGCGCTTTCAAGTTAGAAAATCCGTGGATTGGTTGGACCACATGGCTTTATTGGTACCGTTGGTCGATTTAAATGGCTGGCATTCGTCGATTTCGGAAAAATGACTGCTGTACCAGCCTATTTGCTGCAGAATGCCTGGGGTCGACCGCTGCGATACTGTCCCGCTGGGATCTTGAATCCGGCGGGTTCATCGGCGTAGAAAACAGGTTCTTCGTCTGGCGGGATGGGATCGACGCCATCCCAGCGATTCGCTTCGGTTGCCCATTGTCCCAGCGGGATATCGCTACAATAGGGAGGCGTTTGGTCCCATTCTCCGTCGTAGACGACGATGCCTGCGAGGTCGTCGCGTTCGCGAGCGTAGCTAGCAAGCCGTTCCCGTCGCGCCTGTTCCCAAGGCTCGGGTTCGTAGACGATACCGTCGAGAAAACTGGCGAAGGGCAATTCGGCGACCTGTTCCCAATCCCCTCGATGCAAGGCGTGGAACGTATGCGAGCCGACGAAGGCGCCGTCGGTAATGAGGATGTGCAGATGGGGGTGGTAGTTTAAATAGTCGCCGAAGGTTTGTATGGCAATGACCACGCCTGGCTGTCCGACGGGGGTTCCGAGTCTTATGCGGATGACGTCGCGGAGACTCAGCCAGGCGGTTTGGCAGAGGCTGGTGAGAAGTTGGCGGTCGAACTGGAATGCTTTCCTGAGCCGCTTGGGGATGGTGACGACGATTTGCCGGTACGGCATTGCTTTCCACTTTCAAGGCGGTCGAGGGGCTTGACTGGAATGAAAAGGCCCTTGCTGTGGGAGACTCACAAATAGACTCACAAGAATTAGGCACAGGCTGTCTTGACCCGTCATATGCGGACACGGAAATCCAACGAGGTGAAACGTTGGAAGTCCTTCCCCCTGAGGGGGATGGTCGAAATCTGGCCCTTGCGGGCACAAACTGTCACATTGGAGAAATGGTCGGGGCGAAAGGATTGGTTGGGCTTCGCCCAAGTCCTGCGGACCCATGCTGCGCATGTCCCTTCTCCGCTTCGCTCCGTCGAACCTTTACGGTTCAAATCCATTCGCTTGGAAACGTCTTCCCTGCGAAATTTCTTTTTCGGTTGATGACCATTTCCCTCCAATGGAGAAATGGTCGGGGCGAAAGGATTCGAACCTTCGACCTCCTGGTCCCAAACCAGGCGCTCTACCAGGCTAAGCTACGCCCCGAAAAAAGAGAGGCCAAAAGAGGGCGAATTAGCATTGCTGTCAAGAATAACTTGAAATCCTTGCACAATGGCCGGACAACTATTGGAAAAACCTCGCTTGACCTCGCTTGTTTGCGGTGCCTGATAAGCGTTTTCGATCATTTTTATATATTAGAGCCATGGATAACCTTTCTTCCTCCGATTTGGATACGTCTTCTAAAACGCCTTTGTTCATAGGGATCGCAGCCGTGATTCTGGCTTTGACCGGCGTAATCTTGGGATGGTACGGGTTCTCGAAGGCTAGCGCCTTAGAGGCTCAGCTCGCTGAGGTCTCGAGCGCAGCCGAATCGATTGCGGAGCTGAAGACCACTGTAGAGGGAAATTCGGAGATGATTCGACGCATGGCGGGTAAGCTCGGATCTATCGAGACAAGCTTGGCTGGCGTGACTGGAGGTGTTCAAAAGGATATCGCTACTATTAATAAAAACTTACGTGGGATAACTATTGATGCGAAGACGGCTCTCATGAAAGTCGAAGCTTTGGAGAAGAATGGCGTGAAGGCTTCCGCTCCAGCTCCGAAGACTACGGCGAAATCGTCGACATCGAGTGGAGCGAGCAAGTCGCTTGGTTCAAAGCCAGCGACAAATTCCGGCGACGCAAAGACTCACACGATTAAATCGGGCGATACTTACCAAAAAATCGGCACGCTCTACAAAGTGAGTGTTAACGATCTGATTGACGCTAATCCCGGAGTTGATCCTCGGCGTTTGAAAATCGGTCAGCCGATCGTTGTTCCAAGCTCTGGCAATTGAAGCGGTTGCTTTAGTCTCCTATGGCCGATTCTCCTGATAGCGAATCGAGCGAAGTGGTCCCGCATTGGGAGGAACTCGACTCGAAACCGATGGCTAACTGTCGTATCTTCGATGTTCTGTCGAAGCGCTTTCGCCACCCGAAGCGTGG
>JBNMOQ010000211.1:0-9144 GCA_051275055.1 Candidatus Pelagisphaera sp.
TGGGAGCAGCCAGCTAGGATCGAATTTATGGCGGCTGGGATAGCGAACGTGCATGAGGTTAATGGTTATTTGAGCATCCGTTTTCGAAACGGTTGTCGCATAGGGTTCTTCGTAGTCGCTAGCGCCTGCGGTGCTGAGAGCGATTAATATAGCCGACGAAAGCGAAAGAAGGAGTTTTGGGATTTTCATAATATCAATGGGTTGGAATTGATTTTTTATGAGGGCCTTCAAAAGAGTGATTGTTGAACTACAGACGAGTCCTGCCAACCGAAAATCGTGCGGTGGCGATTTTTAGGCATTTACTTTGAAATCGCTTTTGCCGCCGGTTTTTTCGACGAGGCGAATATTTTCGATGACGATGCCTTTGGTGATAGCTTTGCACATGTCGTAGAGAGTAAGCGCGGCGCCGCTAGCGGCTGAAAGGGCTTCCATTTCGACGCCGGTTTTGGCGTCGGTGACCACTTCGGTTCGAACGATAACGCGTGAGTCGTCGATCGGATCAATCGTCACACTGCACTTTGCGATCGGCAAGGGATGGCAGAGTGGAATGAGGTCGCTGGTCTTTTTCGCCGCTTGAATTCCGGCGATAATCGCGGTGTGGAAAACGGGGCCTTTCTTGCTTTGAATATCGCCACGCTCGAACCGTTTCATAACCTCGGGAGTCAGGTTGACGGTGGCCTCGGCGCGGGCGGTCCGGCGGGTGACGGTTTTATCGGCGACGTCGACCATATGCGGTTGCTGGTTTTCGTTTAGGTGCGTGAAGTCGGACATAATTGCTTGTGAGTCTGGTATAGCCAACGTAAGTCGCTTGTCGAGCGCGAGCGCTTGTTGGGTTATTTATCGCTCGCGATGCGGGCGAAAAAAAGGCCCGACTTTTAAAATTACAACGTTGTAATATAAAGGATCGACTGGATTGGGCTTTAGCTTTGCCAGGGGTGAAATTTGTAGGCGGTGTCGGAGGCGAAGTTGGTTTCGGATTGGGGTAGTTCGATGAATCCTTGGGTTCGGGCGACGGAGATGTAGTCGCCGGAAGTGTTGAAGGGGAGCGGTTCGGCCCAGGTTTGTCCGTTGGCGTCGTATTCGATTAGGACGGGTAGGAAAAGGGTGATGGGCGGCTTGAATTGAAAGTCGGATTTGAGTTTCGCGTATTGCGGGGCTTGAGTCGGCAATCCGCTGAGTTGCTCCAATGCTGGCAGGACGTAGCGGTGGAGGCAGGTGAAGCAGGAGACGGGGTTGCCGGGCAGGGCGAAGACGTAGGATTTCCGGGCGTTGATGGTGTAGCTGCCGAACCAGAGGGGTTTGCCGGGGCGTTGGGCGACCCATTGGAAGGATTTGCTGACACCTGCGGATTCGAGCGCTTCGGGGAGAAAATCGCGTTTCCCTTTCGATATGCCGCCGGCGAGGATGATTACGTCTGATTGCTCGAGGATCGAGGCTACGACGGTTTCGGTTTCCTTGAGATCGTCGATGATGTGAAAACGGCGCGTCTGGGTGTATCCGGCGCTAGCGAGGGCAGTATCGAGGGCGAGGTCGTTGGAGCGTCGGATTTGGTGAGATAGGGGTTGAGCGTCGATGGGGACGAGTTCGTCGCCGGTAGTGACGATTGAAATACGGGGGAGGCTGGAGACGAGGAGTTCGGCTTTGCCGATTGAAGCGGCGATGGAGAGTTCTTTGGCGGTGAGGCGATAGCCCGGTTCGAGGAGCGATTGGCCTGCTTGGCAGTCGGAGGATTCGGGGTGGACTCCGTGACCACGGGGAAGTGGGGTGTTTTCGCGAATGCGAGCGGTTCCGTCGGCGATGTCGAGGTCTTCGACTTTGACGACGCAATCGGCCTGATCGGGCAGTGGAGCGCCGGTCATGATTTCGACGCAGGCATTGGGGTTTTCGAGGCTAAGTTTGGGGGATCCGGCGAAGGCGATTCCAGTGATCGGGAATTCGCTTTGGCCTTGTTCGATCGCCGCATAGGACAACGCGATGCCGTCGAATGTCGATCGGTTGAATGGCGGGGCGTTACGGTCGGCGCGTAGCGTTTCTCTTAATACGCGTCCGCAGGCGTCTTCGATGGAGACGGTTTCGGATGGCAGCGATTCGAGACTGTTGGCTATCAATTGCTCGGCTTCTTCAACGGTAATCACGCGATGATTGATTAGGGAAGCGAGGATGGGAGGCAAGACAGGATGATTTGTTTGCGGAAAAGCCTTTTCAATCGGTCGTTGGCTCGCATGCTTCACCGCTACATGTCTACTGCTCGTTTTACATACGTTTCCGGTCCGGACGATTACTTGGCGCTTCGTTTAGCGAGGCAGACTTGGGCGGAGATGAGCGCGGATGTGGAGGATGATTTCTCCAAGGAAATTATTAGCGGCCACGCGGGTAAGGTCGAGGACGTGGAGCAGCTAGTGAACCGTTTTCGAGAAGCGACTCAGACTTTGGGCTTATTTGGTGGGCGTCGCGTGGTTTGGCTCAAGGGCTGCACGTTTTTGGCGGACAATCAAACGGGCCGGGCGGAAGGCACGCAGCAGGCATGCGAGGATCTACGCGAGATTTTGGAAACGGTCGTTCCGGAGGAGGTGGGTGTATTGATCTCAGCGTCACCGGTAGATCGTCGGAAGCGTTTTCCCAAGTGGCTGGAGAAAGAAAGCGAGTATATCGTTGCGGGCGGCGTCGATTCGAAGGGTAAGGGAGTTGAGACCTTGGTCGCCATTGTGATGGACGAGTGCGAGGCGCTGGGGGTAACGATCGGGAATCAGGCCTTGGAGATCTTAATTAATAAGGTGAATTCAAATTCGCGCCTGCTTTTGGAGGAGACGCGCAAGTTGGCGACTTATCTTGGCGACGAAGGGACCGAGATTACGGCGAAGCTGATCGAGGAGCTTGTGCCGAATTTTGGCGAAGGGGATTTTTTCGAATCAACGGAGGCATTCTTTTCGCGGAATCTGCGGTGGACGCTGGATGCGTTGAGGCGTCATTTTTTCGCCGGACACGATGCGCGGCCAGTTATTGCTTCGCTGCAAAATAGAAATCGATTGCTGATTCAATTGAAAGCTTTGAGCGATGGAGGGGATATTCAGCTCGGCGGGCGCGGGATTGCAAAGCCGGGTTTCGAGCGAGCGGCGTCTAAGTATTCCGATCGATATAACGGGATTTCTGACAAAAGCGGCTACAATGTTTTCACCCAAAATCTCTGGTACATGGGCAAGCTGATCGGCGAGGGAAAGATGCCGCCGTTGAAGCGACTTATCGATCACCAGCAGGAGTTCATTCGCGCTTTCGAGGAAATCGTCGAGCGGCCGAACGAGCAAGAAGAGGCTTTGCGCAACATGGCGATTCGCTGCCTGACGTAGGATCGCGAGAAATTGTTAGATGCGGATTTGCCTCTTTACCGATAGTTTTCTTCCATACATTTCCGGTGTTAGCACGGCGGTTTTCAATCAAGCGAACGAGCTGGCAGCACGTGGAAATGAAGTGAGTATTTTCCATCCCCGAGCAAAGCGCTGCGATCGTTTGGATACGGTGCCTGGATTGGATCCGAGTATTCAAACATTCGATTTGCCATTATCGGTGCCGGTGTCGGGCGTGCCGATGCTGCGTTTTTCGATACCGTTGTTTTTATATACATATCGGCGTCTTAAACGAGCGGATCCGGATGTGATTCATGTGCATTCTGAATTCGGATGTGGTTTGGAAGGGATGCTGCTCGGGCGTTGGAAGCGGGTGCCGGTCATTGGGACATTCCATACGTTTTTTGCGGAGCCGGAGTATTTGAAGCAGTTTCGAATTCCGAATTTCGAGATCACACGTAAGGCTATGTGGAAGTATTCGGTGAGCTTCTATAATAGGTGCTGTCACATTGTTAGTCCGTCGAAATCGGTCAGGGAGCATTTAATAGCACGTGGAATGAGGCGCCCGGCGACCTTGATGTCGAATGGGATCGATAGGATCGACTTTCGTCCTCGAGAAGATTTGGACGCGTATCGGCGTTCCTTGGGGATTGATGATTTCGCCTTTATTTACGTCGGTCGGATTTCTCCGGAGAAGTCTCTGGATATCGTTCTGAAAGCATTCAGCGAGACTCTGAAATCCAATCTTCGCGCCAAGCTAGTGATCGTGGGAAATGGTCCTTCCGATGCGGCTTTGGATCAACAGATTCCAGAGCTCGGTTTGACCGACAATGTTGTCCGCACGGGTCGCATCGAGCGGGATCAATTGATGAAGGATAACGTGCCTTTGCTCGGGGACGTTTTCGTAACGGCAAGCAAAACGGAAAATCAACCTGTGAGTTTGCTCGAAGCGATGGCCTTTGGGTTGCCGATGATTGGACCGCGAGCGAAAGGCATTCCGGAGTTAGTCCAGGATGGCGTGGATGGGATTATTTTCGAATCGGATAACGTCAGGGAAATGGCCGATGCCATGACCCGATTGATGGAAGACAAAACCTTGCGCCGCGAAATGAGCGAGGCGGCGATTCGCAACGCGAACGAGCATCGGATCGACAAGATCGGCGAGCAGCTCGAAGGGATCTACCGAACGGCGATCGACTTGAAGAAAAGCAAACGCCGCTAGGCGTAGTTAAGCCGGGCTCGAACTTCGGAGACGCGAGGTAGGTCCTTCACGCGTTCGAGGATGTCGAGACTGCTTTGAGGGACTTTTGGGGCTTGTACTTTTAGGCTCTTGATTTTGTCGCCTCCGTCATCGCTTCCCCACTTCCAATCGTATCCGCTGGGCGGCGGGTAGGAGTCGATACCTTCGGTCCGTTCTGATCCGAGGAATTTGAAAAGTTTTCCGGTCCACTGAATCGGGTCTTGAACAAGGTCTTCGTAGCGTATCCAAAAATTGGTGCTTCCGTTGTCGGGAAAACGATCGAGCAGATTTGCGTAGACCGAAGCCCAATAGCCATTGGCGAGCCAGCGATCGACGAATTGGGGAATGATCGGCTCGGCTTTGCGAAAGGCCATTTTGCGAAGCGATGCGGTTGAGGTGTGGACGTCGCGGGCGAGAATGACGCGCTTGACGCCCTCTGCATTGGGTAGTCTAGGATAGCTTTGGGTTTCGTTGAACCAAGCGGGGCGTTTTAGGATGACGATTCGTTCTTCGCAAAGCGTGCCGATTTTCGATGCGGCGTCGGGCGACTGGAATTTCTGAAAGTCCGTTTCAGGCAGACTTGAAATATCGGGAGCGGCGGACATCAGCGCTTTCAAGAGCGTTGATCCTGATCGCATGATGCTCAGTTCGAGGGCGATGGTTTTTCCTGAAAGCTCGTCTAATGGAGTCGTCATAGCGTAGGCGTCGTCTTAGTCGGCGGACATGCAAGGAAGAGACTCTCGCGGCCACAACAAAAAACCGTTGCGAAATATTCCCTAGGGATACTTCGACGCCCGACAGCTCTAACCTTATAAATTACAACGTTGTAATTTATAAGGTTAGAGCAATTGGTCCTTTCGGAGAGAGTTATGGGAAGTTGTGTTTTAGGAGTGTGGAAAAGGCTTTAAATTCCGGCGGTCCTCATCAGCGTGTGGGTTCTCATGCCAAAGTCCAAGACAGTCATACAGAATGTTCTCGCCGAGCGGTACGCTTCGGATGCGATGAAATCGATTTGGTCCGGCGAAGGCCGCGTAATTATCGAGCGCGATTATTGGATCGCCGTTCTTAAAGCGCAGCGGGAACTCGGCTTAAAAATTCCGCTTAAAGCGATCAAGGCCTACGAGAAGGTGAAAGGGCAGATCGATCTGGAATCGATCGACCGGCGCGAGCGCAAGGTCTTGCATGATGTGAAGGCGCGTATCGAAGAGTTTTCCGATTTGGCGGGATACGAATTTGCTCACTTGGGCATGACGTCTCGGGATTTGACCGAGAATGTGGAGCAGCTTCAGGTGATCCGCTCGCTCGCGTTGATTCGGACCAAGGCTGTCGCTTGTTTGAATCGTTTGTCCGAACGGGCTAGCGAGTACCGGGATTTGATGATCACTGCTCGCACGCACAATGTCCCGGCTCAGGCTTCGACGATGGGCAAGCGTTTGGCGATGGCTGGACAGGAGCTTTTGATTGGCCTCGATCGCTTGCACGAGCTAACGGAGCGCTATCCGGCTCGTGGATTGAAAGGGGCTGTTGGAACGCAGCTCGATCAACAGACTTTGTTCGATGGAGATACCAAAAAAGTCGCGGCGCTCGAAAAGAACATCGTGAAGCATTTGGGCTTCGGAAAAGTTTTGACTAATGTAGGTCAAGTCTATCCACGTAGCCTTGATTTGGATACAGTTACGGCGTTAGAGCAATTGGCGTCTGGAGCTGTGAATATGACAACGACGGTTCGCTTGATGGCGGGGCAAGGTCTGATGACCGAAGGTTTTGCGAAGGGCCAGGTAGGGTCATCGGTTATGCCGCATAAGGTGAATTGCCGGACTAGTGAGCGTATCCATGGATTTGGTACGATATTGAAAGGTTATGCCGCGATGGCTTCCGGTTTGACAGGCGGGCAGTGGAACGAGGGCGATGTGTCTTGTTCCGTGGTACGCCGCGTGATGTTGCCGGATTCGTTTTTTGCGATCGATGGATTGCTGGAAGGATTCCTGACCCTTCTTGGGCAGATGAATGTATTCGAGCAGGCGATCGAGGCGGAGAACGCGGTTCAGCTGCCATTTCTCGCGACGACGACGATTCTGATGGAAGCGGTTAAGGCAGGCGCGGGGCGTGAAGGAGCGCATTTGGCAATCAAGGAAAATGCTTTGGCGGCGAGCAAAGAAATTCGCGAAGGACGGCCAGGCGAGGCTCAATTGCTCAAGCGTTTGGGTGCGGACGATCGGATTCCTCTTTCATTGGAGCAACTTGAGGGAATTGTCGCGCAGTCGGATCGTTTCGTCGGAGCGGCTCCGAAGCAGGTCGATCAGTTCAGGCGCGATACTGCGAAATGGGTGAAGCGTTTTCCTGAGTCGGTTAAAGTGAAGCCTGGAAAGATGCTGTAGGCTCGTCCGGCCGGATTGATTTAGTCGATGCGAGTTACAATTTCGCAGGTGACTGAATTGGCGAGGAAGCATTCTTCGTGGGCTTTGTGGTGTAGTTTTTCGAGTTGTTCGCGGGAGGGTTTTATTCCGTCGGCGAACACTATTTTAGGATTCAGATCCACGCGGCTTATTACCATTTTACCGGCGTCGTTTTTGGCCATATGGCCGACTGCGGTGTCGTCGTAATTTTCAACGATGAGTTTCTGAAAAGAAGCCAGAGCGAGGAAGGTGAGCATGTGGCAACTCGAAAGAGAGGCAACGAACGCTTGCTCCGGGTCGACGCAATTGGCGTCTCCTAGGTAAGCCGTGGCGGCGGATGCTTGTAGCGTTTTGCCGTTCTCGAAGGTCCATGTGTGGTTTCGAGAATAGGTTTTGTATCCAAAGTCGAGACCGGCTCGGTCCCAAGAGAGTATAGCGGTGTGTTCGGACATCCGGCTTTCTTTGCAAGAGGTGGCGAGCTTGGCAAGGCATTCGCGACATTGGCCCGGAATGCACTGTTTGCGTAGGGGGAACTGTTGATCAAATCGACCGAAGTTTTTCCTATCGTTTCGATAAGGGTTGCCGAATAAAGGAAGGTGAACCTGCGCCTTTTGAACTTACATGCCTGAACAGCGTCCTAGCAACTGCTCGAAATGCGCCAATCCGGCGACAATACACCTCACTCAGATTGTCGACGGTGCGGTAGAGAAGCAGAATATGTGCGAGCAATGTCCGCATGCGGCAAAGATAGGGCAATCGGATTCGATCGATTTGGTCAGCGGTCCCAAGCCAAAGACGAAACCGATAGTGCATGGGATCCGCGCGATCGAAAATGGCCTGTGCTGCCCGAAGTGCGGATTTAGTCAAAAGTCGTTCGAGCAATTCGGGCGGTTGGGTTGTCCTGCGTGTTATGATGTATTCGCCGATATTCTTAAATCGGTTTTCCAGAAGGCTCATCCGGGTGTGGAACATAAAGGCAAGCGTCCACAAGCGACGCCTGTATCTCCTCAGCAGATCGAAGCGTTGAAGCGAGAGTTGCAGGAATGCGTGGACAGTGAAAACTACGAAGAAGCAGCCGAAATCAGGGATCGAATCTCGGAACTTGAGGAGCGACTCGTTTAGAGAAATTATGCGTTAACGACCTATTCGTAGTTTCGTTATTAAAAAGGGCTTAAATCTACTGTAAATTAAGGTTAAATCGCTGAAGTTTGAGGAAAATTGGCGTTTTGATATAGATTCGCGACCAGCTCTTTTTGGAGAGCCAACCAATAAACGACTCATACATGAAAGCCGCACCTAAAATTGTAGTCTTAGAAGACGACCGAGCTTCAAAGGCATTAATAACTTTATATTTAGAGAGAGCGGGGTATCATGTTTTCCCGGCGGGCGAAGGTCGTTATGCGATCGAACTGGTCATGAAGGAGCGACCTGTATTGTTGATTGCGGATGTCATGATCCCGGACTTGAATGGTTCGGAGGTAGTGAAGCAGTTGCTTGCGACTTCTTTCGGGTGCAAGTTGAATGCCCTCTTCCTGACTTCGCTTTTAAGTAAGAATGGGGCTAAGGATGAGGAGACTAAGTTGAAGGTCGACGGGAAGGAATTTCCTGCTTTATCGAAACCTTTTAAAGGACCGGTCCTGTTAAATATCGTAAATCGAATTGTTGAAGACTCGATGAAAGCGGAAGAAGCGAGTATCGCTGCAGCGAAGGCGAAAAAGGTGGCAGAAGCCAATGCTGCCGTAGAAAAAGCGCAAAAGAGCGAAGCGGCTGCTGAAGTTGAGACCTCTGTTAAAGCACAAACAGAAGCCGCGAAAGAGGCTCTTGCCGAAGAACCTGCGGAAACTTCTGCGGCTGAGGGTTGAGCGTTACTAATTTATGAATCCTGCTGTTAAAATCGTAATCCTTGAAGGTGATCGAACATGAAGTCCTGTTCCTGAGCTCCTTGTTATCCAATAGCGGTAGGCTTGGAGAGGAGACTACTCTGAAGGCTGCGGGACGTGATTTTTTAGCTTTAGCGAAGCCTCTTGATAAGGATGACTTGTTGAAAACGGTAAGTCGAATTTTGCAAGAAGAAGGATAAACTTTCGAACTCGAGTTGGCGTGAGCTAGCTAGCGTATTGAGCTAATCCCTAGATAGCGTAACGATGCACTCGAGGTGCTTAGTCTG
>JBNMOQ010000212.1:0-9134 GCA_051275055.1 Candidatus Pelagisphaera sp.
ATGCGTCTTCGGCTTTTAGCTCGAATTCGGGAAGAGCGTCGTGGGTCTTTAAAGTGGTCATTGCGATCGTTTCTGCTTTGCGCATGGAGGCTCGATCCTCGTCTTCGATGTCGTCGAATCCGCACAAATGTAAGTATCCATGAACCAGGTACAGTGAGAGTTCTTCTGAGAAATCCGATTCGTGCGCCTGGGAGTAGTCCAGAGCGACCTGTGGGCAGATGCAAATCTCGCCGGCGATTCCATCTTCAGGATCGCCTGGAAACGTAATAACGTCGGTGACCGAGGGGTCTTGCATGAATTGGTCGTGAATTCGCGCGATTTCCTCTTTGGAAATAAAAGCAATCGAGAGTTCGCCAGAAGGGGCGTCAAAACCTCCGTATCGGTCTAAAACGATGAAGAGGCGCTCGATTCCTGCCGGGCTCGCTTGGAGCTGAGGGCAGGCGTTACTGACTTGCGCTCGCTTCGACTCGTTCGGACTTTCGTTCATTCGTCGTCTTTTTTCCGGATGCCGTATCGTGGTTTTTGGAACCTGGGTAAGCGATGCGCGAGTGGAGGGAATTGAGTAAGGTGAAATTAAAGCTCTCTTTGATCTTCGCTAGCTCGGACATCGTTATGGAGCATTCGTCTAATTGTCCGTCATCCAGATTGGTTTTGAAGATGCGGTCGACCAATTCCTCGATGTTCTGGGGCGTCGCTTTCGGTAGCGATCGACTAGCGGCTTCAATTGAATCGGCGAGAAGAATGACGGCGCTTTCTTTGAATTGCGGTTTGGGGCCGTCGTAGCGGTAGGTCGATTCAAGGACGGCGACTTTACCGGGATCGTTGGCTTCGGCTTGTTGAACAGCTTTGTGGTAGAAGTAGCGAATGAGATTGGTGCCGTGGTGTTGTCGAATTACGTCGATTATAGGGCGCGGTAATTTATAGGTGAGGCCGAGATCGACACCTTCTTTTACGTGGCTTTTGATAATTAGAGCGCTGAACGAGGCGGTTTTCTTATCGTGGGGATTGTGTCCGTCTAGTTGGTTTTCGGTGAAGTATTCTGGTTTCACCATTTTTCCGATGTCATGGAACATGCAGCTCACGCGAGCGAGCAAGGCGTTTCCTTTAATTGCGTTGCAGGCGTTTTCCGCAAGATTGGCGACCATCAGGCTGTGATGCCAAGTGCCAGGAGCTTCGAGTTGCAGGCGTCGCAGAATGGGGTGATTGTAATCACTCAGTTCAAGGAGCGTAATGTCTGTAGTCCGTTTGAAAAGTCCTTCGAGGATTGGCAAGACGCCTAGGATAATGACGCCTTCGAGCAAGCCAGTGACCAGAGCCGCGACGATCTGACTAAGGATGGTTTCCATCGGCAGGCCGTCAGACCAGTTGAAGAGAAAAGTGAAAGTGGCTATACATAATCCGCCGACGAAACCGGCGGTTACCACGCGACTACGTTTACGAATATTGCGGCAGATGAAAATCGCTACGCACGAAGCGAGGAACGACATAACCATCAGCTCCAACCGGTTTCCGAACATGACGGCGGAAAAGAGGCTGACCATGAGGGCTGTTAGGAGGCCGGGTCCGCTTCCCATCAAAATGGCTATAAGCAGCGGCGCTAGAGTGGTCGGAGCTATATAGGGGAGGATAGCGGAGAGACCGCCATCGTAGAGAAACTTTTCTTGATTTCCAAGTTCGAAGCAAAGGCGGACGATCGCTAGATTGCAGACGACGACCAATGCGAGCAGTCCAAGTCGGGCGTTGCTTTGCAGCGTAGGTCTGTCTTCGAGACGAATATAGAATGTGGCCGCTATCAGCATAGCCATTACCATTAGAGCTCGGCCCACGAGTTGGTAGTCGAGCAGGTCCGCCTTTTGACCGCCTAAGTGGCGGATGTAGGCAACGTGCTGTTCGTATTGCTCTTGGGTGACACGTGTATTCGGTTCAATGATACTTGCGCCTTTTAGGACTCGAACGATAACGGGTTCGAATGATTCAAGCAACTTGGTTCGGAGGGCTTGAATTTCCTTTTCGTCGCGCTCGAGATTCGATTGCACTCCATCCCGGAAAAATCGTCCCAAGGCACTAGAGACGAGAGGAGGAACGTTTTCCGCGTTGAAGGCGATGCGAAGCGATGTTTGCGCGAGTTCGGTGGATTCGAGGCGTCGCTGACCGATTCCTGGTTCCCGTTCCATTTTGAAAATGGCGACGAATTGCTCGCCAATGTCGAAGTTGGAATCGTCCTTGTCGTATATGCCGATTTTGTAGCTTTCGCGAAGACTGATGAGACCGGTCTCTATCAAGTTGCGTCGAGTTTCGGAATCTCTGAATTCCAAGATAGTCGTCAGATCGGAGTCGGAGAGGCGGTAGTCGCCTTTCATGTTAAATCGCTCCGCGATACGGTGGATGTAATCTTGAGCGCCAATAGCGGAAAGGTCCTGCGCAACCGAGGCGTAGGCAGCCATATCCTCCAACAACTCGTTAACATGTTGGCTGAAGCTTGTGACGTAGGTCATGTTCGTCCGATAGACGGGCGAAACGTCGGTGAGCAGCTGTTCGCGCTTTCGGTTGGTTAGGATTGCGCTTTGGTAGGTGAAGTCCTCTGACGCGGCTATACGGATCGTAGCGAGCTGATTGGGGAGGAACTTGAAACCGGAGTGCTTGATGCCGATGAAGCTGGTGACGACGATCGCGGCTACGGTAGTCGCAAATATCGCCAGCGAAATGGCCGGGCTTTTCTCGAGGAAAATTAGAACTGACGAAGACGCTTCGGTTTTGCGCTTCTTGCGTTTCTTTCGGAAAAACCGATGTAGAAGCGCTTTAAACTGCTCGGAAAAAGGCATACGTGTTCGACGTGCGAAGGACCAAAAGATTCAAAATGGATTAGAGACGCAACCTTTAGTTAGAGACGACCCGCGGGACACTATCGACATTTCGATAGCGATCGTAAGCTTCGACGATCTTTTGAACGAGGTGATGACGGACAACATCCTTAGCCTCGAATGTGTGAAAGTTAATACTGTCCAATGATTTAAGTACTTTTCGAATTTCAAGTAAGCCTGAAGTCTTGGAACGTGGAATATCGATTTGGGTGATGTCTCCAGTGATGACCATTTTACTTTCATTTCCCAAACGCGTGAGGAACATCATCATTTGTTCAGGAGTAGTGTTTTGGGCTTCGTCGAGAATGATGAAGGAATCGCTCAACGTGCGACCACGCATGTAGGCGAGTGGGGCGATTTCGATGACCCCTTTTTCGATAAGTTTGTCGACATCGCTCCGATCCATCATGTCGTAAAGTGCATCGTATAAAGGCCTTAGGTAGGGAAGGATCTTCTCGTGCAAATCGCCAGGGAGGAAGCCCAAGGTCTCGCCCGCTTCTACTGCGGGGCGGCTGAGAATCAGGCGTTTGATGCTGCCTGCGAGCAATTCGGAGACCGCTGCGGCCATGGCCAGATAGGTTTTTCCGGTTCCGGCGGGTCCGATCCCGAAGACGATATCATTGTCGAAAATCGCTTGGAGATACTTTTTTTGGTTGATCGTTTTCGGGACAATGCTGCCGCGACGCGTTTTGATGATCGTTTTATGATCGAAGAGGCTGCGCAGCTCTTCTTCTCTATTTTCAGAGATTCCGGTAACTATGTTTACAAAATCGGGACGTTTTATGTTAAGTCCCTGTTCTCGAGCAATTTGAAGGAGTTCGAAGACAATCTTTACGCGTTCGATCGCCTTTTCTTCGCCATCGACTTGGAGCCATCCGTCACGGGTGACGATCGAGACCGCGAAAAGCTCTTCAACGAGGCGGAGATTCTCCTCCTTGCTGCAATAGAGCTGCGAGAGCTGTCTTGGATTCTGAAAATGTAGCTTGTCGGTAGCCATAAAAAAGGAATCGGCAAAGATAGGAGTTGAAAGGGCTTAGTCGAGCTTTTCGCAAACAGACTTCAAATGATCCCACATGGCCTCGAGCGATTGAGGTAGCACGCGGGTCGAGCCGAGTACGGGCATGAAGTTAGTGTCGCCGGTCCAGCGAGGCACTACGTGCTGGTGTAGATGCCGAGGAATCCCTGCGCCGGCGGCCTCGCCTAGATTCATGCCGATATTGAACCCATCGGGTTTGAGCGCTTCTTTAAGGATACGTTTTGCTTTGATCGTGGTATCGGCGAAGCAAACGCGCTCTTCCGCGGTTAAATCTTCGATGTCGGGTATTTCGCGATAAGGGAGTATTAGAAGGTGTCCGGCATTATATGGATAGCGATTCATGATGATGAAGCTATGCCGTTCGCGAGCGATGATGAGCGTGGCTTTGTCGTCGTCCGATTTCGGAAGATCGACAAAGGGGCGGCGAGCCTTAGGAGACTTCTCCTGAGTGACGTATTCCATTCTCCAGTAGGCGTGCAGATGATCCATATTTATCGGAGGACTCTGGAGGATTGAAGACGTCCTGTCAAAGTCATCGTAGCGATAAAATAGTAGGGGCTTGCATTCGCGGCGCGAAGTGGGTTTTTAAGCGAGAGTTGTTTATTTGGATCTACAGGCTGATTTTCGCGCCCTTCGCCTTATTGTTGTCGCCGAAGTACTTGCTCAAGATGAAGCGGCGGGGCGACTACGAAGGCGCATTATCGATGCGTTTTGGGATTGGGATCGAAGATTGGCCCAAGCAGGAGGGACGTTATCGAGTATGGGTCCAGGCGGTGAGTTTGGGCGAGATACTGGTGATCGAGGCCTTGCTGCGAAAGCTGGCTTCGGACGATCGCATTGAGATCTTTCTGACAACGACTACGAGCACCGGGTACGGATTGGCGAAGGAGAGGTATTCGGATATCTGCGACCGGATTGTTTATTTCCCATTGGATTTTTGGCCGTTTAGTCGCCGCGTTTGGAAACGGGTTCAGCCGGATTTGGCAATTTGCGCTGAGACGGAATTATGGCCGGAGCATATGCAGCAGGCCTTGAACTCGAATACGCCGATGGTCTTGGTCAATGGGCGGTTGTCGGACAATTCCTTCAAATACGCGCGTCCTCTAGCGTTTATGTTTAGTGGACATCTTCGTCGTAGCATCAATCGGGTTTTAGCGATCTCCGAGCACGATGCGCAACGCTTCGAGGCGATTGGCGTGGAGCGGAGCAAAATGGTGATCACTGGGAATTTGAAGCTCGATGTTTCGATTGGCGATCGTTTGAGCCAAAACGAGCGAGCGGAGGTGAAGGCGCGGTTGGGCTTAGGCGAAGGATTTGTTTTGTTGGGCTCGTCGACTTGGCCTGGCGAAGAGACTGCCTTGCTCGAATCATTCAAACGCCTTCGGGAAAAACTTCCGGATTGTCGGTTGATGTTGGTGCCGCGGCATGCAGAACGCCGCGAGGAAGTACGGACGCTTCTCGAAAGTTCTGCTTCAGGATTTAAGTGGCATTTCAAGTCTGAGGGCGACCCGAATAGAGACGTTGATATTTTGGTAGGCGATACCAGTGGCGAGCTGCGTTTATTGACGCAGTTGGCGGATCTGGCGTTTATCGGCAAAAGTTTGCCGCCCCATAAAGAAGGGCAAACGCCGATCGAATGCGGGTTGCTTGGGGTGCCGATGGTTTTCGGTCCGGGCATGAATAATTTCCGAAGTATTCGGGAGGGCTTACTGGAGTCGGGCTCGGCTGAAGAATTATCTGATGTGGAAGCGCTGCAATCGAGGCTAGTTGCTCTGGCTTTAGATGAGGAGGCTCGCGAGACCCAGAAACGGAATCAAGAGGTCTGGGCGAAGAATAGCCGAGGGGCCTTGGCACGTACCGTCGAAGAAATCGACAAGCTTTTGCACCGCTAAGACAGAAGGCGGTAAAAGCGCTTCGAAGGTGAATGCGCGACGAAAACCTGTGCAATTGAGGGCAAATTCGTTAAAACGGCTCTCTCTCCGCTTGACAGGTAACATCCATATTGGATTAGTACGCGTACTATGGCAGAAAAAGAAGAAAAGTGGGCAGATAACGTTGCAGGAAAATTCTACGTAGATGAACAGTGCATCGATTGCGATCTATGTCGCGAGACAGCGCCGGATTTCTTTACCCGGAATGATGACGAAGCATTTTCGTTCGTACATAAACAACCTACGACACAAGAAGATATTGATCTTTGTATGGAAGCTCTCGAAGGCTGCCCAGTAGAGGCCATTGGCGAAGACGGCGCTGAGTAATCAGCTCTTAGCTATTTGAATTTCTAAGCGCGTTCCATTTTGGGACGTGCTTTTTTGGGCTTAGAAATATGTAGGGCCGGCGCTTGTGCCGTGCCGCGAACGAAGATGATTCTTATGAGACGTACTGAGTAAATACGTTTCAAATTGAGCTTAAGTAGTTGGACTAGTTGCAGACTCCACGCCGAATTCTCGGCGTAGCTACTCCGACACGTCGGGGTGGTTGTTAGGCGAAATCAGTCCAAGCGTCGCCACAGCGATGGAGCAAAGAGCGCGAGGATGGCGTAGAGCTCGAGTCGGCCCATGATCATTAGGAGCGACAGGAGAAGTTTGGTGCGGGTATGGAATGGAGCGTAGGTCTCGGTCGGGCCGACCTCGGCGAATCCAGGGCCAATGTTGAAGAAACAGGCGTGTACAGCGCTGAGATTTGTATCCATTTGAAAGTTTGTTTCGAACAGAGATGCAAGTTGAACGGAGGCCAGGAAAATAACACCGGTCAAAATGAGATACATGACGATGTCTTGGGTCGCCTGTTCGCTTAATACTCGGTTATTCATGCGTACTTGGCGAACTACGCGGGAGCGAAAAGAACGCTCGATCGTGAGCACACAGAGGCGTAGGGCGACGATTAGGCGATTCACTTTGATACCGCCAGCAGTGGATCCCGAGCAGCCGCCAATTACCATTAGGACAAGCAGCAGCGACTGAGGTAGGGCCGACCATTGAGCGAAGTCTTCCGAGGCGAATCCAGTGGTGGTCATTATGGAAACGGTTTGAAATGTACTGGAACGGATGGCATGAATCAAATTATCGTCTGTGCCATCGACGATAATGACTCCTGCTATTGTGATTACAGACAACCCGAGGATCACGAAGAAGGCTTTAAGCTCGGTATTCGCTTTGACGCGGTTCCAGCGCCCGTAGAGCATGCTGAGAATCAAAGGGAAGCTGATTGCGGCCAGGATCATGAATACAATCCCAACAATCTCAATTGGCGGGCTATGAAAATCCATAATGCTGCCCGAACGCGTACTAAAGCCGCCCGAAGCGACGGTGGCGAACATGTGGCAAACCGAGTCGAACCAGTTCATACCGGCGATTCGATAGGCGATTGTGCAGGCAATCGATAGGCCAGCGTAAATGTAGATAAGCTTTAGGATGGTCGACTGAACGCGACTTTCTTCGAATTCGTTTGTCGAGCCTGAGGCTTCGTTGGAGTAGAGCAGCTTGGCTCCGGCTCCAAGAAATCCTAGAATGGCCACGAAGAAAACAACCACTCCCATTCCGCCGATCCATTGGCTGAGACTACGCCAAAAGAGTAGGCTATGTGGAAGTTCTTCCAAATTGGCGAGTACGCTGGCGCCTGTCGTGGTCAATCCAGACACACTCTCGAAAATAGCGCCTGCTATGCCAATCTCAGGCGTGATTAAAAGGTAGGGTACGCAACCGACGATACTAGAAAGAATCCAACCAAGGCCAATGATGCTAAGGGCCTCGCGTCTGAAAAATCGCGTAGAGGCATTGCGACTGGTTAAGAAAAGCGCTCCTGCGGCTACTAGAGAAACGGCGATAGAGAAAAGAAATGCGCTGCCGGTTATTGAGCGTTCGGAACTTGTGTCTAGCAATAAGACCACGCCATAACAAGTAGCGAAAGCCAGGGCCAGGATGACCATGACGACACTCAATAATCTGGATACGAGCTTGAAATTCATTTGATGAGCTTCAGCAGTTCTTTGGTCTTGGACTTGCTGATAATGGCGATGATGGAGTCGCCTGCCTGGATTATGTCGTCGCCAGTAGGTGTCTTTGGATTGTAGTTGCTTTCTTGTCCGACGATTACGCATTCGTCCGGCCAATTGATGTCGCGTATTCGTTTTCCGGCGATGGACGATTTCGAACTGATATCGAGTTCGATGATGCAGCTCTTTTCTTGGTTGCTTCCTTCTTCGAGCTCTATGAAGGATTTCTTGCCAATATAGCGGAGAATTTCGTTCGCGGTGGCGACGCGTGGAGATACCGCCAGTTCGAGGCCAAGGGTCCAGCTAAGTTTGTCGAGGACTTCGATGTAGTCGGCCCGATTGATCGCGAGCATCGTATGTTGCGCCCCGAGTTTGAAGGCCTGCAAGCAGGTCATTATGTTGTCTTCGTCTTCTTTGGAGCAGGCGACGAAGAAGTCAGAACTACCGATTTCCTCTTCTTCTAAGACACGTAGGGACGTTCCTTCGCCGTGGATGAATGTGACATCAGGTAATTGTTCGGCGAGAGAGCGACAGATTTTGATGTCTTTCTCGATTACGCGAATTTTGAAGCGCGGATTGCTGAGGAGGCGAATGAGGGAAATTGCGATCTCGCTGCCGCTAAGCAAGGTGACGGAGATCTTTTTCGACAGTTTGGAGTCGGGGCGGAAAAAGGGCTTGGCTTCGAAAAGCGAATCGGGGTGACCGAAGAGTGTGACGTGGTCGCCTACATTGATTATCGAATCAGCGTGGGCGACGCATGTATTGGTGCCGCAATTTATCAGGCCAATACGAATGTTACCTGGGAGTTGAAGCTCTTTGAGGGGTACTCCGATGACCTTTGAGCCCTTTCGGATTTCGATGGATTGAACTTCGATTTGGCCGCGACCGAAGTCCTCGACGGCAACGCGGCCGGGATTTCGAATTCGCTTGGCAAGTTCTACGGCAGCAAGACCTTCGGGATTGACGAGGTGATCTATGCCGAAGTGGCTTTGGTGGTTTATGAGCGAGTTGTCGCGGAACGTTTTGTCGTGAACACGCGCAAAGGTGGTCTTAGCTCCGAGGGCTTTGGCGAGCGACGAGGAAACGAGATTGGTTTCGTCGCTGCTAGTCATCGCTAGGAAGAAATCGCACTTTTTCACGCCTGCATTGAGCAATGCGTTGGCGGAGCTGCCGTTCTCGGCAATCACGCGAACATCAAGTTGCTCCTGCAAGGTTTGGGCGAGTTGCTGGTCGCGCTCGATGA
>JBNMOQ010000213.1:0-9098 GCA_051275055.1 Candidatus Pelagisphaera sp.
ACTGAAATACTTGAACTGAAACGTACCCCTCAGGTCAATTTGAAAGACTCCCATGAAACTTCATTGATTCATCCGTGTTCAGTCCGGAAAAAACCGGTGGGGCTGATAGGAATTTGCTTTATAGCAAGGTGGAGGAATTAAAGCTGAACCAAGGACAACGGGATTGATCCAGACAAGATCAAAAGATTTGAGAACTGCATCAGCCGTAAGGATCCGAAAAGCTTATCCTCGATGGGGCTTCAAAAGAATGTTTCCGCCGGCATATAATGGACCAGTCCCTATTTAAATATTGGACACTTACCAATACAAACTAACATCTTGCGCACTCGATTTTCAACGCTTTCCAACTCAATTCGAATCGATCATCGAATCGGCGATCGCAGTCTTTCAAGAAACGCTTCAATTCGCCCGGACTCATACGTCTTTCTTCAATCGCCCCGACATCGTGGATCGCCCGTAACGCTTCTCTAGAAGAGGCATACGAAATAACATCTTCGCGAACTTCGCTTCTTGAAATCTCAAACCCAGCATCACGAAAGAATCCTAGCCATTCCGGTTCGTTCCTCCACTGAAGCGCTGAAAAATCAGGCCGCTCCTTAACGAACTCCTCCAGCGATCCTTCAATGTACAAACTGACCAAAACACGCCCATTAGTCTCCAAAGCATTCCGCCAGTTCTCCAAAACCATTACAGGATCTTTCGCCCACTGAAGCAAACTACTCGTATAGATCCGATCAACCAGCGCCGTTTCGCATTGCCAGGCATCCAGCTCGGCCCATTCCACCATCGGCAATCGCTTTCTCCCCTCTTCGAGCATGTGTTTCGATTTATCGGTCACCAACAAGGAATCAAATCCCCTCAACGCCAAGTGTCGGGTAAACAACCCAGTACCCGCACCAAGTTCAAGGGCTCTAAGGTCACCGCAATCGCGCTCGATCCACTCCGAACACCAATCAGCCGAGATTTTCTGAATGTCAGCTTTCTCGTGGTAAACTGACGCCTTTCGACCAAATCTCATAACTCCACCAATCCCCTTTCGAGCAATTCCTTCAAATCATGCCCAGCTCCTTCGACAACATTGATACTCGGATACGTCTTCTCAAAATACGTGGTGTCCAATAATGCATCTTCAGAACCAAGGTAGGATTCGAACGATTCAATTATCCCAGAAGTTACTGATTCTGTCATCAAAACCTCAATACCCCATTTCAATTGGTCTACTGAAAACTCAAAATCCTCGCTCATCAACTCGGATATACCTGATCGCTTCCTGTAATCTACCACTGCGGCTGCGGCATCCCGATTCAACCATTTCAGCAAATAGGAAAGTTGCCCACGCCTTACTTTACCTCCTCTTTCCGATTCACTCCTAAAATCCTCAAACGGAGCCAGCAAAATCGTACGCTTTGCTCCAATGCATAGATCCGGTCGGCCCATCAACAAAAACGCTCCCAAAGAATAGCCAATTAGTAGATCTATTCCTTCAACCTTTTCCAAAGCATTATCCCATCCCGGAACAGATGCAATTACCACATGCTCATCATTCGGAAAACGTCTAGTCGCGAGCACTCGCAATGGGCCCTCCTCTAAACTCCACCCATTTATCCATGCTACACGCATCACTAGGCCTTCACTTCCTCGGCAAGTGTATTCACGACCTTCGTCAAATCCGCTTCCGAAAGATTCGCTTTAAGCGAAACGCGCAAGCGACTTGTCCCTTCAGGCACCGTCGGTGGTCGCACTGCTCCGACTTGAACACCTCTTTTTCCCAAAGCATCAGCTGCTTTAACTGCCGCATCGGGGGTTCCCAATGAAATGGATACAATCGGAGAGTCTCCTAGCGATACACTAAATCCTTTTTCAATCAGTCGCTTTCGAAAGAAAACCGATAGCAAACGCACCGATTCCCGATTTTCTTCCATATTTTGGATGCACCCAATTGCAGCGTTGGCCGCCGATGCCGCTGACGGCGAGAGGTAAGTGGAGTATATAAACTCATCCGCAAAATTCGTCAGGTAACGCTCGACCACTTCATCTCGAAATAACGCATACGCCCCCATCGACCCCAAGGCTTTCCCCAATGTTCCAACCAACGCGTCAACCGATTCCGCCACTCCAAATTGCTCGACTAGGCCGCTTCCTCGTTTCCCGTACCATCCTAATGCGTGGGCTTCGTCTACTATCCAGAAGAAATCGTACCGTTCTTTCAACTCTGCTATCTTCTCTAGATCAGGATAGTCGCCATCCATACTAAACACCGACTCCGTCACCACAAAAACGATACGATCTCCTGTAGTGTTCTTCTCCAGCAATTCCTCCAAATGCCCGGTATCGCAATGGCGATAGCGCATCAAGCGAGCCCCACTCGAAAGAATACCCGAGATCATGCTTTTATGAATCAAGCGGTCTGCCAAAATCAAATCGTCCTTCCGAGGGATTGAACCGAGTAATGCTTGATTCGCAACGTATCCAGAATTCCAGATCATACCGCTCTCAAAGCCATGCCACTCTTTCAAGGTTTCAAGTAATTCACTATGAGCAGGGCCAAACCCAGTAATCAATGGTGAAGCCGATGAGGAACACCCGTATTTTTCAAGCGATCGCTTCGCCGACGCGATCACCTTTGGGTGATTCGCCAGACCCAAGTAATCGTTATTCGCTAGGTTAAGCGTTTTTTCGCTCGGAGAAAACGTTCGCAGTTTCCGCGTCAGTCCGGCATCTCGTCGATCAAACAACGGAGTCGTCAACCTGTCTAGTAAAGGAATCTTCACAGCCAAGTCTCCTCCAATAACTCAGCCGTACGACACCCGAAACGCTGAGTCGCCCACAAGGGAATTCCACTCGTGCGCATTCCCTCATGAGTCGCGATCCTTGCAATCGAATCCTGTTCCTGAAGCTCGTTAAGCCACACGCCACAGTTCAAGCCCTTGGCTTGAGCATAAGCATAAAGCATCCGTGCCTGACCAATCGCTCCAATGCGATCCGCAACGACCAGCACTGTCAAATCCACTCCCAACGCTTCCGCGAAGTCTCGCCAGTCTCCTCCTTCACTATCAATCGGAGACGCGAGCGAACCGGCACCCTCGACGATCCGCCAATCCGCTTTTGGCAATTCAACCACGCGTTCGACGATAGTAGAAAGATTCAGCGTTTGCCCTTCGGCTTCAGCAGCCGCAACTGGCGCAATTGGTTTCTCGTACGAGAACAATGTGTATCCTGAAACCAATGCATTCGAACAATTGTTCAATACTCCTTGAACATCTGAGTTCGCGGGATCCGTCACCCCGGTTTCAACCGGCTTGACTACCTGAACGCTGGATCCTCTCGAAGCCAGCAGGGCGGCAAGCGCCCCGACGACCCAAGTCTTGCCAACGTCCGTATCGCTTCCACTGACGAACAGCGTCTTCATTCTCTAATTAGACCAACGACGCTGCTTGCTCTTCTGCCTTGGCATGAATCGCACGAGCATCGTCAGGATCTAGAGATTTCAGACCGAGTTTATTGATGAGCTCGTGATCCGAACTTTCGCTTGGATTCGCCGTCGTCAAAAGCTTGTCACCTAGGAAAACACTATTGGCGCCTGCAAGAAAGCACAAAGCCTGCAGCTCGTCGTTCATCTCCGTTCTCCCAGCGGAAAGCCTCACCATCGCTTTCGGCATCAAGATGCGAGCCGTAGCGACAATACGAACGAACTCGAAACTATCGACAAACGATTTCCCTTCCAGAGGAGTCCCTTTGCAGGCAATCAGAGCATTGATCGGTACCGAGTCTGGATAAGGATCGAGATTCGAAAGTTCTTGGAGCATCTTCAATCGATCGTCGATCGATTCGCCCATTCCAATAATGCCACCGCTGCAAACTTCCATTCCGGATACCCGCACTTTGCGAATATTTTCAAGACGTTCGTCGAAAGTACGCGTGGTGATGATCTCGCTGTAATATTCCCTAGATGTATCCAAATTGTGATTGTATACATTGCAGCCCGCTTCCTGCAAAGAATCTGCTTGATCTTGTTCGAGCGAGCCCAAGGTACAGCAAACTTCCAATCCCATATCGCTCACGCCGCGAACGGTAGTCAAAAGCGAATCGAATGCATCGCCATAAGGAACGCGTCTCCATGCCGCTCCCATACAGAACCGGGTCGCTCCACTTTCCTTCGCAGCTACCGCATCCTTCAAGATCGTCTCTGTATCCAAAAGAGCTTCCTTCTCAAGGCCAGTATCCGCATGTGCCGATTGTGGGCAGTATTTGCAATCCTCGGGGCACGCTCCCGTTTTAATGGATTTCAATGTGCACAGCTGCACTCCCGAAGGGTCTTGGAATTGATGGTGAGCCTGCTGCGCCCGGAATATGAGCGTAGTGAAAGGCAGGTTATAGATTTCACGGATTTCGTCTAGAGCGTATTGCATAATCAATTACTAAGTTTTTTCATTACCGCTGAGAGTGCGATGTTTAGGTTTTCAAATAAAAAGTCTATTTCTTCAGTGCTAATCACCAAAGGAGGAACGATGAGAATGGAGTCAAGCAAGGGCCGCAAAAGCAACCCTTGTTTGCGAGCCTCGATACAAACCTGCATACCGACGCGATCGTCGATCGGCCAAGGATCTCGTCCCGGTTCCGGACAAAGATCGATCGCCGCCGCCAAGCCTCTCTGGCGCATCTCGCCAACATGAGCGTTCCCGCGAAATGCCGCTTCGAAACGTTCGCCAAAATAGGCGACCGTACTTTCCAGGCGCTTCGAATCGATCAAGCGCTCCAATTTCTCGATACTTTTCAACGCCACGCAGGCAGCAAGTGGATTGCCAGTAAACGTGTGCCCATGGAAGAAGCCCCTTCCCGATTCGAATGAACCCAAGAATGCCTCATATATGGATTCGCTCGTCAGCGTTGCCGCCAACGGCAAGTAACCAGCAGTCAAACCCTTGGCCAAACAAAGAAAATCCGGTTCGACCGATTCCGCATCGCAAGCGAGCATGGAACCTGTCCGGCCGCAGCCGACGAACACCTCATCCAAAATCAAATGAACCTCGAAACGCCGGCACAGCGTTTCAACTGATTTCAAAAATCCTTTCGGCTGCAAACGCATTCCAGCCGGTCCTTGAATCGAGGGCTCGAGAATCAACGCCGCAATGCTGGCTCCTTCCGTTTCGAGCAAAACTTCCAATTCCGACAAACTCTTTTTCGAATCCTCGCGAACAACCTGCCCATTCACTTCTTCGCAAATTGGCGACGAGAAAACGCGCGACTCGAATAGCCATGATTTGAAACGCCCATGGAATCCTCCGCTATCGCTCGCTGCCATCGCTCCGAACGTATCGCCGTGATAACCATTTCGCATCCCGACCACCAGACGCTTTTCCGGCTTCTCTCGCAGTTGCCAATATTGAAAAGACAGCTTCAGAGCGATCTCCACTGCATTCGATCCATTGTCGCTGAAAATTGCCCTGCTCAACGCGCCAGGCGAAATATCTGCCAATTTCTTCCCCAAAGCCGCGCCAAGCGGATGACTCAGACCCAAATAGGTCGAGTGAGCGATCTTGTCGATTTGAGCCTTTAAAGCAGCATTGATCTCCGGATCGTTATGGCCGTGCGCGTTTGTCCAAATCGAAGCATTAGCATCCAGGTAACGATTGCCCTCAGTGTCCCAAATCCAGCAGCCTTCCCCGCGATCGACATGCAATTGCGGCAGAGATGCGTACTCCTGCATTTGCGTAAACGGATGCCATGAATGCGATCTATCCCACTGGTCCAGGGTGGATTTTGAGGTTTCACTCGCAGTATCTGTTTGGACAATCGCCATTTCCGGCCCTTGTTAAGGCATAAACCCTCTTGCTTAACAAGCTTGTTAAGCGAGTTGCCTCGAAGGCGAAACAGGTGGCCAATTTTGATAGGGGCACAGGCATCTTGCCTGTGAAGAAACAGGCTGGAAGCCTCTGCACCTCTAGAACTAAAGGCCCTCGATCAATGCCAGCAACTGCTCGCCATGATTCGCCGGATCCACTTTCTCGCAAATCGCTAAAACCGTGCCGTCTTGATCAATCGCGTAAGCAGACCGACTTGGTCCCACAAACGCGCGTCCATAGAGTTTTTTCTCGACGAGCGAATCGGTCGCCTGCGCAAAACCGTATTCGGGGTCCGAAATCAATGGAAAGCCAATCTCATGCTTCGCCGTATACTTCATGTGAGAACCGACCGTATCCCGACTCACGCCCAGGATAGCGAAACCTTTGCCGCGGATAGCATCAGTAGAAGCCGCCAGACTTATCATCTGCTTATCGCAACTGCCCGTATTGTTGCGCATGTAGACCGAAACAAGGGTTGGTCCTTCGACCAGGTCTTTGAAAGCACGCGATGTCTTTACGCCACCAATCCCCACCTTCACTTCGAAATCCAAATTCAATCGATTGCCAACAGCTATCATAAATCACCCTTTCTTCGCCCACGTCGTTCGCAAATCACCGCTACGAATAAAGCTGCCAGCATCAAAACATCTCTCGAAATTGGCCAAAGAAAACCGGATTCCGAAGATTTCTCCTCCGAGCCAAAACACCCGCAATCCACATCCAGACCGCGCATTGCGGCTTGGATCAACAAAACCAAAAACACGACGATCATTCCGCCAGCCAGCCAACGAGCTCCTCCTCTCAAAAACCCCGTCGCCAACGAAAATCCTACGCATAATTCCAGGTACGGCACGAATAGCGACGCCGCCACCGCAAACGTATATCCGAAAACTTCATACGTCAGAATCGACGAAAGAAACGCCGACGGGTCGATCAGTTTAGCAACTCCGGCCCAAGCAAACGTCACCCCCAAGGCCAAATACACGATTTTTGCGAACAGTTTCATTTCTCTCCCTCCTTCGCTAATCCCATCTCGAGCAGCGTTTCCCAGCCTCCTTTGAGGGCGAAAATTTCCTCGACGCCCAATTCCTCGCGAAGACGCTCCGCCACTTCATGCGACCGCATGCAAGCTTGGCTCGAACAATAAACGACGACCATAGCGTCTGGAGGCCAACGATCGAGAAAATCGATTAGCAGATCTTCCCAGCGTTCCTCGTTCAGCAAGATCGCTCCGTCGAGATGTCCTCGCTCGAAATCCTCGTCAGTACGCGCATCAATCCAAAATACTTCCGGTTCAGATTGCGCTTCTTCCAAAGTAATCGAAAGCTCGTCCAGACCAAACGACGGCGCCAGTGGATGCGTAAAATAGGCCGCCCCACCGCAAACCAAAGCAATAAGGATCAATGCAAACGCCTCTTGAAACGATTTCATAGACTCGTCACTAGGCAATTCCTAGAAACTTGCCAAGCCGCAATCCGAAAGACCCCTATGAGATCGCGCAAAAAAGGCCACTCTACATTCGAGCAGCCTTATAGCGGTCCTTAGTTATTCAAGGCTTCGTATTTCGCTTCGACTTCCTTAATCGAAGCGAAAAAGTCCCCTTCGGCTTGAGTCAAAGACGCTTGATACGCCTCCGGCGAAATCGTCTCGATATTATCTTCGATATTCCCGAGCGACGATGCGACTCGCTGAAACCCGAAATTGCTCGAAGAACCTTTAAGACGATGCGATTCCTTCGCGATTGTATCTCGATTCGCATCGAAAGACGTGGCTTTTATCGCCACGAGGCGTTCTCGACCGTCTTCGACGAATTCGCGAAACAACTCTCCCATTTCTACGTCGAATTCCTCGTCTTCTTCGCCGAAGATCATTTCAAGTTGTTCCCAATCGATAAGTTCTGCGTTACTCATTTGTCAAATTGCTTTTGTTAGAGTTGGAGGGTGGGTTTTATTTAAGATCGGATAGCGCTTTGGCCGTATCCAAGATTCGATGCTATCGCTTTTTTGAGTTTGTCCTTCACGGCGCCAGTTCGCGCGCCTTCCATTGGGCGATGCACTGTCTTTCCGGTAACTAAGCTTTCCGCCTTTTCGAAATTCGCTCGTAGCTGATCGACTACTTTGAGGTACTCTTCCTTCGAAAGATGCAACAAAGCGATAAGCAAAGGATCCGGCCCTGGAATAGTCGCGCTACTCGTTGGGTCGTTGATAATCGTACTGATCATTCGTTTGGCGAAAGAAACCAAGCAAGCCATGCGTTCGTGTTTTCCAGCTTGCGCCGGCTCAAATTGATTGAGGACAGGGATCACAACTTCGTCCGAAAAGCCCCATTCCCGCATCATCGCAGCGCCAACCTTGGCGTGATTGATTCCGAAAATTTCCAGTTCTTCCTTGGCTAAAGCCACGTCTTCCGGAAGCGAAGCATTAAACGTAATATTCGAAGCATCCTTGATTTCGCGCTCTAGGAAAACCATGCCGATTCCATGAAGTAGGCCAACCGTGTAAGCTACGCCCGGATCTTCGCTATACTTGCGAGCCAATCGCTCCATCGCAAACGCACAGGCTACCGAACGGCTCCAAAAATCTCCCGCACTGATACCGTATGTCTTCAACGGCTCGGCGAACAGCTCCGAGAACGTCAACATCGTGACGATCTGATACACGTCGCTGAAACCCAAATGCATGATTCCATCATCGATACTATCTATATGATAGCCGGGGTTGAAATACGCGCTATTCGCCGTTTTGAGGATCATCGCGCTCAACGCCGGATCCAATCGGATCATGTCGCGGATCTCGTCGGGGTTCGTATTACAGTCTGATATCAGCTCTTGCAGCTTCGGCAGGATCTGCGGTGACACGGCTATGCCGTCCAGTTCTGGTTGAATATCTTCGAGGTTGATTGGATGAGAGATCATAATCCGATTCACTACTAGCGAAATTGTTAATCGTCATTTCGTACTGGGATTGAAGCCAATACTCGCTGCTAAAGCAGGAAAGACATGCTAAGAATCGGTTATCGTCTCATCGACTTAAGGTATATCCGCTCAAAAACCCACTCCAATCCGTGAAGCACCCCAGTGCGAACCGAAAAATTACCTAAAGCCGTCAAGGGTTTAGCCGATTATTAAGAATATGAAGATTGAAGTACCCCTTAACGAAGAAGAATGGTCACTACTGAACGCCGCCGCCGACAGTATCGCATCTAGCCCGGAAGAGCTAGCTCGCGTATCGCTAATGCAGCGTTGCATGGTGATGT
>JBNMOQ010000214.1:0-9074 GCA_051275055.1 Candidatus Pelagisphaera sp.
GAGTTGGGCGTTTTATATTATCGAGGGTTGGGGGTGGAGCAAGATTTTGAAAAGTCTGTTAGCCTAGTCGCGGATGCCGCGTATCAGGGGTGGGTCCTCGCCCAGTACAATCTTGCGGTCATTATGGGGGAGGACGATCAGTTTGAGGACGAACGATTTGAGGTGGCGGATTTGCTGGAGCTTTCGGCTAGTCAAGGTCTCTACGCGGCGCAGGTTGTGTTGGATGGTGAAACCGGTCCGGGAGTTTTGAACTCGGAGGAAGCGAAGGATTTGTGCTTGGAAATGGCGGATGAAAAAGATGCCCGCGCTCTCTTTAGTCTAGCTCGCCGGAAGATGGTTGGATGGATGATCGATCAAGAGGAAGATAGAGCCAAACTTGTAGAGTTGATCAAAGAGGCTTCGGACTCAGGGTATTCGCGGGCACAATACACGATGGGAGTTCTTTACATGACTGGTGACGTTGTAGAGGCAAATGTCCAAAATGGGTTTTGGCTCCTAAAGAGCGCGGCTGCTCAGAACCATTCGTTAGCGCTGCATCATATGGGGGTTTGCTATGCTCAAGGGATAGGAGTTGAGCCGAATGTAGAGCAGGCGTTTCGCCATTTCTCGCGTAGCGCGGAGTTGGGTTTGGATGTGGCCAAGAATAGTTTGGCTGTCTTTTACAATGTCGGAATCTATGTGATTCAAAACGAGTGGAAAGCAAGCGAACTGTATTTGGAAGCTGCGGACGAAGGAGACCCTACTGCGGCTTTCAATATCGGAAATTGCTATTTGGAAGGGAAGGGCGTTAAGCGTAACGTGAGTAAGGGGCTCGAGTGGATCGGTAGATCGGCGGAGCAAGGTAGTCTTGTGGCGTGCAGTCAAATGTCTCGCGTTTACGAAGAAGGTTTTTTGGCCGATTTCGATGCAGTGGAAGTTGCTTATTGGCGAGAGAAGGCAGCGGATTTGGGGGATCGTCATTCGATGAAATCGACGGCTTTGAATTATTTCTACGGGAAAGGCATTCCTAAGAATCGTGGCAAGGCGACGTTTTGGATTTCCGAATACATGAATCACCCAGGACCGATCGATACGTCTCGATTGACTATCGAGGGAGAGTATGAGGCGCATGACCTAGTCCAGAGCCTATTGCCTCAGGACTATTCGGCTTTGATTGTGCATGCGGACTTATTGGCGGATCCGAGTTGGTCTGGTTATGATCCGGATCGGGCCTATGGAATTCTTGAGGAGTTGTCTTCGAAGGGGTTCCTGGGAGCTCGTTATCGCTTGGCGGATTTGCATGCGAAACATGTTTTCCCCAAGGCCAATCCTAAAAAGGCGTACAGCCTTTATAAATCTCTGTACGATGATAACCGCAATGCCGACCTTGCTGTGCGTCGCGTTTATTCGGCTTTGGCGGCGTATAAGCTTTCAGGATACGTGTTAGAAGGAATCGGTACTCGTCCAAGTGAATCGAAGGGGTTCAAATGGTTGGAGGTGTCAGCAGAAGGTGGGTATTTGATTTCACAGTACGAATGGGGGAAGCGCTTGGTCGCGGGCGATGGAGTTGACCAGAATTTGGACGAAGGAGTGAGGTGGTTGATTGTAGCGGCGAACCAAGGGCATGCGGAAGCGCGTGGCGAATTGGCGCGATTGAACCTCGACCGGCCGATTGCAAATTTGGACGAAGATACGATTATCGCTTGGCTTAAAGAGTGGGTCGATGCGGGATCTGGCGAAGCGCGTTTGTTGCTTCGAGAGTATGGGATCGAGTACAAGGTGCCTGTGCGGACTCCGAGGGCTCCGGATGATGGGAAGAAGCCGAAGCTCGATCCGTACGCGCCCATCGAGGCTGCGTAGGGATTGGAGGCTAGTTTTCTTCTGGGGTGTATTTGTAGCGCATCCGAAGCTCGTTTTCGGAGGGCATGTCGACGGAGATTTTGCGGTCTAGAGCGGACTCGATTCGGTTGGTCTGGGTTTCGTCGAATTCGCCGTAGGCGAGTGGTTTGCCTTTTGAATTTACTGCGAAAGTGATTTCATTGTCATTTCTCGAAATGTTGAGTTTCACCGAACCTTCTCTCCACTGATAGATCGCGATCTCGAGCAAATTGCTAAGCACGCTTTCGAGAAGTTCTTCATCGACTTCCAGGTCGACCTTGCCTTCGAAATCAGCGTCGATACTGACGCCTTCGACTTCTTTGGAATAGTCGCTTACTAGTTCGAAGACTAGCGACTGCAGGGCCGTGAGCGATTCGACCTCTTCAATCGCTTGATCGGAAGAGTTCTCGTTTATAGCAGGAATAGACTCTTGTACGAGTTCGATAGGTTCCGGTTCCGAAATTGATATTTCCGATTCGGTTTCTGCGGATTCAATAATCGCTTCGTAAGTTGGTTCGTCTTCGATCGTTACGCTTTCGACTGCTTCGGTTTTTGGAGTTTCTTCAATGAATTTGTCTGCAGGAATTTCGAACGAAGGAGTTTCTTCTACAATAGGCTCGGGTTCGGAAGCGGCTTCTGGAGCTTCGATTGTGAGAGTAGGTTCGGTTTCCGCTTCGGGCTCGAGAATAGGTGCGCTTTCGGGAACGGATGCTAGCAATTTTTCGGGTGAAAGATTGCCAAGGAGCTCGCGTTGAAGGTCGCTTTGAAGGGAGATTTCAGCGATTTCTTCAGAAATTTGTTCGATTGAAGTTTTCTGCCAATTCGATTCGAGGTTTTGCGCAAGGTTGGCAATCGCTTCGGTAGGCGCTTTGAGCTGTTCGATTAAATTGGGGATCCAGATCGAGCGAGCAGATGCTTGAGCGACTGCTCGTTCCATTTGGGAGTAAATTTCTTCGGCCCGCATTTTCACTTCACGGCCAACCTTGGTCTTGCGTTCAGTGTTGAGGGTAGATTGGAGAGTTTCGTTTTCCGCAGAGAGGGATTGGTTAATGACTCTCAGTTCGTATTGCGATTGTTCGTATTGTTCGATTTCGCGTGATTGCCGTTCGCTTTGAGCGGTATGAGTGGCGACTTGCTCGTTCGCTTGTTTCAGCGAAGTTGTTAGGTCCTCGAATAGGTCTTCGACCTCTTTGACTTTACTCGATTGTTTTTCAAAAACGCGTTTGAGGGTGTTTTCCTCGTCGAGAACACTTTTCTTCTGGAAAACGTAGTTAGCAGATTCTCCATCTCTGGCATGACGAGCGAGGCTTTCGATTGGTTTTGCTACGACGAGTCCGAGTGCTTTTAGAACGCCGAAAAAGGCGATTGCGAGTAGAGCGGTAATCGGCAGCCAAAGCAGGTTTGTCGAGAGGCCTAGGATTTCCGCTAAACTGGTTCTGGTTCCCTCTAATTGAGGGATGGTCATGAAAATGACGGCAACGATTTGAAGGGCGATGCAGAGCGAGAAAGCTCGTTGGAGTTGTGTTTGGATCGATTTCACGGTGTTTGGTCCTCGGGTTAAAGGAATTCTAGTTACCGAGAGAATCGTCAAAAATGGGCGAAACTGTACTTTACGGGGAGATATTCGGAGTGAAATCACGCTTCCGGAGTTGGGTTCGCTCTGGCCTCTATGAATGAGATTGAAACCACCTGATTTGATGGGTGGTTCGGCCGCTTTTCAGCGACTACAATCCTAAGGGTTTTTAGGATTCCGCTTTCGGCTCGCGGAAAACGAACCATTTTTGGCCAACGAAATTCCAGCAGGCCCAGGCGAAAGTGGCTAGGAGGAAGGCTGGTTTGGATGATTGGTCCAGGGCAATGGTGCCATCGTGAACCAGGCTGTTCAGTATCCAGCCGGTAAGATAGAGGCATGCGAACCGAATAGGTTCGGCCCTGTTGAGAGTTCGATGACGAAAGGTGAAATGTTTATGAGCGAAGTATCCCCAGACCGAAATACAGGCAAAGCTGATTCGTTTTGCCCAGGAACCATCGATGTCGAACTGAGTAGTTAGTCCCAAGTACACCCCTGCGTCGATGGTGAATGAGATTCCGCTTACGAGTAGGAAGCGAAAGATCTCTGATAGGAGTTTGCGACGATCGAGCATTGGAAATACCGGAATTGGCCTGGGATGGAGAAAGAGAAGGCCCTTAGTGGCAAATGTTTTTTTGGAGCAGCGTCTGTTGGCCTTGAAAACGAGTGTTTCAAGCTTGCGGCTCAGTTGAAGAAAACGAGTATCGATCAACCCATTTAACCACACTCCAATCAATTGGATTCTATTATGAGCAAGAAAATACTGATTATGACCGGCGACGGCGGCGAGAGCTATGAAGTCCTCTATGGATTGCATCGTTTTCAAGAGGCAAACTACGAAGTCGATATTGCGGCTCCGTCCAAGCGGCCTTTGAATTTGGTCCTCCACGACTTTGCTCCTGGCTGGGATACTTACATCGAAAAACCAGGATACGTAGCGGAGTCCAATGTGGATTTTTCAGAAGTAGTGGTCGACGATTACGAAGCGATTCTGCTAATAGGGGGACGTGCTCCTGAGTACCTGAGAAATGACCCCAAGGTTCTTGAAATCGTGCGGGAGTTTCATGCTAAGGATAAGTGGATCTACAGTATTTGCCATGGTATCCAGATATTGGCGACAGCGGGATTATTGAGCGAAGTCGACCTGACCTGTTATGAGCATTGTCGTCCGGAAGCGGAAGCGGCTGGCGGAAAATGGAAAACACCGGAAGCGGTGATCGACGGTAAGATCATTAGCGGGCAGACTTGGATTTCACATCCCGATTTCTACCGTCTTATTTTTCAGAACCTCTAGCAAAGCGACCTGCTAGCAAGCGAATCGCTTATTGGTCATTTTCTGGCGACGGATCTTCGGATTCGTCGCCTTCTTCGTTTTCGATAGGCATGCCTTCGTAGGAATAGGCGGGTCGAATTCGTTCGTAACGACGTTTCGGTTTGAGAAGACGTCCTGCGATAGTTCCGAAAACGAGTCCGAAAACGGTGCCGACGGTAATTCCGAACAATGGGCTGGAATTGGTAATCGAGGCAGCCATGAGTCCGATGCCTATACCCACGACGAGTCCAATGTGCATCCCGACCGGGGTGTTTGCGCTTCGGGCTTTTCGGGAAAACCGCTCTTTGGAGCGATCGGCCATTCGAACTATTAGTAGGTCATCCATCGTTTGTGCGTTTACGAGTTATTTACAGTAGCACGGAAACGCGGAATGTCCATCGGGATAGTGTCGCGTTGTTTGATGGGGGGAAGCCTCAGGTAGATTTGACCATTTACGTTGCGGTCTAGGGGTGTGTTTAGGCTCGACTTTTTAAGGTAAGAAAATTCTTTAGAAACATGCGATTGGATCTCGGAGAGGAATACGAAGAATCCAAAATCTCAACCCCAGAAGCAGCGAGTGAAAGACGGTAAGTACAAAGGAGCCCATTGGGAGACGCGCCGCGAAATCCTTAACAAGCTGAAGATGCGAGGCTCATTGCCGAGCAATGTGATGGCTGAGGAGTTGGGCATCTCGTCGATGGCTGTGCGTCAGCATCTTCGAGAGTTGCTCGAGGCTGGAGACGTGATCTCGGAAGATTTGTCGAAAGGGAAAGGTCGTCCGACCAAGTACTGGGAGCTCACGGAGAAGGCGAATCGCCACTTTTCAGATCGCCATCGCGATTTGATTCTCGATCTGCTGAGTGGATTGAACGAGACGATTGGCCCGGAAGGGATGGATGCGTTGTTGCGCCGTCGAGGGGATGCTCAGGCTGATCTTTACGCGAAGAAAGTCGATCGATCGGCGTCCTTGTTTCGGCAGACTAAAGCTCTAGCGAAGATTCGTTCGGATGAAGGGTATATGGCTGACGTCGAGCGGGGGGAAGCGGGAGCGTGTTATCTCGTGGAGAATCACTGCCCGATTTGTGCAGCTGCGGAAAATTGCGCTGGCCTTTGCTCGGCGGAATTAAGCGTGTTCCAGCAGGTCTTCGGAGATGAGGTGAGCGTTGAGCGGACCGAACATCTGATGAAAGATTCGCGTCGCTGCGTGTATCGGATTGTTCCGAAACAGGATCAGCAGATTGCTTAGCTGCAAATTCGATACCTTTGCGGGGCGATTTGCGAAATTCGCTTAGATATCCGAAAGCAGCAGGTCGGCGAAGATCGGAAACTCGTCTACTTTGAAAGAGAAGCGAAATTGATCGTTGGTTCCTGCGGTGCTGATCGCCATGCGTTTGCCTTGCATGACGGTCGGAATGGTCAAAGTGGAAGGGAGTCCGAGATCGGCCAAGCAGTTCTTGAACGTTCCGGCGAACATATTGGTTAGTTCCCCGCAAACGTCGCGTACAGTGTCTTCGTCGAGCTCGTCGTCATCGAGACCGGTGATCCTTTTCGCGGCGTGATAGGCGAATCGATTGCCCATGAAAAGGTAGCAAACGCCGTTGATCTCACCTGCAAAACCTACGCAGGATGCAAAAATGTGGGTGCTGGGGTCGCGGGTTGGGTCGATTGCGGGGCTGAGAGTTTGGCTGCCGCTGTAGGCTTCTTGCCCGATGAATTCACACTTGGCGTGCGCCATCGTCGTAAAGACTTTGATGAGTGAATGACTCAGGTATTTATGAATTTGCTCTACGGGTACGGAGACGGACATGAGAAAGGAAATAAATTAGCGCAAGAGGCTAAAATCGGATCGTTTGAGTGTGTTCAAATTGATTGAAGCTGTTGTAAGGCGCTAAGTTAGGAGAGTTATCGGAGTAATGGAATACAACTGAGGTTAGGCGTGCACGATTTTATTGAATATTTACGCGCGAGTAATTGGGGAGAGTCTTAAATCTCTAAATACTTGGTGAAAGACCTCGAAGCGGCGCTCTTTCGTCTGGTTATTTAGAGACTGAACGCATTGATCGCCAATGTCGCTAAGCTGAGGAATATAAAAAAGCCAATCATGTCCGTTGCGGTCGTCACCATGATCGAAGAAGCGAGAGCGGGATCGATTTTTAATGAACGAAGGCCGAAGGGGACTAGCACTCCAGCCAGTGCCGCTGCGATCATATTTAGAAGCATGGCTAGGAATACGACGACTCCGAGGATTGGCTTTTCGATCCAGAGCCAGGATGCGAGACCTGCCAGAGTTCCGATTGCGAATCCAGTTATGCAGCCGGTGATGACTTCTTTTAGAAGAAGCGGCTTCCATTCGTCGTCGTCAATCTCTCCAAGCGCGAGGGAACGTACGACGATGGTGAGGGTTTGATTGCCCGCATTGCCGCCGAGCAGTCCGACTATCGGGAGGAAGAATGCTAGGATCGCGAACTCCTCGATAGCCGGCTCGAACATCGATACGACCCAAGCGATGCAGAACCCAGTGCAGAGGTTGACGCAAAGCCAAGGCAGGCGGTTGCGGACGGATTTTCTCCAAGGTGTGTTTACGGATTCGTCGCCTGAGATACCGACCATGCGTTGCATGTCTTCGGTGGCTTCCTCTTGGATGACGTCGAGTACGTCATCGGAAGTCACGCGTCCTACGAGTTTGCCGAAGTCATCGACTACGGGCAATGAGCTGTAGTTGTACTTTTGAAAGAGATTGGCAATTTCTTCTTGGTCGGCGTTGACGCTGACGGAGCGTACTTCGGTGACCATCACTTTACTGGCCTGGAGGCGCAGATCGCGAAAGAGCAAGTCGCGCAGGCGCAAAACTCCCCTCAGACGTTCGGTTTCGTCGATTACATAGACGTATATTGAGCTGACGTCTTCCTGGTCTTCGTCCTCGTCTCTGCGAATCGCTTCACGGGCTTCGGCCAAGGTCAAAGAGTCCCGTATGGCATGGACCTCCTTCTGCATGATCCCGCCCGCAGAATCTTCGGGGTACTCCATCAAATCGGAGATTTCCTCGAACTCTTCGTTCGGGAGCTTCTCCATGATGTCCTGGAGACGCTCGGGCGAGACGTCGCCTAGGGCATCGGCCGCTTCATCGGAGAGCATCTCGGGGATGATCTCCATGACGCGTTCGAGGCGCATGTTTTCCATGAGCTCGGTTTGGAGCTCTTGGGGTAGTTCGGGAATGACGTCCGCAGTCTTTTCGTCATCCAAGTCCCGGAAAACTTTGCGGATTTCGTCGAGCTCTAGGTCTTCGATCTCAGCAGCGATATCACTTGGATGCATCTCTAACAGACGCGCACGCTTTCGGGCGTACGCTTCGGACTCTGTCAGATTCTGCATTTCCCGCTCCTGCATGGGGGTAGTTGTAGGGGTTAGTGTCTGGGCTTCAAGTCGCCTATTCGACAATTTGGGAAAAACTGTAAATTCTGGCTCTTTTGGGGCCATGAAATTGTTAGGAGAGAACTTTGGCTTGGCGATTGTTGAGATGAAGCCGAGCTATTGGTGGGAATCAGTGCTTGCGAGGAGGCGGTTGATTCGTTTCTTCGCATGTAGTGCCTTTAATCTCGGAATCGACGTATCGCTCGCCTTGGTGGATTTCCAATCCGCATTGGCAAACGATTCTGCCGAATGTCACCAGGAGGCGACTGCGGATCGAGTATCGTCGCGAACGATTCGAACTGCCTGACAAGGATTTCGTGGATGTCGATTGGGTGAAGCCAAAGGACCGGAACCCTCGGTCGCGTTGCTGTATCGTGATCCATGGCTTGGAAGGCGACAGCCGGGCTCCGTATGTAAAGGCTATGGCCCGGGCATTCGATAGCGCGAATTATGCAGTAGGGGCTTTGAATCTGAGAGGCTGTAGCGGCGAGCCGAATAGGCTCGAGAAGTTTTATCACAGTGGGGACACCAGTGTGCTGAGCGAAGTATTGGATCGTGCATCCGAGCGATATGGCGAAGTGTATGTAGTCGGATTTAGCTTGGGAGGTAATGTAGCCCTGAAGTATTTTGGAGAAGCGGCATCTCGTCTTCCGGAGTCGGTTCGCGCAGTCGCGGCGTTTAGTGTTCCCTGCGAATTGAAGGGGGCATCGGATCGTTTGACGGAGCGAAGCAATCGATTCTATATGAAGCGCTTTATTCGGCTTTTGTGCTCCAAGCTTCGAGATAAAGAGAAACTGTATCCGAAATTCAATTATGAAGTTGGTTGTTCGGAAATGAAGACCTTCTATGATTTTGATGGAACGTATACGGCTCCGCTCAATGGGTTTCGCGATGCAGTTGATTATTGGACGCAATCGAGCTGCA
>JBNMOQ010000215.1:0-9058 GCA_051275055.1 Candidatus Pelagisphaera sp.
AATTTATTGATGGGCTTGATGGCGTCGAATGGTAGCTACTTGCCGATAATACAACGACCGGTTTCTTTGATCTTCGTTGTGGCCTCAATCGCCTTGCTAGCGATTCCTTTGTACAAACGATACCGATGGAAATAGAAGATTTTTTTATGATTAAACGACTAACTTTTTTCGCAATATTTTGGGCTTCATTGGCTGCGGTCGGAGCGGATAAACCGAATATTCTATTCATCTTTACCGATGATCAATCGACGAGAACGGTCAGTTCTTACGAAGGCGCGTATGATTGGGTAAATACGCCGAATATCGATCGCTTGGCGAACGAAGGAGTTCGCTTCACGCGAGCGAATATCGGTTCGTGGTGCATGGCATCGAGAGCGTCGATTTTAACAGGGCTACAGCAGCATAAAGTCGAGTCGCTGAGAATGACCGGGCCGAATCCGATGAATGTTTACGATCCGGAATTGTGTCAGTTTTGGCCGAAGAGCTTTCGGGAACAAGGTTACTACACGGCTCATATTGGCAAGTGGCACACTGGGGTGGATTCGGGATACGGTCGGGACTGGGATCACCAAATTGTTTGGAATCGCCCAAAATATCCGGAAAACTCGCCGTACTACTATTACAATCAAATGATCGAGTTTGATGGAAGCGATCCAGTAAACGTGGAAGGGTACACGACGGACGTGTATACGGACTGGGCGGTCGATTTCATTAACGGCGATAAGAGAGATCCTGAAAAGCCGTGGTATTTGTGGCTTTGCTACGGAGCGGTCCATGCGCCGTTTACGCCGGCCGAGCGTCACTTGGATGATTATGCGGATGCTACGACTCCGCGGATCGCCGACATTTACGCCCCGCGTACCGGCAAGCCCGAGTATGCAAACAATATGGCATTTTGGGAGCCTGGCGACAATGGGGAGCCGGTGGAAAAAGCTCGTTTAGGAAAAGTGCCGGTGGGAATGCAGGATTTGCCAGGTCGCCCTTTGAAGGATTGGGTACGTCAATATCAGCAAGGTGTGTTGGCGATCGACGAAGGCGTGGGGCGATTGCTTGAAGCGCTTAAGGATAGTGGGCAGGATGAAAATACGCTAATCGTTTTCACTTCGGATCAAGGCTTCGCTTGGGGACAGCATGGAATGAAATCCAAGGTTGCCCCGTATTTCGCGACGATCGCGGCACCGTTGGTATTTCGATTGCCGAAATCGATGGCTCAAGGAAATCGCAGTCGAGGTACGGTGGTTTCAGAGCCCGTTACGGCGGTGGATATTCCGGTTACCTTGTTTTCGATGGCCGGGCTGAAGCAGCCGTGGGAAATGCATGGACACGATTTGTCGCCGCTAATTGAGGATCCTGAAGCGCCGTGGGGAAAACCGTCACTGCTCGTACACACGGCTAAGCAGTATGGATCGGATACGGATTCCATACCGGATAAAAGTGATCCGAAATTGTATCATGGACCTGGAGTTCCTTGGTATGTATTGCTGAGCCAAGGACGTTACAAGTATGTGCGGACGTTGATCGAAGGAGAAACGGAAGAGTTATACGATTTGGTCAGCGACCCAGATGAGTTACGCAACTTGGCCGGGGATGCGAATTATGCGGATCTGCTCAAGCGTTACCGGAAAACAGCGATCAAAGAACTGAAACGAACCGATGCAGGTTTCGTGGATAAACTCCCTTCGGTTGCAAGTAATTGATTGTGATTGGTAGGGCCGCATCGCCGAGGCCACTCCTACAGTCAAACTAGGCAGTTGTAGGAGCGGGTTTATCCCGCGATTTTTATTGGGGTGAGGAATTAGTGCCAGGGGGAATAACATGGGTTGGTGGGGCGGCGCGTTTTTTCGCGAATCTGAATTAAGCTTCCACGGCTGCTTGGGACAAACAGCCCTACCTCAAGGTCTACGGCTCGATCCGATGTAACTCGATCGAGTGAATGTCCACAGCTTGCGTACCTGGAATCTTCGGAGCGCTGAGGCGGAGCAGACCGCGGCCTTCTGAAAGTTTGATTTTGCCGAGGGCGAGGGGTTTGAAGTCTTTTACGAAGTAGTGCGATTCGGCCATGCGTTCGAGCGATTTGTCGTAGAGGGGCGGGTCGAAGATTTCGGTCACTTTGGCTTTGGTGGAGCCGGCGTTTTCCATTGATAGCTTCAATGTTACGCCTTCGTTTCCTGCGGCGCAGGTGTAGTAGGCGATGGCTTCGTAGTTTGCATTGGCACCGACCTCGATGTCCCATGTGATAGAGTCGCCAGTTTCGGTCCAATGAGTGAAGAAGGAGTTATTGGGAGCTTTCGAGCTGCGTTGGATGGTTCCGTGCGGTTCGGCGTCGCGAGCGGGCAAAGTCGTCGATGGAGCGTAACCGACGGTGAAGGGTCGGTCGGCGTATTGGGCGAACGCGGCTTGCATGGTTTTCTTGTGAGCGTTGGCCTGGGCTTGAAGGTCTTTGACGATTGCTGGGTGGCTCTTGGCTACGTTGGTGTGCTGGCCACGGTCGGCATTGATATCGAATAGCTGCCCCTTCGCATCCAAGCGAAAGCGTTGTGTGCGAACGCTTACCTGGCTGCCTTTGATGGCGAAGAGCGAACGTGACTGCCAGTTTGAATCGGTTCCTGAAAGGAGCGGCTTAAAACTCCTACCGTCGAGGATTTTGGCGATTTTGGGAGTGATGCCTGCGAGTTGCGTAAGGGTCGGTAGGAGGTCGATGCCACCAGTGATTTGAGAAACGCTTTTTCCGGCTGGCAGCGAATTCGGCCAACGGATAAAGAACGGCGAGCGGAGGCCGCCTTCGTCGATGGCTCCTTTACGGCCCTTCATGTCGCCATTCCAACGATACGAGTTGGGACCGTTGTCCGAGAAGTAGACTACTATCGTATCTTCGCTCAGTTCGAGCTGATCTAAGGTTTCTAAAATGCGGCCGACATTCCAGTCGATGTTCTCGCACATAGCCAAGGCTGCCCGGGTCATCATGACGTCTTCTACCTTTGGGTCTCGATGGCGTTGGGCAGGTTCTTGACCTTCGAATTTCCCGTAGAATTCGTCGGAAATCATCATCGGCGAGTGAGGCGTATTGTAGGGGATGTAGCAAAAGAACGGTTGATCGCGGTTGTCTTTGATGAAGTCGATCGCGTGATCAGTAAAGTCGTCGACGACGTATCCATTGCCACGGACTTTGCGGCGATTGTTATCGAGAGGCGGACTGAAATAGTGACCCCAGTGTCCGGAAGTGAATCCGTAGTATTCGTCGAAACCACGGTCGTTCGGGTGGTAGGGAGCTTGGGTGCCGTTGTGCCATTTGCCGAATGCTCCGGTTGCGTAGCCGTTCTCTTTGAAAATGTCGGCGATGGTGGTTTCGTCGGGATTGAGTCGACCTTGTCCACGGGAAACGCCACTAACTCCGGTACGCGGATAGTAGCGGCCAGTGAGGAACTCAGCACGAGTGGGAGCGCAGACTTGGCACACGTAGAAATTTTCCATCGTGATTCCCTGTTCGGCTAGGGAATCGATGTGAGGCGTCGCGAGGTTGGCGTTTCCACTGACACTGAGGTCGCCCCAGCCTTGGTCGTCTGTGAGGATGATGACGACGTTGGGTTGCCGAGCAGCCAGGGTTGTGAAAAGGAGGGTTAGGGCGGATAGTTTGAGGAGTAGCATTTTAAGAGTGAAGGGTGAAGGGTGAAGGGTGAAGGGGCAATGGGAAATTGATGGCTCGGTTTGGTCGATGGTGAAAGCGTTAGAGGAATACCTTTACATTGTGGGGGGGGCTTTGTTGGGTTGTTGCATGGCCAAACCGAAGTCTTCCTCACGGCGTAAAGCGTCATTTCCTATATTGATGTACGCGGATACGCGGACTTCTTCGGATCAATTGTATCTTGGCAAATTTGGAGTTCCGGATGCATTCATTTCGTTTAAGAAGGGCGCGAAGAGTTATGCTGTTTTGAGCCAGTTGGAGTTTTCGCGGGGCTTGAAGGTGTCGGCGTTCGACACGATCTTGTCGCTTGAAGAGTGGATGGCCAATGCTCGGAAGCATTTTCGTCGATCCGATGTGGGGATTGCCGAAGTGATTGCGACTTTGGGTAAGGCGTATCGAATGTCTGGATTCAGAGTCTCGGGCGACTTCCCTGCGTGGTTGGCTTTTGAACTCCGAGATTTGGGCTTTGAGGTTAAGGCTGCGCAAGGAACCATTTTTCCAGCTCGGGAAACGAAGTCCGAAGAAGAGATTTTGCACTTAAAAGAGGGCAATCGTTGCAGTGCGATTGGGATTCGTGCGGCGGATAAAGCTCTTCAGGCATCGGCGATAAAGCGGGGCTATCTTTATTTTGATGGCAAGCGCCTGACTTCGGAGCGATTGCGGGAGATTATCGAAGTCGCTTGTTTGATGGCTGGGGCAGTTTCGTTGGATACAATCGCGGCTGGCGGGGATCAAGCTTGCGATCCGCATTGCAATGGTTCGGGGCCGATTAAGGCGAATGAACTGATTATTGTGGATGTCTTTCCATGCGTATCCAAAACTGGCTATCATGGCGATATGACGCGGACTTTTTTGAAGGGTACGCCTTCCGATGCCCAACGGGCTTTGGTTGCCGCTGTTGGTGGAGCTCAGAAGCAGGCTGTCGAACAGGTGACTACGGGTGTGAACGGAAAGGCAATTCACACTTCGATCGTAAACTATTTCGACGAACGAGGTTATAAGACCGAGCGGACCGAAAATGGTGCGGTTGGGTTCTTTCATGGCACGGGTCACGGCCTGGGGTTGGATGTGCACGAGGCTCCGCGCATATCTAGCGTCAACTATAAGCTCAAGCGCGATTCGGTCGTGACGGTTGAGCCAGGTTTGTACTATCCAGGTCTGGGAGGTTGCCGTATCGAGGATGTTGTGGCTGTAACGGATGATGAACCGAGAATGTTGAGCTCGTATCACTACAAGTGGATTGTGAAGTAAGGTGGGTTTCGGACTATCGGGAAATTGATCGATGCCGGAACTAGCGGAAGTCGCGTATTATTGTTCTCGCTGGAACCTGGGAATTAGCAGTCGAGTGACTGCTGTTGAAACGCACGGGCAAACGCGATGCTTTCGGGATAGCGATGCAGATCGTGTTCGGACAGTTTTGACGGGTAGACGATTGATCGGATCGAGGACTCATGGGAAACGGATGTTGTTCGAGCTTTCTCAAGGGAGTTGGTTGGGCGTGCACCTAGGAATGACTGGGAGACTTTTGGTGAGGGAAGAGAGCGATGCTTTGGAGAAGCACGATCATTTGGCTCTGAAAACTGGTGTTGGGTGGCTGGTGTTTAATGATTCTCGGCAATTTGGAAAAATCGAATTATTCGAAAGCGATGGTATGCCGGCGGAATGGAAGGCGTTGCCGCCGGAAATTCTGTCTAAGGAATTCGACTACGAATATTTTGGAAGAATTCTGGATCGTCGCAGTCGAGCGGTATTGAAGTCGCTATTGCTCTTTCAAGAGCATTTTCCTGGCGTTGGAAATTGGATGGCGGACGAAATACTCTGGAGAGCGAGGATTCGACCGGATCGTCGAGTCTCTTCGTTAGACGAACAGGAGCGAAAGGCGCTGTTCGAAGCTCTGCGATTCGTTTGCCGCGGAGCAATGAAGTATGTGGCTCCGGACTACACGGATCCGCCTAAGTCGTGGCTCTTTCGACATCGCTGGAAAGCGGGCGGTATTTGCCCGAAAACGGGGAAGACTTTGGAACGCGATGAAGTGGGCGGGCGAACGACTTGTTGGTCGAGCACGTGGCAGCGATAAAGGGCAAGGATTGGTTGGTTGATCGGTTGATAGGAAATTGCTCCGCCATCTTCGCTCCGCTACGTCAATTGTTCCGATTTGATTCGGGGGGGTGGTTGCGGCAGGCGTTTTCGGGACGGAGGCTCAGCGAATTCAGCGTGGAAGAGACGATGTCCGTGTTATAATACGTTATCCAGAATCTAAGCACAAATCGCTAGCGACCTTGGATTCGATGATGATTCGGACGCCAAACGGATCGGAAGTTCCATTCGATACGGTAGCCGAGATTAAACCAGGGAAAAGCCTGCCGTCGATTTACCGTATCGATAGAAAGCGTCAACTAAGCGTTACGGCCAATGCGGAGTCGGACGAACTCGATGTCGATGCGATTGTATTCGAGCTAGAACAGGAGTTTCTGCCGAACTTTGTAGGTCAGTATGTGGGCATGAATTACGTAAAGTCTGGCAATGCGCTCCAGGCTGAAGAGGACGCTCGTAATATTCGTTTCAATACGATGCTGGTGATCATCGGCGTATACGTGTTGTTGGCGATTCCTCGCTTTGTCTGGGGTTGTGGTGAACGATAGTCTAATTATGATCCATTTTATCAGCGAAGCTGTGAAGCGTGGCGAATCGATCGGCGACGCCGCGAGAGCGGCTGGGGTTCGGCGTTTCCGACCAATCTTGCTTACGTCGCTAACGACCTTCGTTGGGCTGCTTCCGCTAATGTTCGCTCAGAGTCCGCAGTCGAAGTTCATGATTCCCATGGCTATTTCCTTAGGCAAATATGGGTATGTTTAGCTTGTAGATGTTCGAAAATTATAAATACCAAATCTGGCTGCATCCACCCGGTCAGGTTTGTTACGAAATTGTCCAGGCGGCCCAATGATTTCAGAGCCATTTGGCTAACTTTTCGCTTACTCCATTTACCGTAATTGGCTTGGACATATAATCGTCCATTCCCAACGCTATGTATTTCTCCAAATCGCCCTCCATCGCATTGGCGCTCAGGCCAATTATTGGGGGTGCATCTTTGTATTGCTCACGAATAATTCGCGTTGTCTCAACCCCATCCATTACTGGCATTTTGATGTCCAAGAAAATGATATCATAGGACTCTTTATCCAGCATCTCCAAGGCCGTTTTTCCATTGTCCGCCAGTTCTGTATGACCACCTAGGAAAGTTAGAATTTTTGATGCGACGAATCGATTTACATCTGAATCATCTACAACGAGTGCTTTAAATTTTGGTTGAGATGGTTCATTGCCACACTCTAATGACTCTTTGGGTTTATCGGTCTTTTTTTGAGTCTTTGATGTAACGACCGCTTTAAATGTAAACCAGAAATTACTACCGTTTCCTTTAGAGCTAATGACGCCAATTTCACCGTCGAACAATTCAACCAGGTTTTTACTTATAGCTAAACCCAAACCTGTGCCCTCAAATAAGTTGGTAGAGCTTTGATCCACCTGCTGGAAATGATTGAATAACTTTTCCTGATCAATGCTGGAAACACCAATCCCAGAGTCAATGACTTCAACCTTAATCGTTATAGGGTCAGGTCCCTTGTCCGCTACTGATAATTTTATTTCAATTCCCCCTTTGTCAGTGAACTTTATGGCATTGCCCAACAAATTTGAAAAAATTTGAGATAAACGAATTGGATCGGTCTGAATCGATTCAGGCAAATTATCGCTAAATATGATACTTATCCCAAGGCCCTTTTGAATAATTCTGGGTGAAAACAATGCCTGAACGGATTTCGTAATATTGCGTATATTGACATCGCTATATTGGAGCTGCATTTGCCTCGATTCCAATTTAGAAAGATCTAGGATATCATTTAAAATAGTTAGTAGCCCATTGGACGATTGTTGAATAGTGGCTACATATTCCTTTTGAGTTTGATCCAATTTGGTACTCTTGGCCAATAAATCGATCATTCCAGTTATGCCATTCATTGGAGTCCTTATTTCGTGGCTCATGTTGGCTAAGAACGCGCTTTTGGTTTTAGCTTCATTTAAAGCCGAAGCATTTTCGAGTTTCATCTTTTCGATAGAGGCCATACCGATCGTATAGTTCCTCAAGCCGAACATTACTGTTCCTAAAATGGTAAGGAAAAGAATAGTGACTATAGCATTTATCGAGAAGGTCTTTTTGACTAGCGCGTCTGAGTTTGCAACTGTGGTATCTAGAGAGCGTGAGATTTCCAAGATACCTCGAATATCGCCTGTATTCCATCCTTTCTTTGGAGTATTAGGGTGAGCATTGTGGCAATCCACGCAATTAGGTCTCATCAGGTCAGCAGTCGCATATCGCAATGTCGATTTTCCATCAATCTGTTCAAACGCATAATATGGGGTATCTGGATTTTTATTAAGACTTTCCCATGCCTGCTTGGAGAAATCGTCCCGCAATCCACCTTCTTCTTCGCGCCAGGGAAATGGATACGGGCTATATAGTTTAGCTCCAATTTCATTCCCGGGTGTCCCTATTTTTTCCCCTAGTTTTATTGTTAATGTGGCAGGTAGTGGAATGGTGTTTTCTTTTTCCGCATAGTCGTGACTAAACTTTATGCCAGAATCTTTCAATCTGTCTACGACATCTTCAGTATACACTGTTCGAAAATTATCAATAGATCTTGAGAATAGTTTTGCATCGTTAAGTGCACTGGACCTGAGGAGGGAATCAGATAAGTTAACCAAGGGTAGAAGCGAAATCGATATGCCGATGATGGCCAGTGTCACCAAGGTCGTAATCGGCCATTTTACAAAAAACTCAATTATCTTGGTCATTGTTTAACTACTATTGAGTATTGCATACGAACAAGGAGAAAGCAATTGATAATTATGGTAACCTGCTTCACCCGTTATAGCGGCACCGAAGCGAAGCCTAGTTCCCGCAAGCCGGGTCACGGGCGCATTCGCCTGCCCGAGAGCATAGAGGAGCGCACTGTGTATATCGATCCACCCGAAGTCCTCGCCGACCCCGACGACTATCGCGAGATTGGAAGCGAGAAAGCCGAACAGCTAGACATCGTTCCGCCCAAATTGGTGAAGATCGTCACCATCTGCCGCAAATACGTTTCCAGAAAGAATATTGACGCTGCGATTCTGATCGCCCCGCCTTCTGCTCCGCAGCGCGACGTGGTCTTCCACTGTCACCCGCGAGCGAAAGCTCAATGATCTTCGCGCGGCTCGGCAAGGCGATCGAGCTACGCAGGAATCGATACCTCCCCAAGAGCGATATGCGAAAGGCCGTGGGCTACGCCCTTGGCAAATGGGAGGCGATGTCGCGCTATCTCCAATACGGCGAAGCTC
>JBNMOQ010000216.1:0-8968 GCA_051275055.1 Candidatus Pelagisphaera sp.
AAGGAGCTCTAGGAGGGAAAAACGGGGAGATGAATTTATTGTTTCGCACGATAGTTTTTGTTTTCTGTGCGCAAAGAACTTATTTTGCTCACAAAAAGTCAACAAAACCTTTAGGATTTATGTCAATACGAGGTGAGAGTAAGCCCCAGATTGGTATATGTGCATCATTTCAAGCACTTGTCGCCTCTTACGTGCTCCAAGCGTCGGTCCGTAGAAGCCAATTCCACAAAGTCCACAAAAAATCCTCGGCATAGGTAGGTCGATAACGAATAACGCATCCCAGGGATAAGCCCATACGTGTCAACTTAAGTGAAATCGTCTGACGGAGCGGAGCGCAGATGGCGAAACAAAATCAGACCGCGTAGCAAGAGAGCAACCAGCAAAAACTCCGAAGCAACTCGAGGGGAAAGACCAAATCCCACAGAGCTTTAAATGGAGGGACTTCCCTAAGCTGTAAAGGAAGCAAAAGGATTGGACCTAATCGAATTCGCTCCAATCAATTCGAACCAATTGTCTCGAAGAGACACCTATTTGCATCGTAGAGGCAACAAGCAAGAAACGAGCGTTGTTCGAAATGGTGTTTTTTACGACCTTCCTCGATTCGTCGTCTAGACTCGAGGCAGGATTTGAACGGGCTGGAGCTTCAGAAGGTGAGTGTTTAACATCGCCCACTCCGCGGACAAAAGGCTCGAAATCGCGAGCTCACGACTCGGCGTAGTTCGAAGAACGAAGACGGTTGATGCGGGAAACCGCGAGCGGGCGACTCATTGTGACAGAATAATGCCGATTCACCGATCGAAACTTATACTGGGACGCATCGCAAGGTTACCGAAACTCGAATTACCGGCCCCCAAGTATTTTGTAATCTGCGGCTTACTCCTCAAGTTGACACGTACGGAGCAATCCCCGAGGTATTAAAAAGGTAGCGGCCAATCTCACGACTCCGACTCGATATACTCGTCGACCATTTGCTCTAATACCGTAAGCGGCAGCGGGCCTCCACGCAAAACGACGTCATGAAACACGCGAATATCGAACCGACTCCCCAGCGCTTTCTTGGCCTTTTCTCTTAATTCCAAAATCTTAAGCATCCCGATCTTGTAAGCCGTTGCCTGCGATGCCATCACGATGTGCCGTTCTACCATTCGGATACAATCGCGCTCCGTATCCGGCGTGTTCTTGCGATAGTAGGCGATACTCTGCTCGCGTGTCCAACGCTTCGCATGAATTCCAGTATCCACGACCAGACGACACGCTCGCCAAAGCTCCATACTGAGTCGCCCGAAATCAGAGTATGGATCCGCATACAAACCCATCTCCTTGGGAATCTGCTCGCAGTAGAGACCCCAGCCTTCGATGTAAGCGGTGTACCCGCCTAGCTTTCGAAACTTCGGAATTCCCTCCAACTGCTGCGCCAAAGCCAATTGCATATGGTGCCCGGGGATCCCTTCGTGATAAGCCAAAGCTTCCAATTTGTATTTCGGCATATTCGCGGTATTGAAGAGATTCGCATAATAGGTTCCAGGGCGACTTCCATCTGGCGCCGGTCGCTGATAAAAAGCAGTGCCAGCAGACTCCTCGCGGAATGACTCCACGCGCTTCACGATAAGCTCCGCCTTTGGCTTCGTCAGAAACAGCTCATCCAGCCTGCCCTCCATATCATCGATAACCGCGACCGCCCGATCAAGGTAAGCCTGCTTCCCTTCATCGTCATTCGGATAATAGAACTGCGGGTCGGTTCGCATGAATTCGAAGAAAGCCTGCAAGTCCCCATCGAACCCAACCGTCTTCATTATTTCCCGCATCTCGTCATGAATCCGAGAAACCTCGCTCAAACCGATCTTATGGATTTCATCGGACGATAATTTAGTCGTGGTCGTCAGTCGCAATGCTTCGTCGTAAAAGGCTCCTCCATCCTTGAATTTCCATACACCGTCATCCGTCGTAGCTTTAGCTTCCTGCTTTTCGAGAAAGGCTATTAAACGATCGTAAGCGGGTTTAACGACCTCGACCAAAGCCTCGGTAGCTTGCTTTTGAAGCATCACTTTCTGCGGCTCGTCCATATCAAGAGCCTGCAGCTTTTTCCTAAAATCTCCCCACAAGGCCGAATCCTCTCCTGACTCGTCAAAAGGCGCTCCCGATATAATATTGCGACACGATTCTATCGCCCTCGGGAATACGAATTTCGGCGGAATCACTCCCAATTCATCGCGCAGCTTTAGATTCTCGAGCAATTGCTCAAACACCTGCTCAACTCCATTCAAACGGGAAACGTAGGCCTCTGCATCGCTCGCGTCCGTTACCAAATGCATATTGATTAAAAACGAAGCGATATCGGTGTGACGCCCGAACATTTGATTCACCGGGTAGTTATAAAGACGATACTTGAAATTGCCGACCGCATCTTCCGCATTCTGAAGAGCCAACCGGTAGCTGATCTTCGTCTGAAGATCGAGAAGGCCATAGTCGATCGACGACTTCAGCCACTCCACATTTTCTTTCGTAATCTCCAACTCACGCAATTCGATCTCATCCGAATCGTTATTCCAATCCCCATAGTCCTTTTTGATCCCGAGGTACGTCTGCCACTCCGGGAAACGACCCACCTTCTCATTGTAGATTCGGTCGAAAAATGCATTTGCCTTCTCGGATTCCGCGACGACCTTCGGATCCAGCGCGGCATCAAGCGAAATGACTGGCGATACCATCAGCAATAGTGAAACGATAAGGGGCATTTTCATAGGCCCTTACCTATCACCGGCGCCGACTCAGTCAAAAGCCTTTTTCGCAGACCCGAATAGATCCAATCAAAAAGGTCATCTAGTATTATTCAGATCGTAAGTTCTCAGGTAAAAGGAGAGCCAAGTAACCCTTACTGTTTCGCGCTTCATTCCGACTATTTTCGGTTTATTGGCATCAGTGTAAATCAGTGTCCTCAGTGGTTTTAAAAAACGTGTTCGTTGGCTCGATATACGGGTATTGGAAGACCTTTTACCACTGAGGACACTGATTTACACTGATGATTTCGATCTTCGAGTGGTCTTTGCCACCGATGAGAAAGAGATTGAGAGAAGCTTTGAATTTTGGCTGGGAGATGATCAATTAAGTCATGGGTTCTCGCGTCGAGAGGTTCTTAGTCAACCCAATCCTCACCCGCTCTACTTCGCGACAATTCCACTGCGACGCGCATCGGCGCTCATCTCCTCCTGGAACGTAATCGCCATACCTCGAAGCTTGCGAATAATCGCCTGATCCCGAACCGTTTTCGATTCTCCCGGATCCGCCTCCAAATCATACAGCTTAGGCGTCGGATTCAATACGAGCTTCCACTTATCCCAGCGCACCGCAGCCAAAGCCCCGTAACTGCCGTGATAGAAAAACGCCTGCAAGTACTCGTCTCGGTCGAACAACGGCGCCCACTCTCCTGCCTGATCCCAAGACCGCCTCAGAGGTACGTCCGCATTAAGCGACAGTCCAGCCAAAGGCGACGGCACAGTATCCGTTTTCCCAGACAATAATGGGCTAATATCTCTCCCATCAATCACGCGATCCTCAGGCACCCGAATCCCCGCAAACGAAGCCAAAGTTGGATACCAATCCATCGCAGCCACGACTGCCGACGACTCATGCCCCGAACGAATTCCCACGCCAGGTCCCCAAGCAATCGCCGGCACGCGAAGCCCGCCTTCGTAGGTCGACAGCTTTCGACCCTGAATCGGCTGCTCCTTATTCCTTCCGGGTCCTCGGCCATTGTCCGACGCATACACCACGATCGTATCGTCTTCGATTCCCAATCGCTTCAAAGCATCGAATATACGACCCACATGAAAGTCCATCTCCTGAATAGCGTCTCCGTATTCACCAAACTCCGACGAACTCTTGAACGGCTCGCTCACGCCCAGAGGATTATGCAGCATCGTATGCGGAAGATAGAGAAAGAAAGGATTCTCTCCCTGCTTCTCCATAAAAGCGATGGCCTCATCCGTATAGATCTTGGCTAATTCCGAAGGATCAGCCGGACGCTTAACCACTTGATCGCCTCTCATCAACGGCACGCCCCCAATATCTTCAAAATACACAATCTCGACCGGATCCAAATTATGCAACAACCCGAAGTAAGAATCGAAGCCCTGCTGCTCAGGCAAGAACTGTGGATAAAATCCGAGATGCCATTTTCCGATACACGTGGTGGCGTATCCATTATCCTGAAACAACTCTCCAAGCGTTAACTCGCTCGGATTCAGACCACGCCGCGAATCCGCGCGGTGCACCCAAGTCTCCATCCCGACGCGGCGCGGATAACTTCCCGTAAGCAACCCCGCCCTAGAAGGACTGCAAATCGGAGCAGCCGCATAATAATCCGTAAATCGGACACCCTCATCCGCCATCGCATCGATCCGAGGCGTCTTAAACTCAGTAGCGCCATAACACCCTAAATCATAATAACCCTGATCATCCACGAAAATGAATACAACATTTGGACGATCAAGCTCAGCTTCCTGTCCGAAGCAGGACAACAATGCGATTAAAGGGAAAAAGAAAAGAGGGGCAGATTTCAAATTCATTACTCCCAAAACAACAGCCAAATTGAGCTCAATATCAAATTAAATCCAACTATCCTAAAAGAAAGCCAGCATAGTATCGGAGGAATAACCAATGCAGTCCGTTGGGTCGGGGCTTGCGCCGTACCGCGTATGCAAAACAAAGCCCAATACAAACAGAGATCGCCTCCAGCAAACAAGATTTCGCTCCCCAAGAGCAGGAACCAACCCAACAGATCCTGTATTATATTTCCGACCACTGATTACACTGATGGACACTGATAAACGTAAACAGTAAAAACCCATCACCCAAACTTCAATTCTACACCCGTGTTCTCAGCGGTTCCCAAACCTCCACTCGTCCCTAATGTTTTATATTTCATCACGCTCCCACATCCCAAATCAACATCAGTGTCCATCAGTGTAATCAGTGGTTAAAAAAATCCTCATTCCCTCAATTCCACTCCGATTAAATATTCGAGCTTCACCCAATCAACAACATGCGCTTCACTCAACCACATGACCCCCGATCAACTCGCCAAGATTCGCTCAATCATCGACGAGCGTATCAATGAGATCGAAACCTTCCTAGCCCAGGAAGACCCCGAATCGAAGCCGGTTGCCCCCGACGTAGCTATCGGTCGCCTCTCCCGACTTGATTCGATGCAGGCCCAGCAAATGATCCTCGCTCAGCAACGAAGGCTGCGCGAGGAACTCGAACACCTCCAAAGCGCTCTCGAACGAATCGGAAAAGGCACCTACGGAAACTGCGCCTACTGCCTTTCTCCAATCGCCTACGAACGCCTCGAAGCCATGCCCGACGCCGTCGTCTGCATCAGCTGCGCCCGATAAATCGCGAATCAGCAATCACGTTACAGCGCGCAACTCTACTTAGTTAAATAAAGAGTAGCACAGGCTTCCAGCCTGTTTCTTCACAGGCAAGATGCCCGTGCTACTATCAGAATTGAAGACTTAGCGCTCATTTAACTAAAATGAGCTAAGCCCCAACTTTCAAAACTGAAAGTAAAACGAACTTAACCACTTCCCGCCCCGCTGGATATCGAAGGCTACTGCTTGATGGACTATGATAATGATCCAAAAGACAATTTGATAGCTTCTCTTAGAGGTCTTATGCCGCAACTTACGCTGTCCCAGCCATGCCCCTGGCCAACCGCCAATGAGCTCAAAGAGATGCAATGTCATTTCCCGCGTTCGCCGCCCCCCAGACTTCGCCCGACGCTTATCCCACCAATAAAACGCGTAGGTCAAAACTGAAATGCCAACGAAATACCCAATTACAATCTTCCAATCCGTAGTCAGCGAAAGACGCCGAATTGCAAGCACAGGAAAGAGTAAAAGAACCAGAAAGAAAACGTTACTATCACGCATATCGTTCAACTAAAAGGTACGGAGAACTTTGAATTAGAGAATGATTCGACGTAGGGCTGTCGCTTGCGGTACGCCGCGTAGTTCAAGATAGATCTTCTTTCGCGGCACGGTGCAAGCACCGGCCCTACTATTTCAGCAAGAACCGATCAACCTAATCTCCGTTCCTTCGTGTCCTCCGTGGTTAAAAAAAATCCTACTTCACCGATATCGTCAGCTTCTTCTTGCTGTCCGCGGAAACCGATTGCACGCCGCTAACGGACTTCAAAATCGGGCGCCCTTCGCCTACGCGTACAGTGTACTTGCCTTTCGCATACACCTTAGGTCGATAGCTCTTGCCTTGCACGCGAGTCGTATAAAGCTCTTCTCCGGTCGCCTCATTGACGATCTGCACGACTGGATTGGTAATTCCCCTAAATGACAACTCTGGCAAATAAGCCACAGCTTTACGCCCATCATTTTGGCTCATATTGAATTCCATCGGCCAACCAGGATACTGCCCCGAGTCGCCCTTGCTCACATCGGCGAACCGTGGCCAACATTCGAATACAACGCTTTGATCCTTTTTATCGAAACGAACCAACCCGTATCCATCTGCCCAGTCTTCATTCGGATCGCGCTCGCCGCGACGATTCGATTCCGGATCAGGATTCGCGTAAGCCACCATCGTAATCTTGTTGCCCAAGCCATCAAGATAATCGCCGGTCCAAGGAAGCGGACTCCCTTCGATTGGATTTGCTCCCGCTTCGCCGCCTTCCGGCCACCACCAGCGGGAGTAGTAGTTATTCACGAGAGCCGGACTCACGAACGTCACCGGTCCGTCGCGGAAGTTCTCAATGCCGTGATGCGTTACGACCGAAAGGTGCTGATCCCCAGCCAAGTGGAAAGCCATCGCCTTGCGCATTTCGCGCAGAGCATTATTTCGCCCTGTTTGCGGCCAGCCATTACTATCAAGATCCGCTAGCAAGCGATCCTCGAACCGTCCATGCAAATGCACGGCTCCCGCGAAATTCGTCTGAGACAAAACGCACTTCATATCTGCCCCAGTCCAGTCTTCCGACCAATTTTCGAGAAACGAAAGCTGACGATCCCCCAAAAGCTTCAACCCAGGCACGTCCACCGCAGAACGCTTGTAAGTCGGTTCATTGATATGATCCGGGCGCGGTCCCATCTTTGGAATCTCGCCGTTCGGTCCAGTCTTAAATTTCCGATCCTCAATGATCGCGAAGTCGATACCACCGACATTGTAGCTTGTATAATAAACGCCAATACCTTGCTCGATAGCCGCCGGATCAAACGCATCTGGCAAATGCCAGGTCTGGCAACGTTCCACCATGCGAATATAGTCCGCCGGATAGTAGTACCCGCCATCGTTACCCGCCTTGATCAACGCACGCACGCCACCTTCGCCCCAAAGATTGCCCTGACCGATATCGTGATCGTCGGGAATCGTCACAACCGGACGGTCTTTAATGATCTCGCGAAACTGCATTCCCCACATCAACCAACCGGCAGTGTGCTCCGTATGGTCATAGGTCTGATCGCCTGCGAAAAAGATCATATCGGGATCCTGCTTCTTGAGATTGGCAACCATCGCATCGCGATCTCCACGATCCTGATTCGAATTGCAGGAAAGCGAGCCAATAACGATGTCGTTCTTGTCATGCGGATTGCGGCGAACGAGGCCTTCGAAAACCGAGCTCTTCCCGTGCCGTACCCGATAAGGAATACTTTTAGCCTCGTCCCAACCTTCCAATCGGAAGTGAGCCGACCAACCGAGTTCGTAAACCGGAGCCGTCGCGACTTCCTGCCATTCGCCGCCGATCTTAAGTTCGAGACGAGCCAAGCGAGCCTCGTCGGGACGCAAAGGAAATAACTGAGCCGTCATCTTAAGCGTACCGCGATCCACAGTGTAGACGGCGAAAGCCATCACTTCGTCGCGGGGCACCTTCACCATTTCGAGCCAGGCGCTTCTGCCCTCGTGCGTCTTATTCCACCACTCGCCCGTCGACGCCGAGTCGAGGGTTTTCCAATCGGGACCGAAATCCGCAGCAAACATCGCAGATGAGCACAACAAGGCAATTATTAGACAAAGGGGAGTTTTCAATTTCATGTGTAGTAGTTTTGGGTGGGCAATAAGCGAAACCGCCATAATCTCACGATCTCGAACACCTCCCTTTGCATCGAAATAGACTCAGCATGTCAAAAGACTTTCGTGACATTACCGCCGTAAAAGCACGGAACAATTACTCGCTTAACAATACTGATCGAAATCTTGATAATTATGATCAATTCCCGTCATCCTCAATGCAGGACTCGCACTGACCACTCACACGAAAACACGCTAAGAACCCAATATTCCACTCACTCGTGAATCGCGCTACCACACTCGTCCTCCTCGCCCAACTCCTTCTCCCGCTCCTCGGTGCCCAAAACGAACTCAGCCACGAAGCGCTTTTCGCTCCTAACAAAACATTCCCCTACTTCGAGGCTACTTCGCTACCAACGAAAGAACCGACAAAATCTTTCGACATCGAAACTGCCCGCTTCCTCGCTCAAGCGAGCCTTCTATCCTACGTAAAAGAAACCAAGTTCATCGAGAAAAAATTCATCGAGTCCGGTTTCAGCGACATTCGCTTTTTCGACAACGAAGGAAGCTTCGCCTTCCTAGCAATTCGACACGACACCCTCGTGCTCGTATTCCGCGGAACCGAATCCGGAGACCAACGCGACTACGTCACCGATAGTAGAATCATCCAGAAACCCTTTCTCGACTACGGCACCGCCCATCAAGGCTTCATCCAAGCGCTCGACTGGATAGACAGTGACGTCACCGCCGCGATAGAAAAGCTCCAAACCGAAAAACCACGCCATCTCTGGATCAGCGGACACAGCCTCGGCGGAGCTCTCGCAACGCTCTACGCCCTGCACCATCCCCAAACTGCCACAGCCGTCTACACAATGGGGGCTCCACGAATCGGAGGCATCCACTTCGCCAAAAACGCCGCCGAGGCAATTACTCTGTATCGACTCGCCAACGA
>JBNMOQ010000217.1:0-8965 GCA_051275055.1 Candidatus Pelagisphaera sp.
AGTGGCTGTGCTGCTATAAAGCAAATTCCTATCAGCCCCACCGGTTTTTTCCGGACTGAACACGGATGAATCAATGAAGTTTCATGGGAGTCTTTCAAATTGACCTGAGGGGTACGTTTCAGTTCAAGTATTTCAGTCTAGATCTTTTTCCGAACTTTAGCCTCACACAAATTCCATAAAATATAACTGCATGATTCAATTTGTCTCTCCACTCCCTATTGGCGTAATGATTGAGTCTAGTCGGACAATCTCCACTTCAGCAACTAATGCGTCTAAAGCGATTTCCTAGAAACCCAAGCCTGTGAATGTATTGAAAAATAACAAGTGGTGGGTCGCCCTGAGCCTTCTGGTGTTTATCGGGTGCGACAACAGCCAAGTGCAGTCGTACCGGGTGCCTAAGGAAAAGGTAGCCACACCCGCAGTGCTCTCAACTTCTTCTGGCGATACTGGTCATGGTGGACTCCAGCAGATGTTCGCGGCCATTGTCCCACAGGGCGAGCAATTCTGGTTTTTTAAGGTCTCTGACGACGAGCACTTTCTCGCTCCGATCAAACCCCAGATCGTCGATTTCTTGAAATCCGTGGTCTTTGAAGGCGGCCAACCTAATTGGACATTGCCTGCAGGATGGAATCAACAACCCGGTTCCAACATGCGCTACGCTACACTGGTGATCTCTGACGACAGCCACAGCGCCGAGATGTCGGTAATCGCATTGCCTCAAACACCCATCCTGCCACAGGTTAACCGATGGCGTGGCCAACTTGGACTCGATCCCATCACCGATATGCAACTGGAAAGCGATGTAGAGCACCTCGATGTCAACGGCATCGATGTTACCCTGATTTCACTGGTTGGTGAAGGATCCGGTACCATGTCGCCACCTTTTGCCTCGGGCTCCTCAGCACTCCCTCCCGACCACCCGCCCGTAAGCACCCCAACAAAGGCCTCTTCCGCTCCATCAACCGTGTCGCGTGGTCCTCTTAATTACCAAATTCCCGCGGGTTGGCAGGAGCAGCCTGCATCCGGCATGCGTGTCGCCACTATTAAGATCGGTGATGCCGAACTTACCATCATTCCGCTTGCCACAGCAGCCGGCGACCTCGTTGCCAACGTGAATCGCTGGCGAGGGCAAGTTGGACTCGATTCCATTTCTTCGGCTCAGATTGAACAGGACTGTCCAGTGATCGATTTGGGCGGCGCCCCAGGACGCCTCGTTGAACTCGTCGGCACGACCGGACAGAGTATGCTTGGAGTCATCGCCCTGCGCGGCGATAGAGCTTGGTTCGTCAAACTGCTCGCTCCTTCCGATATCATCGCTCAGGAAAAAGAAAACTTCACGAGCTTCATCAAGACGATCACCTTCAACTGATGGAGCAGGGCAAACCGTAATATGAGCCAAACTATTTCAAATTCCAATTCCCTACCGCCTGATGGTTCTACCGCCACGCCGGGTGGCAGTTCGACGCGACCGCCGAAGGGGCTGTCCACGGGTTTCCTTTCAATGATCGCACCGCTAGCCTCGCTCAAACTGACTGTCGTGCTCTTCGCGCTATCGGTTTTTATCGTCTTCGCCGGTACGCTCGCCCAGCGTTTTTACGGCATCTGGACTGTGGTGGACGAAATCTTCCGCTGTTACTTTACCTTGATCGAGCTCCGGTTTTTCGTGCCTGAGAGCTTCGGCATTTCCAAGTCGATTAAGTTTCCCTTTCCCGGTGGCTTTCTCATTGGCGGAGTGTTGCTGATCAACCTCATTACCGCCCATGCCATCCGTTTTAAAGTCCGCGCCCAAGGCGGACGACTCATCGGCGGTATCGTGGTTCTGCTCCTTGGTATCATTGTCACTGGCATGATGATCCGGGGAATGTTTGCCCGGGACCTCATCGCCACGGTGGGAGACACTCATGTCGACGCCTTTTGGCCGGTCTTCTGGCGTCTGATTCGTGGCGGCGTAGCTGCATTTGTCCTCTTGATCGGCTGCTGGCTACTTTTTAAGAAACGGGCCGGCATGGTGCTGTTGCACAGCGGCATCATCATTCTGCTCGTCTCCGAGATCATCACTGGTTACTTCGCCGTCGAAGGACAGATGCGGATCCCCGAGGGCGAGACCGCCAACTACATTTACCACACGCGTTACGCCGAGCTGGCTTTGACTGATCGCTCAGATCCCGAGGAAGACCAGGTCGTTGTCATTCCTCATGCCCTGCTGGAGGACGAGGGCCTCATCCAGAACGATCAACTACCGGTCGACATCCGGATTGATCGCTTTATGAAAAACTCCGATCTCTTCCAAGTCACGCCAGGGAGCGACAACCCCGCCACGACCGGCGAAGGCCTCCGCTTCTTGGCCAGAGAGGCCTCCGAGGCTAACGGAGCCACCACTGGACAATCCGTCGACTTTCCCGCCGCCTACGTCACCATCCTCAAAAAGGGGACCGATGAAGTGTTGGGTACTCACCTGGTTTCGCTGATGCTCTCCTTTCAGAACCTGGCCCAGAAAGTCATTCTTGATGACAAGACCTACGACCTGGATCTACGTTTTAAACGCACCTACAAACCCTACAGCATTCACCTCTTAGACTTCGAGCACGACGTCTACGTTGGCACGGAAACACCCAAAAACTTCTCCAGCCACGTGAGAATCCAAGATAAGGACCGTGGCGTTGATCGGGAAGTAAACATCTGGATGAACAACCCGATGCGTTACCGCGGCGAGACCTTCTACCAATCTTCGTTCGAACCCGGCGACCAGGTCACCATCCTCCAGGTTGTCGACAACGTCGGCTGGATGATGCCCTACCTTTCCTGCATGATCGTTGGCATGGGTCTTACCGCTCAGTTCGGGCAATCGCTCCTGACCTTTTTGAAGAAGAGGAGGGCCGTCGCATGAACCGCTTTGTAAAACTGATTCCCTGGCTCATCGTAATTACCTTCGGCGTGTATCTCATGTCTAAGGCGATCCCCGCGCGGGACGAGAGTGGGCAAATGAATATCCACGAATTTGGTCAACTTCCAGTTGTCTACCAAGGACGTATCAAACCCTTCGATACGCTGGCCCGCAACGGCCTGCTGGTGGTCTCTGACAAGCAGTCTTTCATCGACAACCAGGGCGAAGAGCGACCTGCCATTCAGTGGCTGCTCGACGTCATGAGTCAGTCCCAAGACGCTTTTCAGTACAAAGTCTTTCGTATCCACAATCTAGAACTGCTCGACATGCTGGAACTGGAGCGACGCAAGGGGTATCGCTACGCCGTCGTTGAGTTCAGGGACAATATTGGCAAGCTCGATGAATCCGCCAACCAGGCTCGAGGCCGCGACCCCAGCGAACGAGACACCTTCGACATCCAAGCAATGGCCCTTGCCGAAAAGTTGGGTGTGTTCTCCCGCTTCGGCCAATCGCACTCATATCCCCCACGGCTTAATTCACGCGAAGACGTGGATAATCTAAGGCGCCAGCACGATTCTCTCATGCGTTTCCCGCTGCCGCACTCTGTCCCGCCCGGTGTCGAGGGTGAAGAATGGCAACCGTTTATGCACGCTGTGCTTCTGGCTATGATCTCACCTGAGCCCAACCCCGCCATCAAGCACCTTGGAGCCCTGCTCAACGCCTATCACAACAAGGACGTTGAGGTTTTCAACGAACAGCTGGTTCAGTACCGCGAGCACCTGGCTTCGGTTGGTTTTGTTGATTTTGACTCCAAGCGACTCTCGTTTGAGGCCCAATTCAATCACTTCCAGCCCTTCTATTATAGCTCAGTTATATACATTGTCGCCATGCTCTTGTGCATATTCGCTTGGATTGGCTGGGGCAAAACACTAAACCGGGCCGCTTTCCTGCTCATCGCGATGACCCTGGTTGTTCACACCGGCGCTATCATTGCGCGCATCTACATTTCCGGCTATCCGCCCATTACAAACCTCTACGGCACTGCTATTTTCATTGGCTGGGGGTGCGTGCTTACCGGCTTGCTCATCGAAGGCCTCTTCAAGCTCGGCGTTGGTAACTTTGTCGCTTCTGTCGCGGGCTTCACCACGCTGCTCATTGCCCACTTTCTTGCCGGCGACGGCGATACCCTTGAGATGATGCAGGCCGTGCTCGATACCAAATTCTGGCTCAGCACCCACGTTATAGTCATCAACCTTGGCTACATGGCTACGCTCTTCGCGGGACTCATCGCCGTGGTCTACATCGTCCGCGGTGTGCTGACCAAATCGGTAGATAAGGACACCGAAAAATCACTGGGTCGCACGATCTACGGTGTGCTCTGCTTTGGGTTGCTGACCAGTTTTGTTGGCACAGTGCTCGGCGGGCTCTGGGCTGACGACTCATGGGGACGTTTCTGGGGCTGGGATCCCAAAGAAAACGGCGCCTTGATCATCGTGCTTTGGAACGCGCTCATCCTGCACGCACGCCTGGGAGGTATGGTCAAAATTCGCGGAATGGCGATCCTCGCTGTCTTCGGCAACATTTGTACTGCCTGGAGCTGGTGGGGTGTCAACCAACTCGGTGTCGGACTCCATTCCTACGGCTTCGTCGACTCAGTCGCCTTCTGGCTGATGATCTTCGTCGCCACTCAACTTGCTGTCATGGCACTCGGAATGATTCCCAAAAAGTCCTGGAGATCGTTTACAGGAGGCTCGTCCTCCAAAAATCGGGCTGATTCCAAAACAACCACCTCACGTTGATCCCATCAGAGAGTAGAGGTAGTGATGAGGATTTGGCAAAAGGCTTTCCTCATGTGAATTCCAGCGTCGGATTTTTGATCAGAAGTAGATTTGAGTATTGATATACTTAATACTAAATCCGTGGCCTGAATAGTTACCCATTCAGCCTCTTTTCATTCGGTACGGGTAAATACCTCGAAGCTCTTGACGGGCGTAGCCCCTTGTGGGCGAGGGCTGTTGCTTCGTTGCTGTTTTGGGTAGCGACCGACCTCCGGGCGGTCACTGAAGGATGCAATCGTTCAGCTTTTTCAACAATAATGATTACCGCTGAGCGGGAAGATCAGTCGCGATCTTTTGAATACCTTGGAGCAAATCTGGGGATGTTTTACTGAAGACCTTGAGTCCAGCTTCCGATGAGCGAGGTGGGCTTGAGGGCTTGCTCGAGTTGTTGGAGGAATTTGTTTCTGTTTAGTTCTTCGGCTCCGAGACTTTCCAGGTGGTCGGTGGGCGTTTGGGCGTCGATGAAATGGAAATCGTTTTGTTGGGCGAATGAGACGAGATTCGCGAAAGCGTATTTCGAAGAATCCGGACAATGGTGAAACATTGATTCGCCGAAAAAGGCGGCGCCGAGCGAGATTCCGTATAGTCCGCCGACGAGCTTGTCATCTCGATAGGTTTCGAATGAGTGCGCGATACCAAGGCGATGGAGTTCGAGGTAGGCTTGGATCATGTCTTCGATGATCCAGGTGCCATCTTGGCCCGGACGAGGGGTGGCAGAGCAGGCTCTGATTACGGCTTCGAAATTCGTATCGATGCGAAGTTTGAATCGATCGGATCGAAGGACGCGTTTCAGGCTTTTGGAGCGTTTGAAATTCTTTGGGTAGAGAACCATTCTCGGGTCGGGAGAGAACCAGAGAATCGGTTGTCCTTCAGAGTACCAGGGGAATATTCCGTTTTGGTAGGCTTTGATTAGTCGATCTGGACTGAGGTCGCCGCCGATTGCGAGTAGGCCGTCTTCATCCGCGAGTTCTGGGTTCGGAAACTCGATTCGGCTTGAAAGGATGTGAAGGTTCATGGCGTCGAAAACGCGATTGATCGAAATTATTCTTCGAAAGCGGGAAGCTGGGTTTCGTCTTCGAATAGAGTGACGAGCCGATCGTAGGCTATTCGTCGCGATCCGGTATCTCCTCCCCGCTGAAAGAAGGTGGTCCATGTTTGGGAGGGAACGATTTCTCCTTCGGCCTCGGTCCGATTGAATCCGCTCAAGTTGGACTCGCTGTCGAATTGCATGTCCCAGGGGAGTTGAAAAAGCGTTTTCGCAGCGTCGGCGGTGATGAGGATTGCCCCGAGTTTGGGCGTATCGTTTTCGTTGGTACGCGCTTGGATGGCGCTTAGGAATGATACGACCCGAAAGTTGTAAGCCAGGATGAGGTCGGAAAGGGCGCTAAGGAGCTTCGCTCGCGATAGCGTTGTTTCACGCGGGAGGGTGAGGGCTACGAATGGGCCGGCTTCCCGTTTGCCGAGGAAGATAGGGAGAATGCCTTTGAATGACTCGAACACATCTTCAGCGTGCGTAGCCATGGCTTCGTGTATGCCCGAAGTGGAGGATGAGTTCTTGGCGAGAAGTTGTTGCAGGCTATCCATTGCTCGAAGGTTCTTAGGCTGGCAGGGTCAAGTCGAGCGCTTATTGGGGGGACTCTTCCTTAAAGTCGAGCGATGCGGAATTGATGCAATAACGCAGGCCTGTGGGCTTGGGGCCATCGGGGAATACGTGACCCAAGTGACCGCCGCACGTTTTGCAATGGGCTTCGGTACGGGACATTCCGTGACTGGAATCGACAGTTGTACCGACGTGCTCTAAATTGACCGCATCGAAAAAGCTTGGCCACCCGGTGCCGGAATCGAATTTAGTTTCGCTAGAGAAAAGTGGCGTTCCGCAGCCCGCGCAGTTGTAGGCTCCCTCCGACTTGTTGTTCCAAAAAGGATTGGAGAACGGCGGTTCGGTTCCCTGTTGGCGCAGGACGCGATATTGGTCGGAGGTGAGCGTTTGCTTCCATTCCTCATCGCTGCGGATAACGCTTACCGGCGCGTCAATATTGGCGTTGGAAGGTAGTCCGCAGGCGCTGGGTTCTTCGGGCAATTGATTTTCGGGATTTGAGTCGTCGCGTTCAGTCATAAACGAAGACGCTATCCGTAATTGCGATTGTGTAAACGGGAATTGGATCGAAATGGAACTCCAGCAAACAATCAGCCCATCCGTTGCCGGATGGGCTGTCTGGTTTGCGAGTTCCCCTCCTCGTGGTAAATTACTTCAATTTGTATCCTAGATCCTGGCGCGCCCAACCTTTGATTAGAGACCTTACATAGTAGGCCGGGTCATTTCGGCGCGATGATAGCGAGAACCCGTGCAGATAGCTCAAGTCCGAGAGAGCAGAGGTTCCTTCTTCGACGATCAGTTGATCGTCATCGAGAATGGCGTAGCTAAAATTCAATCGCGGTGGATAGATCGATTTCATGATTCTAACGCCATCGAATCGGGGATAAAGCGGCTCGTGGTATCCGGCGAGGTCGATATCCTGAATGTGCACATTTAGAGTGTATCCATCAGGCAGGTACGTTCCTGCGTTTTCTTCAAATTCCCCACGCAGCAAATCGAATATAATCGTTTGTTCCTTATCTCCAGAGAATCCGTCGATTTCAATGTCGGAGAATCCGCTTGGATTTCCGAAATCGACAGAGACGGTTACGTCATGTTGTTGAGCCGCGTCGATGCTCGAAAGAGCGAGAGCGGCTGCTAGAAATCCTGCAAGTGCTAGTTTAGTTGTTTTCACCTATTTCCCTTTTTATAAATTGGATCCTAATTCGAAGCGAGTAGGTCTCCTATGAAAACTAATTCGTTAAACTCGAGAAATTGGATTCAAGAAATATGGTTTGCGGTAACGAATACGCGGATACCAAAGTACATGATTTGGAATAGCGTATTGGACGATGAAGTAGTCGGTTACGGGCCTTCATCAGAGGGGAAATTGTAATTGACAAGATTTGCTCCCGACCTTTTTTAGAGCGTTCAAATTCGAAAACCAATGGCAGAAAAAAAGAAAACCGACGCTAAGAAGCCAGAGAAGAAAGCTGAGACCAAAACAGATAAAAAATCGACGCCCAAAGCTAAAGCAGCTCCGGTTGCCAAGAACGGCAAGGGCGACGGCCCGAGAAATATTTTCTCAGAAGAGTTTCGCAGCAATTTCGATTCGATCGACTGGAGCAAATAGGCCGCTAGCGGCCGACTACCAGATTCCTTGTTCGGTCAGTTGCTTGACTGCCGCTTCGGCCCATCCGCGATTGGCTGCGGGGCTAGCGGGAGAGGGATGGAGAACTTTTCCATGGCGAATGTCTATGCCGGTTAGAGCTTCTTGGGCTCGTTTTTGAGCGAATCCGCCAACGCCGACAATCCATTCGGGTTGGAGCGTTTGAATGCAGGCTCGAAGATGTTTGTCGCAGGCTTTGAAGAGTCCCGCGACCTCGGAAGCAGGCAATTTGTCAGGAGTCCGGTTGCGAGCGCTCTCTTCCATAAAGACGAGCGGGCAATAGTTGAGAACGAAATGGTCGGCGAAGAATGCATCAGCATTGGGGAATTTCTCGGAAAATAGTCCCCATAATCGTCGCCCTGAAACTTCTGATTTCTCGCAAGCGAATCCCGTAACCGGTCTTTTAGGGTGCTCTGGGAAAGGAATGTCGACTGGCTCTTCAATTCCCATCCAATCGCGTACTAATGAGATCTCTCCAAAAGGCACTCCAGTTTGGGACATCCCCCACGGGCCGGGATTCATTCCCATGAATACGATTTTCTTGCGGGAGTTTCCATAGGTTTCCAGATAGCGACGATGGGGTTTCCATGCATATTGCAATGGATTGTAGACGTAGGAAACGGGGGGGGCGAATTTCTGACGAGCGACTGTCTTTACAAGTGATTCGGCGGCTTCGATTAGTTGGGCGGACTCGTTCATAGATTTGTTTTCGATGATGGAGAGATCTGGGTCAAACTCATTGGGCGAGTGGATGGTGGTAGGTCTCGCAAGGCGATTATTTGAAGTTCGAATAGAAGCGCTTGAGTTGATGGGGACTGAACCCGAATCGATAGGCTGCAATGATCGCGAGATTCAGGAGTTGTTGCTTGATGATTCCGTTGCGTTCAAAGCGTCGAGCGGAGGTCTCGACGGATTGTTTGGATTTATAGAATCTGCCTAATCGACGGAGACGGAGTTGGAATTCAATATCCTCAAGAAATGGATACGCTTTGAAACCA
>JBNMOQ010000218.1:0-8903 GCA_051275055.1 Candidatus Pelagisphaera sp.
ATCGCCAGTACGGCATAAGTAATGTATTTTCCCCACAACGACAACTGATATCCCGCGAAGTGAAAAACGCTTCCCTCTGGAACCATCGCATTCGAAAGCGGCAGCAACACCATGAGAATAAACCCAGCCAAGACAAATCCGCTCAACTCCTTTTTTGTATCGAAAATATTCATATCGGATATTCTCGTATTAGTCATCCAAACTTCGCGACTTCGTAGGGAACAACCCCCCAGGCTTCCATTGCAGGAACAAAATAATCGCGAACAACACGACGATCTTTCCCATAACCGGCCCCAACAAGGGCTGCAGGAATTGATCAGTAACTCCAATCCCTAACGCCGAAATTCCAGCGCCGATCAAATTTCCGAGCCCGCCAGCCACTACGACCATAAAACTATCCACAATATATTTTTGACCCATCGACGGCCCTACATTGCCGACCAATGAAAGCGTCGCTCCCGCAAGACTTGCCAAACCGCAACCGAAAGCAAAAGTGAGCGAGTTCACGCGAGCCACCGGAATCCCCAACCCCGATGCCATGTTCCGATTTTGCATCACCGCGCGAATGTACAATCCGAGATTCGTTTTCGAGAGCAGCAGCCAAGTTATCAAGATCACGAACCCGGCGAACACGACGATGAAGAGTCGCGTATCGCTCATCGAAACCAATCCAAACTTGGAAGTCCCGTTCAAGACATTAGGCGTTTCGACTGAAACGTTCGCTGCGCCGAAAACCAGCCGAAACGTCTGACGCATCACCATCGACAAACCCCAAGTCGCCAAAAGCGATTCCAATGGACGACGATAAAGAAATCGAATAAAGCCCTTTTCGAAAATAAGACCGATAAAGGCGGCAACCAAAAAACTAATCGGTAGCGACACCCAAAAAAACCACTGAAACGCGTTCGATTGCACACCAAAAGCGTTTTCAAATACATTTTGCACCACATAACAGGTGTATCCGCCAATCGCGATAAACTCGCCATGCGCCATGTTGATGATCCCCATCAACCCAAAGGTTATCGCCAAACCGAAAGCGACGATCAACAGCACCGAACCAGTGCTAAGCCCACGAAAGAAGCTCCCCACATTTTCAACGATGCTTTGACGTTTTTGGATTTTCAGAACCGATTTATAGGCGGCCGCGAAAAGCTCCGGATCGCCATCCGTTTCATTCTCGTCGCGAATCTTTATCACGAGATCGCGACCCTTCAAAGAAGCCAGCTCTCCGAGCCGAACCACTGCTCCTAACCGTTCCTCCGGCGTCTCAGCATTCTTCAAAAGACTAATCATAATGCCCTCTTCGAACGCTCGCTTCGCCTTCTCATTCGTTTCTCGTTCGAAGCGAGTGCGCAGCGATTGCAAGTAGTCCTTATTCTGGCCCTGCCCAAGCTTAAGCGCCGCATCGATTCGCGTATTCAAATCTGGAGACGCCAAATCAATCGTGTCCGTTATTCGCAACAAGTCCTTACGCAGACTCCGCGAAGCTCGATTCTTCTTAAGATACTCCTCGCGACTCTCTGGCACCTCCAGGACTTCGCCAGTCGTAAGCAATTGAAATTGTTCGGAAACGCGATGAAGGATCACCTTCTCGGCGCTCTCGAGTTCGTATTCGTAAATCTCGCCAACGCGCCAAGCGTCAACGAATACTTTGATGAACGGATCGCCGGTTTCTACCAATTGGTTCAAATGATCATCCACCGAGTCCACTCGATCCAAGGCAAGCGCTTCGAGCATCTTTCGAGAACTCGAATCGCCATCTGAATAAACGAATGGAACTAACAGGAGATGAAGGCAGATAAGGAGGGTTTTCTTCATCGGGAGCAGGCGCCGAAGCGCATTAAACTGAAAAGGAAGGCCTGGCGGGAAATTCCGCCAGACAGTCCCTGGAAATTATCCGACTTACTTGAAGGTTCCCTTTAGGAAGGGCTCTCCGTAAACGTCGTCAAAAGACTCGAGAATTTCAAACTGACCATCTTCAAGTATCTCTCCGATGAATACATTCTTCGTCAAGTGATGGTTCTTCTGAGTCGTAACCGTTCCGCCAGGACCATCGAAGGAAATACCAGACTCAAGGGCCTTGATAACCGCCTCGACTTCGAATGTGCCCGCCTTCTCAACCGCCTTCTTCCAAAGGTAAACGCCGTTGTAGGAAAGTACCATTGGCGAGCAAGTAACTCGATCGCTCTTCTGTACTCCAGAGGCTTTTGTTTTGCTCAACCACTTTTCCCAATTATTGATAAACTCCTCGTTCGCAGGCGTATCCAAGGACATAAAGTATGTCCAGCATCCAAGATGTCCGACCAAGTCCTTCGTCGGCAATGCGCGAAACTCGTCCTCAGACAAGCTGTAGGAAACGATCGGGCATTCGTCAGCCGTCAAGCCAGACGCTGCGATTTCCTTGAAGAAAGAAACGTTGGAATCGCCATTAATCGTATTCAGAACGGCTGCATCGCCACTCGCTGCGAAATCTTTGATTTCGGAAACTATCTGCTGATAATCGGAATGGCTGAATGGCGTATACTTGCCCGCCGAGATTACTTCGCCTTTCCCGTCCTTGCGGAGACCGCCACCGATGTTTTCGAGAGGCACACCCTTCGAGAGCAAGTACTCAAGCAGTACCAAATTAGTTGTTTGAGGATAAACGTAATCCGTTCCAATCAAGTAGAACTTCTTAATGCCTTCCTCTAGCAAGAAATCGACCGCGGGAATCGCTTGCTGACCGACTGCTTCTGCCGTGTAGAAAATATTATGAGACAATTCTTCGCCTTCATACTGAACCGGATAGAATAGCAAACCATTGTACTTTTCAAAAACGGGCAACACCGACTTGCGGCTCACCGAAGTCCAGCAACCGAATGTCGCCGCAACTTTGTCTTTAGCCAATAGCTGCTCCGCTTTTTCAGCGAAAAGCGGCCAATCAGAAGCACCGTCAACGACGACCGGCTCAATCTTCTTACCAAGTACGCCACCGCTCGCGTTGATCTCGTCAAATGTGAAAAGCAGAATATCTCTCAAGGAGGTTTCGCTAATCGCCATCGTACCACTCAAAGAGTGCAATACGCCAACGTTTACGGTATCATCAGTTTCTCCCGCATAGGAGACATTCGCCACCGATGCTAAAAGAGCTAGGCTCGCAGCCAGTTTTTTAAAAGGACTCATAGTGTTGTTCATTTGGTGTTTTCAATTTATGCAGCTGAACTTCATCAGTGACGTTTCGTCGAAACATCTCTCAATCAGCCAGGATCGAATTCCTTTTAGCAACCGCTGGGCCAACTTCACCCAAACCCCGAAAAATATTTCACTTCCATTAAATTGAAGCATATTCGAATCGAGATTGATTAATATTGATCACACACAAACCCCTTCCAAAGGTCGCCACGTTCGGATTTCGCCAATTTGACTATCTCTGTAGATTGGCTTGCTATCTGCTCGACTGATCCGCCGCTCATATTCCATTTTAATCAAATCGATCTCACTCTATTCCTTTCCGCTGAAACGAAACACTGACTATGCACCTAACTCCCCGTGAACAAGAGAAGCTCATGGTTGTCGTCGCCGCCGACTTAGCCCGACGTCGACAGCAGCGCGGTCTTAAACTCAACTACCCGGAAGCTGTATCCATAATAACTTACGAAATATTCGAAGGCGCCCGTGACGGAAAATCCGTCGCCGAACTCATGGCCTATGGAGCGACCATTCTGAAAAAAGACGACGTTATGGAAGGCGTCGCCGAAATGATCCACGAAGTCCAAGCCGAAGCCACCTTTCCCGATGGCACCAAACTCGTAACCATCCACAACCCGATCCAATGATCCCCGGAGAAATCATCCCGAAACCCACCGCCGAGAAGCTGCAAGCCAACGTCGGCCTCGCGACCATAGCCTCCACCGTCAGCAATACAGGCGACCGCCCCATCCAAGTCGGCAGTCACTTCCACTTCTACGAAGTCAACGAAGCCCTCGAATTCGACCGTCAAGCCGCCCGAGGCTTCCGCCTCAACATCGCCGCCGGCACCGCCGTACGCTTCGAACCAGGAGACACCAAAGAAGTCGAACTCGTCGCGCTCGCCGGAGCCCGAGAAGTCCACGGCCTCAACAACAAAATCGACGGTTCCCTCTAGCTCCAATTTCACTCTTCACCATTCACAATTCACTCTTCAAACATGAGCCTCGAATTCGATCGAAAACAATACGCCGAAATGTTCGGCCCCACCGTCGGCGACCAAGTCCGCCTCGGCGACACTGATCTCTTTATAGAAGTAGAACGCGACCTCATTGCTGAAAACGGCGGCTACGGCAACGAAATCAAATTCGGCGGCGGCAAAGTCATACGCGACGGCATGGGCCAGTCTCCACTCGCTACCCACAAGGACACGCTCGACCTCGTAATCACCAACGCCACCATCCTCGACGCCAAGCAAGGCGTCATCAAAGCGGATATCGGCATCAAAGCCGGCCGTATCGTCGGCATCGGCCACGGCGGCAACCCCGGTATCCAAGACGGCATCGATCCCAACATGATCGTCGGCGCCTCCACCGAGGTAATCGCCGGCGAAGGCCACATCATTACCGCAGGAGGATTCGACTCTCACATTCACTTCATCTGCCCCCAGCAAATCGACGAAGCCCTCGCTAGCGGCATCACCTCGATGACAGGCGGCGGCACCGGTCCAGCAACCGGCACCAACGCCACCACTTGCACCCCCGGCCCCTGGAATATCCGCCGCATGCTCGAAGCCGCCGAAGAATACCCCATGAACCTCGGCTTCATGGGCAAAGGCAATTCCTCCAATCCGGAAGCCCTCCGCGAACAAGTCGTCGCCGGAGCCATGGGCCTTAAACTTCACGAAGACTGGGGCACCACTCCCAGCACAATCGACGTCTGCCTCTCGGTCGCCGACGAAATGGACGTCCAAGTCGCCATCCACACCGACACGCTCAACGAAGCCGGATTCGTCGAACACACCATCAAAGCCTTCAAGAATCGCGTCATCCACACGTTCCACTCGGAAGGTGCCGGCGGAGGACACGCTCCCGACATCATCAAAGTCTGCGGCGAGCTCAACGTCCTCCCCTCATCCACCAATCCCACCCGTCCATTCACCGTCAACACCATCGACGAGCATCTCGACATGCTCATGGTGTGCCATCACCTCGACTCGAAAATCCCCGAAGACGTGGCCTTCGCCGAGTCCCGCATCCGTCCGGAAACGATCGCCGCCGAAGACCGCCTTCACGACCTCGGCGCTTTTTCCATCATGTCCAGCGACAGTCAAGCCATGGGCCGCGTCGGAGAAGTAATCTCCCGCACCTGGCAAACCGCCCACAAAATGAAAACCCAATTCGGCAAGCTCGAATCGGACCTCCACCCCGCAGCCGACAACTTCCGCGCCCTCCGATACATAGCCAAATACACCATCAACCCAGCAATCGCCTGCGGCGCTTCCCACGAAGTCGGTTCCATCGAAATCGGCAAACTCGCCGACCTCGTCGTCTGGAAACCCGCCTTTTTCGGAGCCAAGCCCGAGCTCATCCTAAAAGGCGGTCTCATAGCCCTCGCCAACATGGGTGACCCCAATGCCTCCATCCCAACGCCCCAACCCATGTTTTACCGGAAACAATTCGCCGCCCACGGCCGAGCCAAATACGCAACCTCCGTCACCTTCGTCAGCCAAGCATTCCTCGACCAAAGAGACGAAAAAGACCTCCCCCTCAACAAACGCCTCGTCGCCGTGAAACACACCCGCAACATCACCAAAAAAGACCTAGTCCTCAACGACGCCACTCCCAAAATCGAAGTCGACCCCGAAACCTACATCGTCAAAGCAGACGGCGAAATCCTCAGTTGCGAACCAGCCACCGAAGTCCCCCTCGCCCAACGCTACTTCCTATTCTAACCCTCTACCCGATGAACCTAATCACCAGCCACCTCTCCCGCGAAGCAACCGAAAAAGAAATCGTCTCCCTCAAAGTCGACCGGCGTAAACTCGCCAAACGACGCTGGCGCGCAATAGCCGACGACGGAGAAGAATTCGGCTTCGACCTGTCCCATCCGCTCAAGAACGGAACCCCTTTTCACGAGACCGAAACAAATCGCTACCACATTGAGCAAACCGCCGAAAGCGTACTCCGCATACCCTTCGCCGATCAAAAGCAAGCCGCTTACTACGGCTGGATGGTAGGCAATCTCCACTTTTCTGCCGACTTCGAAGACAACGCCGTCATCGCCGAAGACGACCCCGCCGTCCGTCAAATGCTCGAACGCAACCACATCCAATACCAAGAAACCACCAGCGTATTCGAACCCGTCATCGTCTCCCACGGACACAGCCACTAGAAGAGTGAAAGAACCTTCATCCACTCTTCAATGGCTTCCTTCGATGTTACAGACCATCGATCCGTTATTTCCTATCGGATCATATGCGCACTCCTATGGACTTGAAGAAATCGTCTCGATGGGGAAAGCCTGTAACACCAACGACCTTGCCGACTATCTCAAAAATATCGTTTCCCTCAACCTCAGACAGTTCGAGCTCCCCTACTTACGATTCTCCTACCAATCCCAAACAAGCGGCGACTGGGCCGAAACCGCAACCTTGGATCAGGAAATCGGCGCCTCGAAACTCAGTTCGGAAATCCGAACCGCAAGCGCGACCCAAGGACGCCAACGCCTCCAGCTACTCAGCAAACTTCACCCCAGCACCGCCTTCGACAAACTCGCCGAACTTCAAAAAGACAACCGAGTTTCGCCTCATCACCTCACTGTTTTCGCGGCCGAGCGTATCCAACAAAACACGCCACTTGACGCAACCCTCGCCGCATGGACCTACCAAGCGCTGGCCGCTCCCTGCGCAGCCTCCCTCAAAATCATGCGAATCGGTCAGGAGGGAGCCCAGCGAGTTCTCACCCTAGCTCTCGAAAACCTTTTCGAATTAGTCGAAAGCTCACACGAAGTTGAACGTGACTGGGCAGGAGCGTTCAATCCGCTAATCGACGTAGCATCCGATCGCCACGAGCGAGCCTACTCCCGGCTATTCATTTCCTGAATACAAACCCTAAGACCTACCATCGAACAACCTTAAACCCATTTTTCTCTTCAATGTCTGAATCGAATTTCTCCCGACCCGTACGCATCGGCATCGGCGGCCCCGTAGGCTCCGGCAAGACAATGCTTGTCCTACGCCTCTGCCAAGAGCTCCGCGAAACCTTCGAGCTCGCCGTCATTACCAATGACATCTACACCCGCGAAGACGCCGAATTCCTCGTCCGTGAAAACGCGCTCGAAGCAGAGCGAGTGCTCGGCGTCGAAACCGGCGGTTGCCCGCACACCGCCATCCGCGACGACACCAGTATGAATATGGCGGCGATCGACGACCTCATCGCCCGCAATCCCAAGACTCAGGTCATCTTCATCGAAAGTGGCGGCGACAACCTATCCGCCACCTTCTCGCCCGAACTGGTCGACGCATTCATTTACGTTATCGACGTCGCCGAAGGCGACAAGATCCCGCGCAAAGGCGGCCCCGCTATTCAGTATTCGGATCTCATGATCATCAACAAAACCGAGCTCGCTCCATACGTCGGAGCCGACCTCGATGTCATGGACCGAGACAGCAAAAAAATGCGCGGCGGACGACCCTTCATCTTCTGCGATCTCAAATCCGGAAAAGGCGTAGACGAAGTATGCCAATGGCTAAAAGAAGAAGCGCTCTTCAGCTAATCTCCCAACCCAATAGTAGGGCCTTCGCTTGCGAAGCGCCGCGTTAGAAGATCGCAACCAAAGTCCATCTGAAAGCCATATCCACAGCCGATTCGCCGTCACGCCTAAGCGGATACCTCCGCATTACCGCATCATGCGACGAACGCGGAAGAACGACCCTCTCCCGCAAGGCCTACCGAGCACCCATTCACATCAGCAAACCTTACTGGAACGGCAACGCTCTTCTCCTCAATGTAATGAGCCCCACCGCCGGACTTCTCGAAGGCGATCACGTTGACTTGGACGTCGTCATAGAACCCAGCTCGAAGATCGTCCTCTCCAATCCAACCGCTCTAAGAGTCCACAAAATGGGTACAGGCAAAGCGACTTGGAACCAATGTTTCCACATCGCCCCAAATGCCTTCCTCGAGACACACCCAGAATGGCTCATCCCGCAAACCGACAGCCGATTCGAACAACGCACCCATATCGATCTCGAAAAAGACGCCCAGCTTTTCTTCATTGAAACGCTCGCTCCAGGACGCGTAGCCTCAGGAGAATCCTTCGCCTTCAGCTCCTACCGCAACCGACTCGAACTACGCTACGACGGCAAACTCTCTGCCCTAGAAAAATTCGAAATCTCCCCCGAGAGCAAAACTCACTCAGGCTGGGCTGCCGCATTCGAAAATCCATTTTATATTTCGATCTACGTCGTTTCTCCGAAACTCGAAAACGCCTCTCCTCTTTTCCAAGCCATACACGACCTGCAAACCGACTCACTTTTTTGCGGCTCCAGCCAACTCAATCACGGCCCATGCTGGAATATCAAAATTCTCTCCCCAAACGCAGTAGAAGCCAAAGCGGCTCTAACCAAGATTCGAGAACTATTCTACCAAGCCATCGATCTCCCAATCATCGCCCTAAGACGATAGCGCAAAATTCCAACCAGTAGGGCCGGCGTCCGCGCCGCGTAGTTTATCAAGAGCGCCAACTTAGCGTCTCAACCGACCGTACATGCGGCTCGATGCCTTGCGCTGCGCCTGCTTCTCTTCGTTGTCAAACAACGCAGAGTACATGTAATCAAATCCTTCGAGTTTGGTCCGATCGATCTTCTGCCCAACATAGTGCTCGATCGACTTCGCGTTCTTAACTTCGGCTTCAGTGACCAAGGTAAACGCGTCGCCTTCCTTCTCGGCGCGACC
>JBNMOQ010000219.1:0-8865 GCA_051275055.1 Candidatus Pelagisphaera sp.
AAGCTACTCTTGTTAGTCGATTTGATATCGCTGGGAGATACTTCTGAAACGTTCGGCTTCTTCTGTTCGCTCGCGTTTCTCAGCTCCGTTGGCGAGAATTGCGCATTTCGATTGTAGGGTCTCGATGGCGAGCGTTCTGTATTCGGGTTTCAGGACGGCGGTATTTAGAATATTCTCCAGGGCTTTAATTCTGTAGGCATCAAGTCCTCGTTGATTCGAAAGTTGGTCAGAGTGGCCGCCGTGTTTCATAATAAGAGCTTCATCGACGAGTGCTACTGAGTAGCGCGAAGCAATGCGAAGCCAAAGATCATAGTCTTCGCAGGCAGGAAGCGCTTCATCGAAGTATCCGATTTCTTCGAATACGCTCCGATGGATGAGGGCTGTCGACGGAGATATGGCGCATACCGGTAAGCAATGCGCGAAAATCCATCCGCCATATTTGGCGTAGGCTAAGGGGACCTTTTTTTGCTTTCCCCGAAAAATCCAATTCTCTTGGGTGTGGCAGGTTTTGCATTCGGAATTCGTTTGCAGGAATGCAATTTGGCGTTCGATTTTGTTTGAGAGCCATTCATCGTCGGAGTCGAGGAATGCGATCCAATCGGTTGGCGCGGCTCGGATCCCTGCATTGCGAGCGGAGCTGACTCCTTGGTTTGGCTGGGAGATTAGTTGAACAGTCGGATAGGTGGAGCGTATCCATTCTTCGGTGCCATCAGTCGATCCGTCGTCAACGACAATGATGTGTTCGACGGGGCGGGTCTGATTGAGAATGGAGTCGAGGCAACGCGCCAGAGTCGTCCGTCTATTGAAGGCTGGGACGACTGCTGTTAGCTCGAATGGGCTTCGAGTATCGCTTAGTGAAGTCAACGGTATCTTGGATGGGTGAAGATCTGCATACGCGGCACGGTGCAAGCGCCGGCCCGACGGGGCGATTTTTAAAAAAGCTACTTGTCTTCGCTCTTCTTTTTGAGGAAACCGCCGAGGAATTTCTTGGCGGAGTCTTCCAGGTTTTTGTCTCCGGAGGTGTCGATGCCTAACTTCTTTGTCGCTTCATTGAGCAGGGCCTTTTTTCCGGCTTTGGCGATGGCTTTTTGAAAGGCTTTTGAATCGAGTTTGATGGCGGGGTTGTCGATGGGGCCTCGCAGTGAAATTGGAATGCTTAAACTGTCGGCTGGCATTTGGTTTCCTCCGATCGATAGGGTGGAGCCTTTGAACGTTGGAGTGATCTCCAAATTGGAATCGATCGCGCTGAGCTTTCCGGAAACCGCGATGTTCATCGTTCCGCCGCTAAGCGGAGGTTGTCCGTCGCTTTTCAATTTCGAAGCAAACTCGTCGACGGAAAGGTTTTTTAGATTGAGGCTGATCTGATTGTCGGCCCGTCCAGCTGCTGCGCCTAGCTCGAGAGAAGCAGTGAAAGCTCCATCAGAAGAAACAACGCTGATTTTCGGGTCGGTCGGAAGTAGTCCCGGTTGTGACGAGAGATCGTTTGCTTGAATATTCAAAGTAGCGTTTTCGAAGTAACTGGTCTTTACCTGATTGGCTACCAAGCTACGTATCCAAACTGTGGGGCTTCCTTCGAGAATATCTTGTTTGGTTACGTTGCCATAGCCGAGCGCTTGAATGCGACTGGCTAGTAAATCGTCGAGAGTTACGGATTCGTCATCTTGTGGGGAACCGTCACCGCCAATGGCTTCTAGCCATTTTTTGACCTGAGAGAGTCGTTCTTTCCACTCAGGCGCATTTTCGAGAACGCTGCCGAGATCTTGGTAGTCAGGCATTTTGAGCGGGGATTCCTTTTCGCTATCGGCCCGCTTGCCGGTGGTCTTGCCTTCGCTTTCTCGAGCTAGTCCAGCGCTGGCATTTTCGAATACTAGACTGTCAATTGAGAATCGTTTTTTGAGAATGTCGGCAGAGCTGATGTCAGCCACGATCCGGTCGCTGGCGAAAAGGTTGGTATTGAGCGCTTCGGGATCTGCAAGAGCTAGGCCGTCAAGTTCCAAGCGTCCTTCTTTTAAGTCGAGGTGAGCGTTTTTCAGATCGACTGTGGCTCCGTTGGCCTTTTCGAGTCCTTGCTTGATTGCGGATGTGACGATCGGATCGCTTAAGCTGCGCAAGCCGACGTAGCCTAATCCTAGTATGACCACGGCGAAGATGACACCGGGAATCCGGATTGGATTGCCCATCTTTTTCGAGAGCAACTCTTCGTAGCTTTTCTTACCACGTCCTGAGCCGAGGAAAATGAACTTGAGCGCTTTGACCCATCCTTTGGAAGACCACTTGTTCATGCCCTCCGAGTCCTGTTCCATGCGGATCATTTTGCGACGGTAGGAGCCAAGTCCGCGGGTCAAACTAAGCCCAAGAGCAACTCCGAAAATGAGACCGAGAAATTGAGCCCCGGGAACAATGTAGTATTCAAACCCGAAGTAGGCGGTGACCGGGCCGTTTGCCAGGGTTGAGAAAAGTCCGCCAGTAGGTCCATCGAGCAGGAATCGTCCTATTGAAAAGGCGAGAGGCATCGTTAGCCAAAAAACAAGTTTGCCCAGGAGGCCGGCGATACCGGCGAGAAAGAGGTTAGCGTTGAGGATAAGCAGGCAGAGTGACCAGAAGATGATCAGCCCGGGTGCTTGCTGGAATCCGGGAGTGAATGCGATGAGCATCCCCAAAATGCATGCGGAAACGAGTTGGAAGGGAGTGGCTTTCCCGCGGATGAGTGAACCGAATTTTCGTGTAATGAGCATGTTGGATAGGTTAAGGTTTTATGTGTTATTGAGCAAAAGGGAATTAGAGCTTTATGACAAGCGTGAGGCGCCAGATTTCATAGTCAGCTTTGAAATAGCGATTTGACAGAAGTAACGGCGAATGTGCCGCTTGATAGGGGAACTGGCAGATTCTGCGTGGCATATCTCGAGAGCTTGTTAATCCGGGAAATAGCGAGGAAACGTTGGTATTCTACATTGCGTATCCTCACTTTCCGAATCAACCGGGACGCTTTTTCAAGGTTGGCGAATTGGATAAATTCGGAGAGTATGGAGTTTCGAAATGAAAGTAGAATATCGATTGGATGATAAGTTGGAAGAGGCTGAGGTAATCGGTCTCTACGCGGAAAACTCTTGGTCTTCGGCGAAAAAGCCTGAGCGGTTAATGGATGCCTTGTGTGGTTCGCATTCGGTCGTGACTGCCAGGGTTAATTCGAAGTTGGTTGGTTTAGGTAATGCGATTTCGGATGGTCATTTGGTGGTGTATTATCCGCATTTGCTTGTTCATCCGGCCTACTGGGATCGAGGAATTGGAAGAGGCCTGATGAAACTCATGCAGGAAAAATACGCAGGCTTTCATCAGCAGATGCTGACTGCGGACGGCGCCGCCATCGGGTTTTACGAAAAGCTCGGATTCGAGCGAGCGGGCAAGACCGAGCCCATGTGGATCTATCAAGGCGACGAGCACTGATAGTGAGTCCAGATAATTCGATCGTTTAAATTACAACGTTGTAACTTTCAAGGTCGTTCAATGCTTCGGCGGTTTTGGGTCGAGAGTGATTGATCGAGACCGAAGGGGTGTTCTTTTGCGGAATGGGGCAATTCGGGTGGCTTCTTGATCTGGATCAAAGCTAAGGGGCGGAGAGCAGGGTATAACCTGGAGCTGACGATCCCCACCATGCAAGCACTCATCAGCAATTTCCTCCGAGTTTTTAGACCTGAGACTTCGTACGCTCCACATGTTTCGAGTCGTGTTGAAGTCGCTACTGAATTGGACACTGAAGTTGTGTCAGCGGAGACGCGGCGATGGATTCTGCTGGCGATCGGAAGTATCGTTATTGCGGGTTTGCTTTCGTTGGCGGTTGTGATTGGTCGGCTGCCGTTCATTTCGCAATTCATCGACGATCCGCTTTGGTTCAAACGGTGTTTGGTTGTGCATGTGGACTTGGCTTTGGTCGTTTGGTTTTACGCGTTTATCGCGGGATTGATTTCGTTGGTGAAGGGCGGGTCTGGATCGGCTATTCGCAAAGGAGCTTTTATCGTATCGGTTGTTGGCGTGGTGGGAATGCTAATGGGGGGAGTTGCCAAGGGTGCTCAGCCTGTATTGGCAAATTACATACCGGTGATCGATCATCCGTTTTTCTTGGGAGGACTTGGACTGTTCTTTCTGGGGGTGGTTGTCCAGTTTGTCCATGCACTGATTTCTTCTAATCGAGAGTCGGCAGGTTTAGCATTGCCGGCTTCGATGCCTAGTGAAACGGCGGTTGGTTTGCAGGCTTCTGCTATTGTCGTGGTTCTGGCTGGAGCCACTTGGGTTTCGACGAGCGCGGGCATGCCGGGCAATCTGGATATCAAAACGTATTTCGAGTTTTCAGTATGGGGAGCGGGTCACGTGCTCCAAGTGGCCAATGTGGCTGCGATGCTCGCGGTTTGGATGTGGTTGATGAAACGTGCAACCGGGCAGTCGATGTTTACCACGCGTCAGGCGAATGTGGTATTTGGAGCGTTGATAGCGCCGCATTTCATTATGCCGATTCTCACGCTTCGTGGACCTTTGGATACGCTCTATCATAGTGGAGCGACGTTTTTGATGCGTTGGTGTATCTTTCCTGTGACGCTTTTCGTCCTGGTGCGAGGAGTTCAACACCTTTGGCGTCATCGGGCTCAAGTTTCGAGCTGGACGCAAAAGATGGCGAGAGTCGGGTTCTATGCTAGCGCTGGGTTGACTTTGTTCGGGTTTATTCTCGGTGCATGTATACGAAGTTCGACTACGCTGGTTCCTGCTCACTACCACGCATCGCTTGGCGGAATAACAGCCGCGTTTATGGCAGCCGCTTATTTGATATTGGCAGCAATCGCTGAGCGGAAGACTGGGACATCTCTCGGGAAGCGTTTCTGGCGGTCGTGCAAGCGTCAGCTCGCAGTTTTCGGTGTTGGTCAATTGGTGTTCGTCCTCGGGTTCGCGATTGGCGGCGTTTATGGTTTGGGACGCAAAACCTATGCTAGCGAGCAAACGGCTCGTAGTCTTGGAGAGCTTACTGGCCTAACTGTGATGGGAGTAGGTGGGCTGCTTGCAGCGATCGGGGGCGTTTGGTTCCTCGTCTTAGCTTTAAAACGAATTTTCGCCTGGCGCGCGTCGCCAGCCATTTCCTCATAAACCACGTAATCCGAAATAGAAAAATGAATACAGAACGAAAAAAATCGCTTTGGGAGAGGCTGCTCGACAACCCCTGGCTGTTGTTGGTCCTGGGCGTCCTTATCCCCGTTTTATCTTATACCGTATGGGGCTGGATCGAGCTTCTATCAGTTCCTCCTGCGCAACTTCCATAAACCGAGACATTATCAATGAGTATTGAAATTCCCAAACCCGATTGGTACCAGCCGCCCGCTGGCGCGGAGAAATTGTGGATCGGACTAGCTTTGGTCTGGTGCTTCGTTATGAGCGTCATGATGCCTTATTGGCATTTTTACGGAAAGCAGAACAGTCGTGGAGAGGCCTATTCGGTCGAGCCGGACGCGTTCTTCAACCGTACGTTGGCTTTCGCCGAAGCAAACAAAGTTGGCGAAGAGAACGGCATCCCCATTGTCGAACCGGCTCCAGGTAGCGATGCGTACCTTTCGGCGCGAATGTGGTTTTGGTACCCCATTCTCAAACTAAGAAAAGGCGAGACCTACCGTGTCCACCTTTCTTCCATGGACTTGCAGCACGGCTTTTCGCTGCAACCCGTGAATATGAACTTTCAGGTGATGCCTGGATACGATCACGTCCTCACGCTAACGCCCACATCGACTGGTGAATTCACGATCGTCTGCAACGAATTTTGCGGTATCGGGCACGATAAGATGATCGGCAAGATCATCGTCGAGTAACCTTAGGCAGAAAAGGAATTTATAATCATGGAAAAGACTTCTTCCTTAACGGATCCGGCTGCAGAGAGTCGCGTTTGCGAAACAACTGGATTGTCGGTATGTCTAACCGCTCAGCGGTTTATAAAATTAAACGCGGTAAGCGCCGTTGTGTTTCTACTCCTCGGTGGAATCGCGGCTATACTGTTGGCCCTAACTCGGTGGCAGACGATACATTTGCTTCCAGTCGATTGGTTCTATCGGATTCTCACGTTTCATGGACTTAATATGCTCATTTTCTGGATACTATTTTTCGAAATAGCGGTCCTGTATTTCGCGGTTACGATACCGTTGAAATGTAAGCTGTATTCGAAGAAAGTGGCCTGGGTCTCATTCGGTCTGATGATAGCTGGAGCGGTTATGGTAGACGTTATTATTCTCAAAGGGAAAGCCGATGTGATGATGACGAGTTATCTACCGCTGCTAGCTCACCCTTTGTTTTATCTGGGAATCATCTTGGTTGCGGTTGGAACGCTGGTTGGCGTCTACAATTTCTTCGCGACTCTGTATATCGCCAAGCGTGATAAGACCTTTGAAGGATCGGTTCCATTGGTGACTTTCGGAGCGACTGCAGCGGCGATTATCGCTGTGGTGACGTTGTTACATGGTGCTTTGGTTATGATCCCGACTTTTACCTTCTCAATGGGATGGACGCCGGAGCCTGATCCGATGTGGTATCGTATGATTTGGTGGGGACTTGGGCATCAGTCCCAGCAAGTGAATGTTTGCGCTATGGTCTCGATTTGGTATCTCGTCGCTTATCTCACTACGGGAGCGAAACCCGTTAACGAAGCCATTTGTCGTACGGCGTTTGTGTTGTACATTCTGTTTATCAATCTTGCGTCTGCTCACCATTTGCTGGTCGATCCTGCCGTGAGCTCTGGATGGAAAATCTGGAATACCTCCTATGCGATGTATCTCGCAGTATTGGCTTCCATGATACATGGATTCACGCTTCCTGCTTCTGTAGAAATAGCGATGCGCGAAAAGGGGTACGTTAAAGGTCTCTTCGGCTGGGTGACGTCTGCCCCTTGGGGGAATCCTGCATTCTCTGGGGTAGCCCTGTCGGTTGTGATCTTTGGATTTATCGGCGGTATTACCGGTGTAACTCTAGGAACGCAGCAGATCAATATCATCGCTCACAATACTCTGCGTATTACGGGTCACTTCCACTCTACGGTTGTTGGTGGTACGTCGCTGGCTTTCATGGCGGTTACATTCTATGTGATTCCGCTCATCTTCCGTCGAGATTTCATATTCCCTCGATTGGCGAGATTGCAGCCATGGATGTTCGCAATTGGCATTGTCTTGGTTTCGATAGGAATGTCGTTCGCCGGTTCGATGGGCGTAGCCCGCCGTAGCTGGGATATCGAATCGGCTGGGATTTACGGCCCCGCAGTTCACTTGATGTTAGGCATCATGGGAGTCGGAGCGATTTTGGCCTTCTTGGCGCTTTTGCTCTTCTGTCTCCTGTGCGTTGGCACTTTGCTCTTCGGCCCAAAGACCGATGGTCGGCCTATGTATGATTGGGGCGTCGCTGAACCGCTTGGAAATGCGAAACCCGGTTCGTTGGCAAACGATCACTGGGCGATGAAGGGCACAATGGCTCTCACTATCGTATTCCTCATTTGTTTCGCTGTGTACTATTTCGCTAACTGGAAGGCTTTGGCCGATGTCTGGCCGGTGAGTTAGTTTTCGAATTGAAAAGCCAGTCGACTGAAGAAGGTCGTCTGGCTCAGTTCAACGTAGGGCCGGCGCTCGCGCCGCGCCGCGAATGTAGATTGTTCTTTTACTACGCGGCACGGCGCAAGCGCCGGCCCTACGATTTCTCAGAATCCAGTTTAATTCACTTTCAACGATTTCTTTTTTAATGACGCTTTCAGATAATAGTAGGCTTAGAAGTATTGGAGCTAGTATTGCTCGATTCCTTACGGGGGCGGGATTGCCTTTGTTTTTGGCTTCGGCGGCATTGGTTTATGAGGTCCTTATTTTAGGAGTGTTGTTCGCTCCTGACAACTGGGGAGCCTGGACTTCGTTTTCGAATGATTTCAAGCTTTGGTGTTTCGGCTACGATCCGCAAACGGGCGGTTTGGCGTGGTCTGAAGTTATTGTGATGCAGCTCGAGCCGGTTTTCGTGCTTGGCCTTTCTGTAATCGTTTCGCGGAGACAAATAATGGAGTTACGCACATTCGCCGAATGGAAATCTCACTTTGTGACGATCGGGAGTGGAGTGACGCTTTCGTCAATTGCCATGGTTGGGCTATATCTGTTCGCTACGTCCGAGTCGCCTGACGAGATGGTTTTCACGTTTCCAGGAAAGCGTATTCGAACCGAACTGATTCCTCCGTCATTTCAATTGACGGATCAGATGGGTAACTCTTTTGACATGGAGGAGCATCGAGGCGATGTAGTGATTGTTACTGGCGTCTACGCGCTTTGCACTTCTACATGTCCGCTTATACTGGCGGAGCTTAAGAGCCTTCTTGATGAACTGAGTCCAGAAGAGCGTGAACGGGCTCAAATTGTGGCGATAACGCTTAATCCCGAAAACGAAACTCCGGAAGATATGTTCAACTACATATCGGGATATGGTTTCGAGTATCCGGAATTGAAGTATCTGAACGGAGATCCGGATCACGTTCGCGAAACGCTCAAGAAGCTACAGATTTCCCGATCGGAATATCCGGAATACGGAATTATCGACCATTCCAATCTTTTCTTGTTGATCGATGCCGAGGGGCGAATTGCGTATCGCCTGACTCTCGACGATCGGCACAAATCTTGGCTTAGAGGAGCGCTTAAGGAACTTGCTACTGAGGCCAGCGTTTTAGCGAGTAGCGAATTGGAAACCAAAGATATTCCCGCCGATGCGTTAGCCTTGAAGTGATGAATGAAGTTAACGATTTGAACGCGCCTAGGTCAGCCGTAACGGCTCCGAAACCGCCACCGCCGACTACGCGAATCGATTTCATATTGGTGCGACTCG
>JBNMOQ010000220.1:0-8825 GCA_051275055.1 Candidatus Pelagisphaera sp.
CTTATGAAGTTATTATCCCGAATACCCTTTTTGCTAACTGCGTGCTTAGTTGCATGCACCCCGAAAGAAAGCGCTGACGACGGCTTTGTCGAATGGTCGAAGTACCGAGGTCCGAGCGAACAAGGCGTTTCTGAAGCGCGGAATGTTCCAACGGACTGGTCGACCGAGAAGAATATTGTTTGGAAAGCCGAGATTCCAGGTCGCGGCTGGTCTTCTCCCATCTTGGTCGATGGAAAGATCGTGCTGACGACGGGGATTGAAGAACCCGTGGATGAGATGCACGATTTGAAGGTTCTTCAAGTAGATGCCGAGACGGGTGAGATCGTGTGGATCAAGACCGTTCTGCGAGCGACGCTTGCTGAAGGCGCGGATAGGAATGAAAAAAATAGTTTGGCTAGCCCGACTGTAGCGATCGACGAAGGGGTGATTTATGCTCACTTCGCTCACATGGGAACCGTGGCTCTGGACTTCGAGACGGGAGAGACGCTTTGGAAGTATAAGGTATCCTTTACGGCTAAAAACGGAGCTGGCGGAACGCCTATCGTTTTGGATGATTTACTGGTCTTTACGGCAGATAGCCTTGAAGAGCCAGCGATTGTGGCACTTTACAAAAAGACGGGAAAGGTGGCTTGGAAAACGGTGAGAAGCCATCAGGTGAAAAATAATTTCTCTCACGGTACGCCGTTGGTTATCGATAATAATGGTCGCACGGAAATTATCAGTCCGGGTAGTGGTATGGTGGGTGCGTACGACCCTAAGGACGGAAAGGAACTTTGGTTGGTGCGGTATCCGATGGGTTTTTCCATGTCGACGCGTCCGATCTTCGTAGACGGTATTCTCTATATGGGGACAGGTTTTTCGCGTCCTAGCTTTTATGCGATTCGGGTCGATGGGGCGACGGGAGATTTGACCGATACGCATGTTAAATGGATGTTCCACAAGAGCATGCCGAAAACGCCGTCACCGAATTTCGTGAACGGCAACATCATCACGCTAGAAGATGCTGGACGGCTGCAAAGCCTTAACGCGGAAACGGGCGAGAAGCGTTGGATGGAGCCATTGAGGGGTATGTTTTCCGCTTCTCCGGTTCAAGTAGGAGATGATCTTTTGTATGTGGTTAGCGAGGACGGACTTTTTTACGTGCTCCGGATCAGTGATGAGGGTTGCGAGATTATTTCCCAAATTGAAATGGATGAAGAAACGTTGGCGACGCCTGCGATTGTCGATGGGCTGATCTATCTCCGGACTCGTCACCATTTGTGGAAAATCGGGAATGAAGGTTGAGCGTCTCGAGTATTGGACTCACGCGAAGCCGCTAAGGGATTTTGGGAAATGAGTTTGAATTGACTGAGCTCGAAATTGTAGGAGTGGTTATTCTATCGAGGTAAATACCTCGAAGCTTGCTTCGTTGCTAATTTTGGTAGCGGCTCGATCTTTGAGCGGCCACTGAAGGCACTGAACCCATGCACGTCAACTTAAGGTGCTAATAGAATTTTAGGAAAATAGTTTGGCCGCAAAAAGGCGCAAAATGAATACAGATATTTTGAAATGCAGAATCAATAGCTGGATCTAAGGACATTCGAATATCAATAATATTTGGAACCCGAAGTTTTTACGCTTTTTGTGCCTATTATTAATTTGCTTAGATTTAGTTGACGTTAATGCCCTGAACGGGATCAGCACCCTTGATGAAAATGACCGCTCGGAGATCGGTCGCTACCTTTTGAATACACTGGATTGCCCTGGAGTATTTTATTTGATCGATGCCTCAGGCTAAAGCACAGAGCTACCTTATTCTCGATTGCTTTCTTTGCGCCTTCGCGGCTTTGCGTGAGGAAATCTCTGCGCGATTCGGAGGACTCGGCGAGTCCTCCCTGCCTTTCGGCAATTCGCGTGGTCGGTGTTCGACCTTTAATTCGAGAAGCGAGCGTCGTTGGAATTACCGGCGCTGAGGACGTAGGCGGTTAGGTCTAGAATCTCTTCCTTGGTCAATATGTTGAGCAAGGCTGGAGGCATGGGCGAAACCTTCGATGGCTCTAGGCTCTTGACTTGCTTGCGGTCGATGTTGACGCGTTGGTTCGGGTTGGTGAGGTCGGTGTTGAGGGTGACTTTATCTCCTGAAAGATTTACAACCACGCCGTAGTGAGTCTGACCATCGAGCATTTCGACTGCGATCGGAACGAACTGTTCATTGACCTCTTTGCTGGGATTGATGATTTGATCGATGAAGTCGCGGGGCGAGTAGCGGCCGCCTGCTCCGGTTAGATCGGGGCCGGTTGAACCGCCTGCGTTTTGAAAACGATGACATGCGTAGCATGCAGTGCCGGCGAACATGGTTCGGCCGTTTTCGAAGTTGCGGCCTTTCATGCCTGCTTCGGCGTCGGCTGCGAGATCTTCGAGAGTCCAATTCTTTTGGAAAGTTCGCCCTTTCATGAAATTCGCGGTGAGGGCTTCGGTGGGCGATTTCTTTTCAACCTTGCGGTTCAGAACCTCGGCTAGATCGGTACGTTCTTTCGCGGTGAGAGTAGCCAAGGCCTCGTTGCGAATATTCTCGATGAAGATCTCAAAAGAAGCGCCCCCTCGGTAGTTGGCTGCGTTGCGAAACCATTCGATGTAGTCGGTTCTCAGAGCGTTGGTCCATCCGGCGGTCAACATGCGCAGGGAACGAGCGTATTCGAGTTGCTCTTCTTGGGTGGGAGCTCTCTTGAGCAGGGCGATCGCTTTCTTGGCGACGGTGGGCGATTGGAGAAAAACCAAGGTTTCGCACAGGAGGCGATTCAGTTCGATCGTGTCGGCGGGGAATTGCTGATCGAGAGCAGCGGTTAGCTGCAAGGTGAGACTGGAGCCAGGCTTGCCGAAGCGGTTGAGTACGATTTGGTAGGTCCGGACTAGAGCCCGCCGATCGGTTTCGTTGAGCGATTCGAAGTCGATGTCCAACAGCGAGCTCAGAATATCGCCACGCAAGGTGGTCTTGACTGGCGCGTCTTCGGGGACGCGGTGAAAGCGGTCGATGCCTTCTATTCGAGAAAGCGCTAGCAAGGCCTGGATGCGCCGTGTGGGGTCGTTCTCTTTTAGAGCGCGGTTCATCCACGTTCGAGAGGGTTGGCTCTCGATGGCGATGCGGGCCGCGGAACGAATGAAGGGGTCTTCGTGGTTGAGGCGTGGCCAGGCGTTTTTGACGGCGTTTGCATCCACTATTCCATGATATTTCTCGAGGCTACGTCGCAGGTTGCGGGCTTTTTGGCCGCCAGTCTTCGCTTTTGCGGGAGCAGTGTCCTCGTCGCCTTTGTAGGTGATTCGATAAAGGCCGGACTGGACCTTGCGGCCTCCGATGGTGAAGTACATCGCTCCGTCGTCGGGGTTGATGATGGCATCGGTTACAGGTAGCGGCGCGCCGCTGACGAAGTCTTCCTTTTCGCCGGTGTAGCTCGAACCGTCTGGTCTCAGGTGGACCGCGTAGATCTTGCCCCAGCTCCAGTCGAGGATGTAGAGGGCTTTCTGGTATTTGGCGGGGAATTTAGCTCCGTAGCCGAAAGTGACTCCTGTTGGAGAGCCGGGACCGATATTGACTGCCGCCGGCAGGGTGTCGGCGTACCATTCGGGCCATTTCCCGGTGCCGTTGCGCCAGCCGTAGTCGGAGCCGCTAACCGTGTGTAAAACGCGGGTCGGGCGATACCAAGGCGTATTGAAGTCGTACTCCATGTCGGCGTCGTAAGTGAAGAGCTCTCCGTCGGCGTTGAAGTCCGCATCGAAAATATTGCGGTAGCCGTGAGAGTAGATCTCGAAGTTCTTTCCATCGGGGTCGACCTGATAGATGATGCCTGCCGGGGCGAGGCGATCGCGATTATGGCCGCGACCATCGGGCATGCGCGGGAGGAGGTGATCCTCGCCCCAGTTGGTGTTTACGCGGGAAGCGCTGTGCGGGGTCGGTTCCGTGTTGTTTCCGGTAATGAGGAAAAGGGATTTGCCGTCGGGAGACAGGCGAACGGCGTGTACGCCATGGTCGCCGCGGGCGGGAATGGGACGCAAGAATTCTACCTTGTCCAGCTGGTCGTCGTCATTCGTATCGGTCAGTCGATAGAGTCCGGACTTGGCGCTGTCATTGTAGTCGTTGACTCCCAGGTAGAGGGCGTCGAAGGCCCAGAGCATGCCGTTGGCGGCGATGATATCGACGGGGATCCTTTCGATTGCGGAAGGATCGAGCGTTTTGCCGGCGGCGGGAACGGGAAAGCGGTAAAGGCCTCCGAACTGGTCGCTGGCGATGATACGCCCTTTATTGTCCATACAGAGGTTGACCCAAGAGCCTTTTTTATCGCCGGGAACGGAATAGAGCAGCTCTACGTCGAAGCCTTCCTTCACGGTGATGCGATCGCGCGGGGTGGCCCGGTTTTCGTTCATGGCTTTGCCTTCGAGCGGGTCGGCCTTAGTCTGTTTCTTGGAGGGCGGAGCGAGCGCGGCCTTGAGGGCTGCCTGGGCCGCTTTGCCCTTGAGGCGTTTCAGCTGGAGATCCTTGACGGTGATGACCATGGGGGGGCCTTTGTGTAGCTGGAGGCCAAGGAGGCCTTTCGTTGCTGCCCCGGGGAAACGGTCAGTGACATCTACGGTGACAACGCCGTTGATCTTGTGAATGAGGCGTTTGCCGACGGCGATGACTTCGTATTCGTTCCACTGATCGACCTTAAAGACGGGCTTACTGCCGAGGTCGCCGGTGACCTTCGCCTTGGATTTGCCTTTGGCGTCCACCTCAGCCGGTACCACTGCTTTCTGGCCGCGCAGGGCGATGATGCCCCGGCCAGTTTTTTCGCTGTAGAGCATGCCCATGTTTGCGGGCTTGGGATGGATGTCCAGTTGGTTGCCGGAAAGCACGAAAGAACCATCTAGCTGCTGGGATCGGTACATGATGCCCGAATTGCTGTCGCCGACGAGCTTGAGTTTGGCTTTGAAATGGAAGTTGGCTACTTCGGGACCTTGCCAAATAAGGAAGGTATTGTTCTCGAGCGTGACGGGGTGAGTCGTACCGACGATGGCGCCGTTCTCGACTTTCCAAAGGGCGTCCTGGCCTTCCCAGTCGGTGAGGTCCTTGCCGTTGAAAATGGACTTAAATCCATCTTGAGCTTGGACGGTCGCTCCGAGTGTAAAGCAGGCTGCTAGCAAGGCGAGCAGCGTGTTTTTGAAGGGCATATGAATACGAGGGCGATAGGTTTTCATGATAAATGGAAATGGAATGGGAAGGCGATTAGGGAAAGGTGTTGATTACTTACTTTACCGCAGGAAATGCATTCTCGGACAAGTCCAACTGGGCGCGGTGAAATAAGTTATGCGAGGGAAAGGGTGGTAAGAAGGATTGAGGAGGCATTGTGTGGCAATGGGCTAGAGAATACTAGTATGTTTTCAATAAACCTTTGTACAAAAGCGGAAGCGTCAATTTTTCATTGGTCTTTAGGAGAGAGTCTCTTTGAATGAGGGTAACCTATGTTGTTTCGCTCTCGAATTCTATCCCTGGGACTAGCTTGCTTTGCCTGGCTGTCTCTTATTCACGCATCCGATGAACGTCCTAATGTTCTCTTTTTTCTGATCGATGATCAGAGAAACGACACTTTGGGCTGCGCTGGGCATCCGATCGTGAAAACGCCCAATGTGGATCGTTTGGCCGAACAAGGCGTGCGTTTCGAAAATGCTTTTGTGACGACCGCGATCTGCGCGGCGAGTCGGGCTTCGATTTTTACGAGCCTACATGAACGGACGCATGGCTACACCTTTGGCAAGCCGCCAGTAGCTGATAAGTACTTGTCGAACGGATACCCGGCGCTTTTCAAGAAGGCAGGTTATCGGACTGGCTTCGTGGGAAAATACGGGATAAACCCAAAACAGACGCAGTATTTCGACGCTTACAAAGAGATTAATCGCAACCCATATTTTCATGAACAAGCGGATGGCTCGAAGCGGCACGAGACGGAGTTGTCGGGCGATTTTGCAGTCGATTTCATCGAGGAGTCCGATGGGCCGTTTTGCCTATCGGTGAGCTTTAATGCGTCGCATGCGGAAGATGGCGATCATGTGCCAGGGACGGGGCACTTCCCTTGGCCGAAGGCGATGGATGGGATGTATGAGGATGTCGAAATTCCGGGACCCCGTTTAGGCGACTCTAGCGTGAGAGATGGCCTGCCTGAGTTCTTTCTCGAAGGTTCGATGAATCGTTCGCGCTGGTATTGGCGCTGGGATACGCCGGAGAAGTACGACACGAACATTCGGGCGTACTATCGAATGTTGAGTGGAATCGACAATACGATCGGTCGCGTTGTCCAAGCTTTGGAGGCGAAAGGCATCGCTGACAATACAATCATTGTCTACATGGGCGATAATGGATACATGATGGGCGATAGAGGGATGGCGGGAAAGTGGAATCACTTCGAGCAATCTTTGCGCGTGCCGATGATTATCTACGATCCGCGCGTGAAGCAGAAGAAGGCTTTTAGGACGGTGTCGGAGGTTGTCTTGAATATAGACCTTGCCCCGACCTTCCTCGAAGCTGCGGGAATCGAAGCGCCTGCACACTATCAAGGGCAGAGTTTGCTTTCGATGGTGAAGGGCAAGAACGCTCGCAATTGGCGCGATGACTTTTTCTGCGAGCACCTGATGGAGCGGGCGGATATTCCGAAGTACGAAGGCGTGCGCGGCGAGCGATACGTTTATGCTCGGTATTTCGAAAACGACTACGAATTTCTGCACGATTTGAAGGCCGATCCTGATCAGCTAGTGAATTATGCCAATAACCCTGAGTATAGCCGCGTGCTCGCGAAGATGCAGGCTCGTTGCGATGAGTTGAGGGATGAATATGGTGGCAAGTACGTGACCTACGTGAAACCGAATAAAAATTAATCGAGGGTAGCGGCGGATCTCCGAGTCGCCACAACTGAACGATGTAATCGTTCAGCTATCCGTTTAAGATGGCCGCTCGGAGATCGGCCGCTACCTTTCACAAATAGACAATTTATGAAAACACCCCTATCCTTACTGTCCATCCTCTGCGCTCTTAGCGTTCTCTGCGGTTTAGCCCATGCCGCTCAGGACAAGCCGAATATCGTGCTCATCCTTTCCGACGACCAAAGTTGGACGGACTACAGCTTTATGGGTCATGAGCAGATTCAGACGCCGCGTATCGATCGGCTCGCGGAAGAAAGCGCGACTTTTGCGAGAGCTTACGTGCCGACGGCTTTGTGTCGTCCTTCGTTAATGACTTTGGCGACAGGTTTGTATGTGCATCAACACCGGACTTCCGGAAATGACCCTGCGGATACAGAGGCTAATGCTGCTCGTGCACAAGCGACCGGCAAGGACCCTCGAGAATTGCTTATCTCCCATGTGGATGATTTTCCGACTGTACCAGAGTTATTGGGCGAAGCTGGCTATTTGAGTCATCAAAGCGGCAAATGGTGGGAGGGTCCGTATCAGCGCGGTGGATTCACGCATGGCATGACTCGAGGTTTTCCGAAACCCAAGGGGCGTCATGGTGATGATGGCCTGAAGATCGGTCGGGAGGGAATGGAGCCGATTTTCAATTTTATAGATGAGGCTATAGAGGAGGAGAAACCCTTTTTCCTTTGGTATGCGGCTTTTATGCCTCATACGCCGCACACCCCGCCTGCGCGTTTGTTTGAGAAATACAAGGCTAAGGGGCTAACCGATTCGGTGGCGAAGTATTACGCAATGTGCGAGTGGTACGACGAGACCTGCGGCCAACTGATCGACCGATTGGATGAAAAAGGAATTCGCGAGAATACTCTGATTATCTACGTATGCGATAATGGTTGGGTGCAGCTTGAAGATCGCAATGGTTACGCGGCCCATTCGAAACGTAGTCCTTATGAAAAGGGAACGCGCACGCCGATTTTGTTTTCGTGGCCGGGCGTCATCGATGAGAAGAATCGCCCGGAATTATGCACCAGTATCGACATTGTGCCTACGATGTTGGCCGCTGCGGGAGTTGCGGCTCCGAAGAATTTGCCCGGGTTGAATTTGTTGCCTGCGCTAAAGAGTGGGAAGGAGATTAGTCGCGACACGATTTTTGGAGAATCTTTCGCTCACGATATAGCCGATGTTCATAAGCCTGAGGACTCTCTGCTTTATCGTTGGGTTATTGAAGGCGACTGGAAGCTCTTGCTTACCTATGATGGGCGTCGGGGTAAAATGAAGTATCCACCGAATGAGACGGGGCCGCGTTTGTTTAATGTGAAGGCTGACCCGTATGAGAAAAACGATTTGGCAAAAGCGAATCCTGAACGTGTTAAACGGCTTGCAAAGAAGATCGCCGACTGGTGGCCAGTGAGGGAACGGAAAATAGTGGGGATGTAGTTGGGGCGTATTTGATCTGGTGGGGCAGTTTTTTCCAAGTAGCCGCGTCGGTAGAGTTTTAGCCACTTCGGCGGTCGGCGAAAGCGACGCCCCTACGTTTTTCAAATTTCTCTTTGGCAATGCGGCTGTCTGGGACAGACAGCCCTACCTACGTTTTTCTCTAAGCCACGCGAGTCCGTCGCAGAGCTACTTGAGTGTGTGGTTCTAACTCTACTTTGTTAAATGAAGAGGTGCACTGGCTTCCAGCCTGTTTCTTCACGGGCAAGATGCCCGTGCTGCTTTTTAAAATGAAGACCTAGTGTTTATTTAACAAAATAGAGCTAGTAGGTTGCTCGGCCTCCGGTTAGGTCGAAGGTGTAGGCGGTGTTGAAACTGGCTTCGGGCGAAACGATCCATGCGGCTGTCGAGGCGACTTCTTCGAGGGTGCAAAGGCGCTGCATGGGGATCTTATCGGTCATGTATTTCACTTGCTC
>JBNMOQ010000221.1:0-8790 GCA_051275055.1 Candidatus Pelagisphaera sp.
TCGTCATCGTCCAAGACGCCTATCTCGGATACGAACCAAACGGTGAACTCATTCCCACCATCGCCTACTACATCGGCGGAGTCGGCCTAAGAGAAGAATTCTGTAAAATCATTCTCTTCCTCCCATTCGCATTCTCTTTAGCCCGAAAAGGCGCCGAACTCGAATCGATGATAATAGCCAGTTTCATAGGACTCGGATTCGCTGCCGAGGAAAACGTTTCCTACTTCTCCAATTCATTCGCTCTCGCAGCGCCCGCCCGGTTTTTGACAGCGAATTTTTTCCATATTTCTCTAACCGGAATGGGGGGGCTTTTTCTCTGCCGAGCCATTCGAAAATCCAGCTATAGCGACTTTCTCTACGTATTCGGAATCATCGTAGTCGTTCACGGAGTCTACGACAGTTTCCTTTCGCTCCCTCAATTTGAAGAAGGCTACTTCTTCGCGATGATAACCTACATTCTCATGTCGATGTACTACTTCAGGGAGCTCAATGGAGTCACCTACCGCACCACCCCTTCCTATAGCCTCAGTTTCATCTTCGTATCCGGACTCTGCTTAATCCTAGCTTCGCTTATAATCTTTCAATCATCCCAAGTAGGAATAGCCAGCGCCCTCAAAATAATCATCCCCGAAACCATCGGCAGCATCATAATGATTTTCATGTTCTTCCGAGAATTCAACGAAGCCCTAGGAGACTAAAGCTCACCGAGACAATACGAAAAACCCCGATCAAAAGACAGGGCGGCATCGCCGAGGCCGCAGTCAAGACCACAAAGGTGGATCGAGATCTCCGGGCTCGGTTTCTCTCTAACCGAAAAACAACGCCTCAGCCAAAGCTTCCTGAGGCCCAAGCAAGCGAATAGCAGCCGTCATCGAATGAGTATCGCCGCCAATCTTAGCGCTGATCTGAGCAACGCCGCCTTCCAAATCGAGAGAGCATTCAACGAAACTCTCGCAATCGTAGGAAAACAAAATCCGAGTCTCTAAACCTTCATCGCAAACAAATTCAGCCTTAAGCTCAGAGCCTTCTACACGGTCGCTGCAGTCGCTCAGAGCAGACTTAATCCAAGCCAACAATAACCGAGATTCGGCCTTCAGTCCACCTGGAGCGTTGATCTCCACGCGTGCTAAGCCTTCCACTATCTTATCCATCGGAAACGCGCTAAAAAACTGCCCAATGCACTGCCGAATCGAGAGCGTGCGCGCAGAGGCTAGGTCGTGCAGCTTCTCCGGCTCAGGAAGACTCAATCGATCCGCAGTGAAATTCTCTACTCCCGTATCGATGATCAAACGATCCACATTCTTGAAGAACGTTTGATACGCCGAAAGATTATCGGGCGAATCAAAACGATAAGGCCAATAGTAAGTCGGCAAATCGCTCTCTAGGAATATGGATATTTGATCCTCCAAGAACCGCTTCTCCTTCAACGTGTAGCCGAATATGATCGCTTCGCAGCAGCTCATATCGCCATCGCCATCACCGATATAGCATTCCGAAAAAATCTTACAGACGATACCTTGACCCGTCGCATTCTCGTCCTTCGACGGACAGAGAGCAATCACTCGACAAGGATAGCGTCTCGAAAACTCGATCACCGACCTGAACAAGGCCGTGGCTTCCTCGCAAGACGCGTCGAAGCCAAAGTGCAGAATCATATTCATGCGCGATGCTCGAAACTCCGATGGAGCCCTACTCGCTTCCGAAGAAGGCGGAGCATCCCACATCTCGGAAAGCGACACTAACGCGTCGCCAACTGGAACCTCGATTCCAGGTAGCTTACTATAAATTTCGTTCTTTTCCGTCGCTAGGATCTCAGTCATGGGACTCTCTCCGTTTACGGTCTGCGCCACTCGTGGCCGTTATCCCAAAGCAAGCGATCTGCCGCCAAAGGTCCCCAGGATCCCGATACATAATTCTCCATGCCTCGTTGACCTTCGCTCGCCCAAAAATCATGAAGCGGCGTTATCAGGTTCCAAGACGCTTCCGTCTCGTCGCCACGAATAAACAAAGTACCATCCCCAAGCATCGCATCCAAGACAAGTCGCTCGTACGCCTCAGGCGTATTCGATCCGAAAGTCGCGCTGTATTTAAAGTGCATCTTAACCGGCTGCGTGCGCGTCTGCAATCCAGGGATCTTCGCGTTCAACAGCACAGTCGAACCCTCGTCCGGTTGAATCTGAAAGACCAACGAGTTCGCCGCCAAATTAAACATTTCCCCCTCGCTGAAAAGCGTTGATGGTGGACGTTTGAACTGTATCGCAATTTCAGTGACACGCCGAGGCATCCGTTTTCCCGATCGCAAATAGAACGGGACCCCAGCCCAACGCCAGTTATTGATATCCAAACGAAGCGCCGCGAACGTTTCCGTCTCGGACTCTGCAGATACGCCTTCTGCCTGGCGATAGCCTTCGACTCGCTGTCCATCGACAAGGCCTTCCTTGTACTGGGCCCGAACGACGTCGCTGCTATCGTAATTCAAATTCAGAGGTTTGATCGCTTTGAGCAATTTAACCTTCTCGTCGCGGATTGCTTCCGGATCGAGCGATACTGGCGGCTCCATTGCCGTCAGAGCTAGCAGCTGCATCGTATGATTCTGAATCATATCGCGCGTCGCCCCGCTTTGCTCGTAATAGCCGCCACGAGTTCCGACTCCTAACGACTCTGATACGGTGATCTGCACATTATCGACGTACTGACGATTCCAGAGTGGCTCGAAGATCGAATTCGCAAAACGTTGCACGAGCAAATCCTGTACCGTCTCCTTGCCCAAGTAATGGTCGATTCGATACACCTGGCGTTCTTGAAAGACGCCTTGGATAACGCGATTCAGGTGACGCGCTGACTGCAGGTCCTTGCCGAAAGGCTTTTCGATAACGACCTTTGTGTGACTATCATTATCCTGGTGTCGAATTGCCAGACCGCTCGCCCCGAGATTCTTGATAATCGGCTCGAATACAGAAGGAGGAGTCGACACGTAGAATACGCTTTGGGTTTCGCGCCCGAAGCCTTTCTCAATCTCGTCGATCTTGGTCTTCAGTGTTTTAAACGCATCAAGCTCGTCGTAACCGCCACTGCAGTAGTAAGTTTGATTCGAAATACGCTCCCAGATCTCTTCGTTCAAAGGGCGACGCGAAAACTTCTTAATCGAATCCGTGGCTAACTTCCGAAACTCATCGTCCGGGATGGGCTTACGCCCGAAACCGATCAAAGAAAAGTCCGCCGGTAGCAAGTTGTCTACCGCTAGGTTGTAGATGGCAGGCACGAGTTTACGGGCGCAAAGATCGCCCGAAGCTCCGAAAATGGTAATCACAGTCGGCTGCGCGCCGCGGTGCTTGCTCAAGCCTTTCAGAAAAGGGTGACGTGAATCTTGTGACATGTCAGTGGTGTGAATCAATTATGAATGCAGGAACGACAAGGTGCGCGTCGCCGCATAGCTTGTAAAGCCGATTGAAAGACATAGCAGCCCGCGCGCCATGACAAAAGGCTGCAGGAAACATTTTCCCCATTCGAATTCCCAATTCCTCGCCTAATTCCCTCGGCCCGCGGATTTGCTAAATAGAGGCGTATTCTCAAAATGCCGCGCTACGAGGATTTTCCCTTCCTCATGCTCAACTTCGACCACATCAAGGCGGTAGGTCGGCGGCTGAGGCTTCAATTTAGCCAGATACGCCCGACACACGCGCTTCAACGCTTCTCGCTTCCGCTTATCGATCGAATCAAACCCACCCACGAGTGCTCCAAAAGCCCGAGTCTTCGTTTCAACGAAAACCAAAGCCTCGCCATCAAAACACACCAAATCGATCTCGTCCTTGCCCGCCCGCCAATTCCGGGCGACCACGCGATAACCCTTCGCTTTCAGCAAACGTTCCGCCTCTTTCTCCCCCAGACGTCCGATCACCGCGCGCATAGGTTCCGATTTAGAGCGTTTTAGCCAAGCAAACATCTTCATTGATCCTCGTTCGAACCCAGTTGATCCAGCCACTCCAAGCCCACCTGATTCAAGCCCTCGCCCCTAACGCTACTCGAGATGACTTCCACAGGTTCCTCGCCAAGGCCAGGAATCACCAACTCAGGTCTCTCTACGCCTGTAATCTTCAACTGATAATTGCGATCCAGCAACTCCCTCTCAGAGAGAACTAACAAAGAGTAGCGTGTCCCTTTTACAGGATTTAATTCCAAAGTAGCCGGATCATCGATATTCTGATCGACCAGGTCACTTGCATCTTCGTCAAACAACGCGATCAATGGTATAAAATCACCGTTTCCATTAACCTCGATTGTAATATTTGAATACGAATCCGTATTGTTAATCTGAATAATCTCGAAATACTCAACTGGGCCGCTGGAAGGTTCGTTCATATTATCCTTCTTCGTGATTGCTCTTTGCACATCTACTCCCACCGGAACGCTCTCCGGTTCACTCCACTGCGTTATCCTAAAACGATACGACCCCAGCACCCCATGATCGAAATTGAAAATTCTAAAATCCCCTTCTCTTAAATCATCGCTGTGCACGATAAACGTCTCCAAATCGAAATCGAAATTCTGCCAAAACCCCAGATAGTTCGAAACCTCCATCCTCTCTTTACCCACCCCTTCAAATGGAAAAACATGCACTCCGAATTGCTCCCTACCATCGAGAATCCGCGGCGAGGCATCCAGATCCTCATAGCCGCTTCGAATCAAAGCGCCCATCCATGGATAGTCGCCATCGTCAACATCATCGCCCCCGATAATCCGAGCCTGAATGCCATTGATCTCCTCTCCAGCCAAGCCCGGAAGGAAAGTCGCAAGCCACAACAAAGCGTACGCAAAAAGAAAGTCCCTCCGGCAACGCCGGATAGACAAAGAGAAAGAGTCGATTCTCACTCCACAAACACTGCCGATCCGAAAAAACCGATCAAGGTTTTAAACTAATCGAAAACCGATCCGGTAAAGTCAGCTAATCTTCACATCCGAGACCTCCGGGCTCGGTTATCCTCAACCCTGAAACCAGCTACTGCTCGCTATTCGCTCTGTGCAACTCCTCTGCGAAAACGCGAAGCAAACGATCGATAGCATGTATCACCGCATCCTGCCGATTGGCAATCCCTAGCGATTCGCGATTCCACGTGCTCACTGCCATTGTCACGACACTCTCTTTCGGACGTTCCAATTCAGCTCGTTCGCGTAATGCCAAGGAAACCGAGTAAATATGGCTAGGCCCTTGAGCCTGAGCAATATTCACCGCCAATTCCAAAAAAGGCTCGCCCGGCGACACTTTGGATTCCGTATCCGTCAGCACGCGTACATTAAATTCCTTCAATTTCTCCAGTGCGTGTTGCTTCAGGACCTCCGCTTCGAGCTCGAATATCTTCGATCGAACCACCATCGGACGCACCTTAAACCCGACCCCATGCAATTCCTTGAGAAGGCTAGACTCGAAATCCGCCCGAACACTCAAACCCGCAACGCACGCCAACAAAACAACAACCCTCAAGAATTTCATGATACCCATAGTATTCGACCAAGACCGTTCCATATTAAGCCGCCCAAAGCGAACCGAAAGTCCCAAACCCCGAATCACCCCAAAAAGGCAAGGCGCCATCGTCGAGCCCGCATTCCAACCTAACAACATAGGACTTTCAAGAAACCTACATTTTTCTAACCACTGATTACACTGATGGACACTGATAAACTTAACCAATAAAGCCCCACAAACGCACCCAAACGGAAGCACCACAACCAGATCACCCTCACAACCCCATTACCAACTCAACATCAGTGTCCATCAGTGTAATCAGTGGTTAAAAAAACCTTCACCAATTCACTCCACCAACCCAATAAGATCTCGCAATGCGAGAAATAGATTTTGCGTTATTGCTCTTCGCATAACCTATCGCGAATGTCCTCCAGAAAATCTCGGAATTCACCCACCTTCTAAGCGCCTTCATAACATTCGAAAATGGAAATCGATGCGAAACAGCGACTCGTCATACTCAGCGTAGGTGAGTTCGCGCGGTTCTCTCCATACAGCCAACGTGTCGCATCCACCGGCTTCGGAAACTGGCGTGCCCAAGTCGGCCAACAATGGCATCAAGAAATCCAGAAAAACGCCCCCGAAGAAGGCTTCGTAAACGAGATCACCATTAGCGGCGACATTCGCTGGAACGGTTGGACCCTACGCCTCACTGGCCGCATCGATCAGATCGGCGATGCCACCGAGCGCATCCACGTTCGGGAAATCAAAACCATCGCCACCCCACTCCCCATCGATCCCCTCGAAACCCCTTCCCTCTACAAAAGCTACTGCCTCCAACTCCTCGCCTACCGCGAACTCCTCATCCGCGAACGAAAAACACCCGCTGAGCAAATCGACCTCGATCTGCTCCTCGTCGAAATCTCCTCAGGCATCACCCAAACCATCCGTCTCGACACCGACCAGTACGACGCCCTCATCGCCGACCACCTCGACCGCTTCGCCAACTACCTCGACAAAAAAAGCGCCCGACTCGCCCGACTCCGCGAACTCCAATTTAAACCCGCCTACGAGACGCCCCGCCCTGGCCAGGAAACCATCCAAATCGACCTCAAAAACGCCTTCGAAACCTCCCCCGTTGTATTCCTCGAAGCCCCCACCGGCTACGGTAAAACCGGCGTCGCCTGGGAAATAGCCCTCCAACGACTCGCCACCGGACAAGTCGACCGAATCATCTACCTCACCAGCAAAGCCACTGGACAACTAGAAGCCACCGACCGTCTCAAAGCCCTCCTCGGAAACCACTCCTCCGCATCCTACTGGCAAATTCGCAACAAAGCCGAACACTGCATCAACTCCGAGTTCCGCTGCTCCCCCCGCTCTTGCCAATACATAAGCAAGCTCGACCAAAAATGGTCCAACTCCGCCCTCGACCGACACATCCTCTTTTCCACGCAACCCATCCCCATCGAACAGCTCAAAGAAGAAAGCGCCGCCGCCGGCATCTGCCCCTACGAAACGATGCGCACCGCTCTCGGGCATCGTGATATCTGGATCGGCGACTACAACTACCTCTTCTCATCCAACAGCGCAGGACTCCTAGCCGAGCAAAGCGACTTCGACCCCAGCCGCACCTTCCTCATCATCGACGAAACTCACAACCTCCCCTCCCGAGTCGAATCTAACCAGAGTAAAGAACTCGACGCCCTATCCCTAAACGCCCTCCTCGAAGAACTCTCCGACATCGGCGCTGGCAGACGTATCCGGAATTCCATTTCAAGCCTCGTATCCGAATGCCTCGCCTACGGCAAAGGAAACACTCTCACCCTACGCCAACTTGACGACCTCGCCGAGCTCCTACTCACCCTCATGAACGTCCTCTCAAGCGAGCCGCTCCCCTACGACGACCTCTCCCCCGAAACCCTCGACACCCTCTGGACGCTCGCCTCCGGAACGACCGCCCTCAAAGAAAACGCCGACCGCTTCATTGCCTGGGTCCCCGTAAACGGCCGCATACGTATCACCTGTATCGATCCCTCCCATGCCATCGGCGACACTGTCGCCAAATTCAAAGAGTGCCTCATGCTCTCAGCCACCTTCCCCCCATTCGAGGCCTTCCTCGAACAATGCGGACTCGCCGAACGCCTCCCACTCCCACAACGCCTCTCCCCGCCCGCGCCCTGGCTTGACGGAGCCTACGACATCGCCATCGACACCCGAGCCGACACCCGCATGAAAAGCCGCGAAAGGTCATCCAAAACCACCGCCGCCACCATCGCCATACTCGCCGAACAATTCGCCCCCATCGTCGTTTTCTTCCCTTCCTACGCCTACGCCCAATCCCTACGCGAAATCGTCGAACGCGACTACCCATTCTACCGAATCGCCATGCAACAACGCGGCGGAGGCGAAAGCCTAGCCGATCGGGCCGGCTTCATAGACAACGCCATCCGCTTCCACGACATCGTATTCCTCATCCTCGGCTCCAGCTACGCCGAAGGCATCGACCTCATCGGCGGCAAAATCCAAGCCGCCATGGTCGTCGGCCCAGCGCTCCCCGAAGTCAACCCCATCCAAAACGCCAAACGCGACCACTACGACTCCAAGCGCCTCAACGGCTTCGAACGCGCCTACCTCCAACCCGGTATCCAAAAAGTCAATCAAGCCCTCGGACGCCTAGTCCGCGCCCCCGGCCAAAAAGTCAAAGTACTCCTCCACTGCCAGCGCTACGCTGACAAACAAACCAACAACCTCCTCTCCCCCCAGTATCGAGACTTCACCTACATTTTCGAAGACCAAGACCTCGACACCTGGGCACAGTAAGGCTAAAGGTAGGGCGGCATCGCCGAGGCCGCAGCCCAAGCCCACAATCTTATATAATTTCATCAACCAATGATTACGCTGTTAATCTATTAAACGAGGTTGATAAATATATCTGCCGCAAAAAGGCACAAAAAAACGCAAAGACTTAGACTCAAATAACTGTATCTATTTCTTAACCACTGATTACACCGATGAGCACTGATAAACTTAATCAATCAAGCCGCACAACCAAATCAAAATCAGTGCCCATCCATTAGAATTCTAAAAATCTAGAGGGCTCTTCGGTTCCCTAATTGTCTTCATGTTGACTGTATGCGTATAGATCATCGTTGTTTTGACATCACTATGACCAAGCAGCTCTTGAATTGTCCTAATGTCGAAATTGGCTTCCAGCAAATGACTCGCATAGCTGTGTCTGAATATGTGAGCCGTCACTCTCTTCGTTATCCTGGCCTCTGACGATGCTTTCCTGATGGCTCCACTGAGTTTCTTTTCATGCGCATGGTAAC
>JBNMOQ010000222.1:0-8777 GCA_051275055.1 Candidatus Pelagisphaera sp.
AATGAACCGCGTTCGATTTCGGATTTCAGGAAGATGAAGGTTTCTTCGTTGCCCTCGCGAACGCGGGCTATGTATCGAGGCAGCGTGTGATCGTCTCTTGAATACTGTTCGAGGTATTCGCTGAGGGCTGCTCCGTGGCGAGATACGGATCGTCCGATGCGTTCGAGTTGAGCGAAGGTTTCGACGATTTGATCGATCTGCTCGGACATGAAGACGGTACCGTTTTCGATGTGGGTCATCTTAACATCTTCGGTTCCGAGTTCGAGAAGGATGCGATTCAGTTGCTCGTCGTTGTCGATGTATTGTTCGCGGCGTTTGCGCTTGATTTTGTAGAGCGGTGGCTGGGCGATATAAACGTAGCCTGTCTCGATGAGCCCTTTCATTTGACGATATAGGAACGTCAGGAGAAGGGTGCGGATGTGCGAGCCATCGACGTCGGCATCGGTCATGATGATGATTTTGTGATAGCGGGCTTTGTCGATTTTGAAGCCGCCTTCGCCTTCCACGTCGCCGATACCGCAACCGATGGCGGTGATCATTGTTCGAATTTCGTTGTTCGAAAGAACCTTGTCGATTCGAGCTTTTTCGGAATTGATGAGCTTGCCGCGTAGAGGAAGGATTGCCTGTGTGCGACGGTCTCGGCCTTGTTTTGCCGATCCGCCAGCGGAATCACCCTCTACTATGTATAGTTCGCTTTCTTCGGGTTTGCGCGAAGAGCAGTCGGCTAGCTTGCCGGGAAGGCCTCCGCCGAAGAGTGCCGATTTACGAACGGTCTCGCGAGCTTTGCGGGCCGCTTCGCGGGCTCGGGCTGCGTTGAGGCATTTGTCGATAAGCCTCTTGGCGAGCTTTGGATTGGTCTCGAAGGAATATTTAAGCCCTTCGCCTACGATTTTCTGGACAATGCCGTCGACTTCCGAGTTGGAGAGCTTGGTCTTGGTCTGTCCTTCGAAGCGCGGTTCGGGAACTTTGACCGATACGACAGCCACGAGTCCTTCGCGAGCGTCGTCTCCGGTTATCGAGGGGTCTTTGTCTTTAAGAAGATTGTTCGCACGGGCGAATTGATTGACGACGCGGGTGAGCGCGGTACGAAAGCCAGAGAGGTGAGTGCCTCCTTCTATATTGTAGATCGAGTTGGCGTAGGCGAATAGCTGTTCGTTGTAGGAATCGTTATACTGTAGGGAAACGTCTACTACGGTCGCTGGTCCGTCGGGATCGGTCGCGCTTTGAATGGTGTCGCTGAATGAAATAGGGTCTTCGTGCAGGGCGTTCTTCGAGCGATTCAGGAAGCGAATGTATTCGGATATGCCGTCGTTGAACTGGAAGTGTTCGGTTTTGCTAGAGCGCTCGTCGTTTATGGTGATGCTTACTCCAGGATTTAGGAAGGCGAGTTCGCGAAGACGCTTGGCGAGGATATCGTATTGGAAGGTGAGCGTATCCTCGAATATTTCCGGATCCGGCTTGAAGCTGATTTTGGTGCCGGTTTTTTTGGTGTCGCCGATTACAGCGAGTTTCTTGGTTGTTATGCCCTTGCTGAAACTCATTTGGTGGATCTTGCCACCTTTGCGGACTTCGGCTTCGAACCATTCGGAGACGGCATTGACACACTTGGCTCCGACTCCGTGAAGGCCACCGGATACTTGGTAGGCTCCTTTGCCGAATTTACCGCCGGCGTGTAGATTGGTCAGTACGAGCTCGAGTGCCGGGATGTTGTACTTTGGATGGATGTCGACCGGAATACCGCGGCCATCGTCTTCTACCGAGCAAGAACCGTCCAGATGGATGGAGACCTTGATGATTTTGCAAAAGCCTGCTAGAGCTTCGTCGATTGAATTGTCGACGACTTCGAATACGCAGTGGTGCAGACCGCGTTCGTTGGTGTCGCCGATATACATATCGGGACGTTTACGTACGCCTTCGAGGCCTTCCAGCTTCTGGATTTGCGAGGAATCGTATTCTTCTGAACCTGCGTGATTAGTAGGACTGTTGTCGGCGTCGGTCTGAGGATCCATATAGTTGTTTTTGTCAATTGAAACGGTCTCAAATCGCACGGGCGATAACAACCTTTTTCTCTGATAAAAACGCGCGATTCAACAGTCTCTTTCCCTTCGTGCAAGGCCCTTTTTCAGGTATCGGTGTGATTAGGGTCAAATTGGTGCCTTTTAGGCCTAAATCGGGAGTTTGTGAAAGCGTTTTGAGGTTTTGAGCTGGATCGTGAGGAGTCGGCCCGTCAATTTGGATTCCCGATATGAAACTTACCGTCAAACTGGACTATGCCTGCCGCGTTTTAGCTCAACTAGCGAAGCGCTACGAGAGTGGTGATGTGTCTTGTATCGACGAGTTGGCGAGCGTGGAAGAAACGCCGTCGAAGTATTTGGCTCAAATTTTGGGAGAGCTTCGCAATGGCGGGTTGGTCGAGAGCCGTCGCGGCAAGCAAGGCGGGTATTTGTTGGCAAAGGCGCCGGAGGAAATCTCGCTTCACGATGTTATCGGTTTGGTTGAAGGGGGATTTTTTACAGGCGTTTCCAGATCGGCTGGCGCTTCCGGGGATGCCGTTGCGGATGCGTGGAATCGGTTGCAGTCGAATTTCGAGCAAAGCGCAAAGGCGGTGACGTTACGGGATTTGGCGAATCGGCCTGCAGAAGAGATGTACTACATCTGAATTTCTTTGGATGGTCGGTCTACGAGCTTCCCTTTTCGTCTGGAAGACATTGGGGGGTTGACGATCGAGGTTAAGGCTCATGCAATTGGTGACTTTTATGCCAGCGGAATGCACTACGAGCCTACTGATCCTTCAGGATCGCGATATGAATTTGCAGAGGATCGAGCGCGAGCTTGTCGAATTGCCGGTAGAGCGAGCCGCGGTTCGTAAGAAAGTTGAGGATCTGGAAACTCAGATCGAAGCGGGGAAGCAGAGGGTTCGGGAAGTCGAGGTTCATTGTAAGTCGCTTGAAACCGAGATGGCCGAGGTCGAGGAGCAGGTTTTGAAGTACCGGAGTCAGCAACTGCTGGTTAAGAAAAACGAAGAGTACAAGGCACTGACTCATGAGATCGAGACTGCTCAAGGGAAGGTTTCGGATCTTGAGGAAAAGGAAATCGAATTACTTTACGAGCTAGACGATGCTCGCAAGACTCTCGCGAAGGAGACGGCTGAGGCTAACAAGCATATCGAGCTGGAAAAGCGTTCTCTTGATCGACTTGACGAGAAAGAAGTGAATTTAAATGGGGAGATCGATGGAGCGAAGACTGCCTTGGCGGAAGTCGAGGCGGACATGAGTAAACAGTCTATGTCGATCTACCGTCGAGTTTCTCGTGGGCTCAAGTTTCCAATCATTGTCGCTCAGAGAACCGGGACGTGCCAGGCGTGCCATATGAAGGTATCGGCTGCGGTCGAGGTCGAGGTGCGTAAGGGAAATGAAATAACAACTTGCGATAATTGCGGACGCATCCTCTATTGTGACGCCTAGCTTCGGAGTCGCGCGTTCGCTCCATCGTTCTTTATTGGTTTAGTTCAGTTTATGGCAGTGGAGAGGAAAGTCCGGACGTCATAGGGTAGGATTCCTCGTGAAAACGGGGGAGGTTTGCTTTAAGGCAAATCGACGGATAGCGCCGCAGAGAATATACCGCCCGTAGTTGATTTCGAATCCCGTTTTTCGGGTTTTGGTTTAATTAGGGGTAAGGGTGAAAAGGTGGGGTAAGAGCCCACCGCCGTTCCGAGTAATCGGGCGGGCAAGGCAAGCCCAATCCGACGCAAGACAAAATAGGGGACAGGGCGACCCGTCTTTCATGTCCCGGGTATGTCGCGCCTTTTTCGGAAGGGTTTCGCAATCGGTTTTCCGGTCGCGGGACAGATAAATGAACGTGGGTCCGCTTCGGCGGGCCACAAAATCCGGCTTATAGGCTCCGGAGCTAGATTTCGATTTTCTTTTGGTGAAAATCACTCGATACTACGTAGGTGGTTTCCGCTAGGAGGGGGTGTAGAGCGCTCATTCTGGTGAATTCGAGTCTCTTTGGCTTAATCGTGGTCGATTCGTGAATAGCTGGAGTCGATGTGCGATAATGCATTTAGATCTAGTTCTATAAATGGGCAGTAAGTATTATAAAATCCCACGTTTTGGCCGCAAGGGGCTTCGGCGGTCAGTCTCTAAAGCTGGATTCACTTTGGTTGAAGTGATGATTTCGGCGGTTTTGATGATGATTATATTTGGGGGTGGGTTTGGCGCTTTGGTTCATGGTAACCGTCTTATCGAATCTTCTCGCGACGAAACGCGAGCGTCTCAAATTTTGCAGAGCGAAGTCGAGGACCTGCGTACATACGATTGGACGACTTTGACGGCATTGGATACCGAGGCAACGTACGCGCCCCAGAGTTCCTTCACCGATGCGTTCTCGACGCGTTATACAGTGAAGCGGCTGATCTCGATACGTTCTCTGACCCAGCGTCGCGTTACGATGCAGGTATCTTGGACGGACAGCGGAGGCCTGTCCCATTCTCGAGAGTACATCACTTTAATTTCGAAGGATGGGCTCTATGACTATTACTACCGTTCTTTCTAGAACTCAGATATTGAGATGAAAAATATGAGCAAGTTTTTGGGATCTAAGAAATCCGGCTTTACCTTAATGGAGTTGATGCTCGCGATTGGGATTGGGGGGATCATCTTGGCGGGTGCGGCGGCGAGTTTGAACTTGTGGGCACGTAGCGCGGTGAGCATTGGGAATTACGCTGATATGAGCGGCAGTTGCCGACGCGCATTGGATGTTTTTGCCTCGGATGTGAGGATGGCTGACGATGTGTCGGTCTCGAGTAGCGGGACATTTACGTTCACGGCCTACGATGCGTCCAACAACAAGGTGACTGTGAACTACACTTTCGACAATGCAGCGGACGAATTGGTTCGGACCTACGATGGGACAAGTACGATTTTGCTGAGCAATGTAAACCAGTTCGCTCTTTCCTATTTCGACCTAACCCGTAATTCGACCACGAATGCGCTCTCAGTCAAAGAGGTGCAGATCGAGGCGATCTTGTTAAAAAAGACTCTCAATTTGAGTAATACGGATGAAATTATTTCTGCCCGTTTTATGCTGCGTAATCGCCGTGTAAGTACCTGAAACGAAAACGCTACTTAGGATGAAACAATCAATTAGATCGAAAAATGGGTCCGTTTTGCTGGCGACAGTCGGGATGGCGTTGGTAGCGGCTACTGTTGTCGGCGGATATTTGAAGATGACGCTTACGGAATACAAGCTGTCTCAAAGGACGTTTCTAATGCAGAGCGCGATGAACCTAGCTGAGGCGGGTTTGGAGGAAGGGATGGATGCCATTAATAGAGATGATTGGACTGGATGGACTTCAGTTGGGTCGAACGGCTACTTCAGGGATATAACGAATTTTTCGTTCTCCGATACGCGAGAAGCTCAAATTCGAATTTACATAGAGGATTACGACGATGAGCCGATTTTGGCCTCGGAGGGACGGATAATGGACAAGAGTGGCGATTTCGTTATTAAGCAGGTGCGCGTTGATATGGACGTATCTGGTGGATTGTTCGCGAACGGGCTGACGGCCAAGGATTCGATTCAGTTCAATGGAAACAATGTTACAGTAGACGCGTATGATTCTACCTTGGGCGTTTGGAATGTGACCTTGAATCGTTTGGACGAGGGGTCGGCGGCGAGCGTTGCGATAAACAACGGAGCTTTGGATATCGGCAATGGAGATATTTGGGGGTACTTAGCGACAGGCGGCGGCTCCTATGACATTGGAAACAACGGTAGTGTGATGGGCTTAGACACGCCCGCTGGGGTGTCTGAAGATCCCGATCGGATAGCGTATGATTTCAAAGCTGAAATGCCGGATGTAGATATTCCTTCGTTGACGGTGAATTATACGACTCTCGCGGCGGGCACGATTGGTGATTCTAGTGCGGCTTGGGGCGACGATCCGGTCGTGTATCATATTTCAAGTTTAAGCATGAGCGGAAGTAATCACATCAATGTAGTTGGTCCGACGGTAATTATAGTAGATGGCGGTTTTAGAATGTCAGGACAAGCGGAGCTCAACATCACAGGATCCAATGCACACCTGCAGATGTATGTCGGCGGCAATCTTGATTTAACAGGACAGGGTGTGATGAATCAGTTTCAGAACCCTGAGGCCTTTCAAGCATGGGGCACAGCTCCTGCAGGGAGTTCTCAGTCTATCAAAGTGGCCGGAAATGGCGATTTTGCGGGGATCGTTTACGCTCCGAACGCTGATGTTGATGTGAACGGCAATGGCAACGTTTCTGGAGCGATCGTGGGAGATAATATTACCCTGGTCGGTAATGCGGCATTTCACTACGACGTCAATTTGAAGAACAAGGAAGATGGCGGCACGATGGCGATAGGCCGTTGGCGGGAGTTGCGGGGAGCGAGCGAACGTCTCAATTTTTCGAGCACTTCGGCCCTGGCATCGGCGATCTCGCCGCTTTGAGTCCTTGCTCGGATTAACTTCTCTAAATTCCTTGACATGCTCGAGAATAGACGGAATATCCGCCCCTCTTATGGCAAATACCAAGTCAGCACAGAAGAACAACCGAAAGACGATTGCACGCACGTTGCATAACCGCTCGCGTAAGACCCGTTTGAAATCCCTGGCCAAGAAGGTTGAAGCTCTCGCGGCTGGAGATGATAAGGAAGCGCTTAAAGTAGCAGCTGGCCAGTACGTCTCCGCGATGGATAGAGCAGCTAAGACGCATCTCGTTCATAACAACAAGGCAAACCGCACCAAGGCGGCGATGGCCAAGTTGATTGCTGCTTAAGTTCTAGCTTTTTTCACACTTTTGGCTCCCAACGTTTAGGCGATGGGGGCTTTTTTCGTTTTAAACGTCATGTATAAATCAGTCCCATTCATTTCATTTCCCGAGCGTTATTTGGGAGAGCGTCCCGTTAAGTTTCCCTTGTTGGTGAACCATCCCGGGTACTTCGCGATTAATAAACCTGCGGGGATCGCTTGTTTCCGCCACGATTGGACTTTGGGCACGCCGGATGTGTCTATGGCTTTGCGTCGTGAGATTCTCAATGAGAAGCCTCAGCTTAAGAATTTGGGACTGGAAGGGCTTTTCAGAGTGTTCAAGCTCGATGCGGAATTGAGTGGAGCGTTGATTTACGCGAAGACGGTGGAGTGGGAGGAAATCCTGCGAAACGCGTTTGGATCGCGGCAGATCGTGTTTCGCTATCATTTCTTGGCTACGACCGAGTCGGAGGAGCGGGAGCGCTTTTGCGATCTACCTCTTGCCGAGCATTCGAATCAGGAACAGATGCTCGTTTCCCACAAAACCGGGAAGAAGTGCGAAACGAAACTTCGCTATCTTAGGAGCTTTGGGCGTTATCAACTGTGGGAAGCGGAAACGAGCGATTTCCGCATGCATCAACTGCGTCTTCACGCTGCCGAAAGGGACTTGCAGATCGTCGGCGAGGACCTCTACTCTAAAGGGGAACGTATATTCCTTTCGATGATCAAGCGAGGCTATCGCCAGAACAAAGGAACCGAGGAGCCGATTTACGATCACTTGGCTGCGCATTTGGTTTCGGTGGAATTCAAGGTTCCCGATCAAGAGCTACCGAGCGCTTTCGCTCCGCTACCAAGGGGTTTTGAGGTTTTGTTGAAGTTTTTGGAGCGGCATCGGGGGCAGCGTAGTTAGAGCGATTTTCGGAGGTTGCGCAAATTCTGTAGAATCTTCTTTACAGAATAGCATGGACTAATCACGTTTTCGAGCTTTCCAAAAATTTGAAAACACCGATCTATGGGTAACCTAAAGAAAAAACGCAGTCTTAAGATGTCGAAGCACAAACGCCGTAAGCGCTTGAAGTCAAATCGTCATAAGAAGAAGGCTTGGTAGAGTAATTACGGCACATAGACGTGCGGCGAGTGCAGTATATTCTGCGTCGTCAGCCATCGCCTCAAAGGGCGAGAAATGCTTTTTGCGAAAGCTCGGACTGTTTTGGTTCGAGCTTTTTTATGGATTGAACCCTCGCGTGAATTGGGCAGGCGGTTTTTTCCAGATGCAGAAGTGTGCTCGTTAATGCTTGTTCCCTTGAGAGAAAGGGCAAGCAGGGGATTAGGTGGTTCAATCGCCTTAGACTGAAGATGTTAGAGTTGGGAGCTTCTTCGCCTTGTGAGTATGGTCCTCTAGAGGGATTAGGTAAATCTATCGGTTCGAGTGGTTTCTCTTAGGGTGGAAAGCGCGCATGGGTGTATAGCTATTGATTCTATTTTCGGATAAGTTCCCTCTAAAGAGCTCAATTTAAGGCTGAGAGAGTCGATACGAATAGCATCCCATCGGGGCGTCTATTCGCCCGGGAATCCAGTCATGATTTCCTCAAGTAAGAAAGATTATATCGTAGAGTATCGACCGACCTGTATTAGGGTCGTTCGCGTAAGTTCGTATACGGCGCCCATTACTATCGAAGCTATCGAGGAAATTCCTCTTGGTGATGACGTGGAGGCGGTTGCGACTGCAGTTCGAAAATTAGCCGGCGTGAAAGCGAATGGCTACCTAAACGGAGCCTGCGTCGTTTATCCCGAGCGTCGGGTTATACGGCAAATTACGATCGATGCTCCTAGAGGAACTGAAGCGGATTTCGTCTTCAAGACTCTCGGCGAGACCTTTAGCGACGTTCCGGTAGAGCTTTCGGCTCATTGCCTGTCTCCGGTGACCGGGGAGGAGATCGACCCGGCCAACTACAATAAGAAGGAAGTTGTCGTGTGTGGCGTTCCGAATACCGATATCGTG
>JBNMOQ010000223.1:0-8769 GCA_051275055.1 Candidatus Pelagisphaera sp.
ATTTAACAAAGGCCTCTCCGTTTTCCGGCAACTCCAAAACCAAACCCTTCCCTTTGGCTTCAACCCCTTGCGCAATCTCAAAATGAGTTTCCCGAATCCAACTAAACAAATCCGAACGCGATAAATGCAGTTGCTGTGAATCGCCTTCCAAACGAGACAAACTCAGCAAATCATTGATCAACAGTGATAAACGCTCCGAGTGACTATAAATAACGCCTAGGAAACGTTCTCGGTCTTCCACCTCCATCGTCGCGTGATCCTCAACTAAGGTCTCCGCATAACCCTTGATCACCGATACCGGTGTCTTCAGCTCATGCGATGCGTTCGCTACGAACTGCTGACGCATGTTTTCGAACTCTTTAAGTTTCGTAATATTATGGAAGACAAAGAGATACCAAGGAGCATTACTCTCTTCTACCAACTCTAATCGAGAAGCAGACACCTCCATCCACATCGTTTGCGAGCCTTCGGAAAAGGCCAGTTCCCTGCCCTCCTCCACTTGGCCGGCTTTTGCTTCGCCGACAAACTCCATAAACTGGGAGCCACGCAAAACGCCTTCAATCCGTTGGCCCACATTTTCTTTTAAAGCGGGGAAATTACTATTCAAGGCCTTGTTGGTCAATAAGATATAATTATTCCTATCGAGAATCAACACCCCTTCACGCATGCTCTCAAAAGTCGTCTCGATCTGTGTCAATCGATCGCTACTCTCCTTATCAAGCCTTTGAATATCAGAAAGAAGCGTGTTTAACTCTTCCAATAACGAGCTCCAGTTTTCATTCGTGCCTCGAAATTCTTGAGAATGAGTTAGGATCGACGTCCGCGTCGCCAATGATTCCGAAAGCAAACCGATACCGGCCTTTTGCTTGAAATACTTGGTTGCGAAATAAACGGCTAAACCCGTCGCTACTGCCAGTAATATATAGGACATCAAAAGCTCTAGCCGCTATTATTGCACTAGCGGACACCAACCATCCGATAGCCTACGCCTCTTACGGTCTCAAGAACAGATGCTTCTTCGCCGAGTTTTTCACGCAAACGCCTCATATGCGTGTCCACAGTCCGCGTCTCGATGTCGTTTTCATAGTTCCACACTTTCTGAAGCAGCTTTTCACGGGTTTGTACTTTACCCAGCTCCAGCATGAGCAGCTTTAGTAAACGAAACTCCGTGGCGGTCAGTTCGATCGGCGATCCACCTACTTCGACGCTATGATGCTCAACATCCAAACGAATCCCATTAACCTCCAAAAACGTGGCTTCACCCTCTTCCTCAACATCCTCGCCAGCACGCTTCAATACAGCTAAAATCCTGAGCATCAATTCTTTAGGGCTAAACGGTTTGCAAACATAGTCATCCGCTCCGCTTTCAAAGCCTTCTATTCGATCGCCCTCTTCTGTCTTGGCGCTCAAAAATATAATCGGAATCGCTTTCAACGAGCTCTCTTGCCGAATCATCCGACATACCTGCAAGCCACTTAGATCCGGCATCATAATATCGAGCACAATCAGATTCGGTTCAAACTCTCGAACAGCTTCCATAACCCGTCTAGGATCGTTCACGCTTTGAACCAGAAAGCCGCTTCGCCTGAGATTATAGCTGAGCAATTCCGTAACGTCGTACTCGTCGTCGACGACCAAAATTTTCCTAGACTGTCCGAAAGCTTCCATTGGATTAGCGATGATAGAGCTCAACATCCAAACCAAATTGGAGCCCTTGGCAATCGCCTAAGCGTTACAATCTCGTTACGCTTTTCGACTCCAATCCACTTGCAGGGACAAAACCACAAATCTCGCAAAATTCGCCGAACACACAAACGAAAACCATCGCCAACTTTAATCTATCTTATTGTTTTGCAACATGTTACCTTTTATTTAAGGCGACCATTAGAATACTGATATCCGCGGGATTCACCCCACTTACTCGACTAGCTTGACCCAAATTCGAAGGTCTCAATTCGTTTAGTTTTAACGCGCATTCCTTCTTCAATCCCCGAACTGTCAGAAATTCGAAGTCCCTAGGAACCAAGATCGATTCAACATTATTCAGCTTTTCGACCTGCCTCATTTCGCGTTTCAAATAACCATCGTAACGTATCCGATACAACGCTTCCGTCAGAACCGGTTCAGGCAATTCTGCAATATTCACAGGCAATTCCAATTCAGATTCATTCCTCCGAACCAAGGTTGCCCAGGTCTGCACCCCTTGCCTATTGGACTCCATCCACTTAACAGCCTCTTCAACTGCTCGCTTCTTTTCCTCAATTTTGGCGATTCGCGACGCATGAAGAAGTCCAAACGATTTTGCATACTCCAGCATACGAAGCTCGGAACTACCGTGATTGAATAGCAAACGATACTCCGCCCTACTCGTGAACATCCGATAAGGCTCCTGCGTACCTTTGGTCACCAAATCATCAATAAGTACTCCCGTATAGCCGTCATATCGCTTAAGAATAAACGGTTTGTCTCCGCGAACCTTCAAAGCCGCATTCACTCCGGCCATCAGGCCTTGACACGCTGCTTCCTCGTAACCCGACGTTCCATTGATCTGACCGGCAAAAAAGAGGTTTTCCACCTTCTTTGACTCCAAATTAGGATATATCTGGGTCGGAGGAGCAAAATCGTACTCAACCGCATAAGCCGGACGCAACAAGTGAGCTTTCTCCAATCCAGGGATTGAAGCGATCATTTCAAGCTGAGTATCGAACGGTAAACTCGTGGAAAGGCCATTTATGTAATATTCATTGGTATTTCGACCTTCAGGCTCAATAAAGAGCATATGACGCGGCCGTCCTTCGAATCTTACGAATTTGTCTTCGATACTCGGACAATAACGTGGACCAGTTCCTTCAATCTCTCCGCCGTACATCGCGGACAAATGAAGGTTTCGCATTACGATATCCGCCGTTTCTTGCGTAGTATACGTAATCCAGCACGAAACTTGATCGGATCCAGGTTGCCAACCAGCGAATTTTTCATCGAATTGTTCCACGTGGAACAATTCAGGATTTTCCCGCGTATCGTAGAAACCGAACAGTGTTGGATCCGAATCGCCTTTTTGTTCTTCTAGTTTAGAAAAATCAATCGACCGCCCAAGAAGACGCGGCGGCGTACCGGTTTTCAAACGTTCAAGTTCAATACCGGCTTCCAAAAAGCTATGAGAAAGCGTTTTGGCCGAATAATCACCCATACGACCGCCTTCATTCTTATTTTTGCCGATATGCATCAAACCCCGCAAAAAGGTGCCTGTCGTAATAATGACCGATTTCCCGAAGAATTCTACATCGATATTGGTCCGGCAACCAACCACAGCGTCGCCTTTATAGATTAACCCAGTAACCGTCGCCTGGAAGACATCCAAATTTTCTTGGTGCTCCAGTACATGTTTCATCCGAAGAGCATACACCTTCTTATCGCATTGAGCACGAGGGGAGCGTACCGCAGCTCCTTTAGAAGCATTCAGTAAACGGTATTGAATCGCCGAAACATCAGCATTCACAGCCATCTCACCACCCAAAGCATCAATCTCCCGGACAATATGGCCCTTGGCCACGCCACCGATGGCTGGGTTGCAGCTCATTGAAGCAATGGTATCGATATTGCCACTTAAGATAAGCGTGCGAGCACCCATACGCGCTGCAGCCAAGGCCGCCTCGCAGCCGGCGTGTCCCGCGCCGCAAACAATTACATCATAGGGCTCTCCAGTATTCATGGCCGCAGATACATACGCTAAGGGCAGGGGACCTCAAGCGTGAAAGCCTCACGGCATAGTAACCCCGAAAATTCCACAGCTTTATAAATTCAGCTTAATGAGCTCTCATATATGTAAACAAATCGTAAAGGCTTATTAAGTAGCTTACAAAAAACTACTTACCGATGCAAAAAGATGAAAATAATACATCTAACATCGCTTCATTATCGATTCGTCCAAGGATCGTTCCGATTGCATCCATTGCTCCACGCATATCGCTAGCGATCAATTCGACCGCGTCATCCGTCTCGAATTTCACCAATGCCCCTGACAGACAGTCTTTCAATTCGGCCAAAGCAGCATTGTGTCGAGCATTGACCAAAATCAAATCATCCTCGTCGCTTGAAAAGTGAGAATCGATCAAATCAATCAAAGACGATTTCAATTCATCTAATCCTTCCCCCGTCAACGCCGAGAATGCTACCTCGCGATAGATATCAATCGAATGGGTAGCCGGCAGAGATTTCCCCAAGTCGACTTTGTTGCGAATAACAATACAGTTTGAAGGATTAAGACGTTGAGCGATCGACTCCGGCAACTCAGGGGAGGGGAGGGAGCAATCTTCAACCAAAAGAAAAATGTCCGCTTCCTCGGCAAGTTCGATTGTGCGACGAATACCTTCACGTTCGATACCGCTTTCAGCTTCGCGGAGTCCTGCTGTATCCAATAACTGTATACTATGAGATCCGAGAATAACGCGTTCTCTCAAAAAATCGCGTGTCGTCCCCGGCTCTTCGCTCACAATCGCTCGCTCGAATCCTAATAGCTGATTCAAGAGAGAGCTCTTACCAGCATTCGGCTCGCCCAAGATTAGCGTTTTCACACCATCTCTCAAAAACGCAGCATACTTGCTGCTATCAATCAAACGGGAGCAAAACTGTATGAGTTCCTGAATACCATTCACATGAGCCGCTTTCTGCTCAGGCGGCAGATCTTCCTCCGGGAAATCGATATACGCCTCAATTGCCGCAATACTTCTAAGCAGCTTATCCTTGAGCTCTCCCAATTGCCTACCGAAGGCTCCTCTTAGTTGATTATTAGCGGCTTGGATCGCTTTGTCGCTTCGCGCTTGAATCAATTCCATGACCGCCTCGGCTTGGGTCAAATCCATCCGACCATTCAAGAATGCACGTCTCGAAAATTCCCCTGGCTCTGCTTGTCGACAACCGCGAGCGAGAAGGTCTTCAAGGATTTTTGCCGCAATCAGAGGATTGCCGTGACACATGACTTCAAGCGTGTCTTCGCCGGTAAATGATTTGGGCTCCCGATAAAGGCAATAAACCACGTCGTCTAGAAGATCTCCATCAATCGAGTAATACGACCCATGGTAAGACTGGCGGGGTAGGGCAGGGCGCTTGCGACGAAAAATCGAATCGCTAAGTTCGCCGCATTGAGAACCGCTCGCTCGGAGCATAGCAATCGCGCTCTCACCTTTGGGTGTCGAAACCGCAGCTATCGTATCAATATTTTCCATACAATTAATTCAGAATATCACTCCTCGCAAAGATACAAACTCGAGTAAGACAAATCTTTTCCCTCCTCCGCGATCTCAGCGTTTCCTGAAACCTTTGAAAGAAGAAGCCTGTCATCGCAAGCCCGTAAAGAAAGACCGAGCCTGCCTATCCGAGTAAACAAAAAAGGACCGCCGAAGCGGTCCTTTAAAAATACTTATTTGAAAAAGGCTACTCTGTCTTAGCAGCTTCCAGCTCTTTTTCTTCAACTGGCTTCGGGTTAACGATCTCGATAACTCCTTTCGCAATGCGTTCGGCTATCTCGGGATTTTCCGACAAGAATGACTTAGCCGCTTCGCGACCCTGTCCCACCAATTCTCCTTCGTAGGAAATCCAGGCGCCCTTCTTCTCCAAAATCTTGTGTTCAACTCCGAGGTCCACAATCGAGCCCATCCGAGAAATTCCCTCGTCGTACATGATATCGAACTCGCAAGAGGTAAACGGCGGAGCGACCTTGTTTTTGACGATCTTCACGCGCGTCCGGTTTCCGGTTACCACGCCGGCAGTATCCTTGATTTGTCCGATCCGGCGAATATCCATACGAACCGAAGAAAAGAATTTCAGTGCACGTCCACCAGGAGTCGTTTCCGGGCTGCCGAACATTACGCCAATTTTTTCACGTATCTGATTGGTGAACATACAGATACAGCCTGTTTTATTCACGATACCCGTCAAACGACGCATCGCCTGACTCATTAAACGAGCTTGCGAACCAACTGTCGCATCGCCCATTTGACCGTCCAATTCCGCTCGAGAAACCAAAGCAGCAACCGAGTCGATAATGATCACGTCGATCGCATTCGAACGAATCAACGCTTCCGTAATATTCAAAGCGTCCTCACCACAATCCGGCTGAGAGACGAGCAATTCGTCAACATCTACTCCCAACTTGCGAGCGTACTTCGGATCCAATGCATGCTCCACGTCGATAAAGGCCGCAATTCCGCCCTTGCGCTGAGCTTCCGCGATTACACCCAAACAAAGCGTCGTCTTACCCGACGATTCCGGACCGTAAATTTCACAAATACGACCCCGCGGCAAACCACCTACTCCAAGAATCAAATCCACTGAGAGCGAACCTGTGGAAATCGTTTCCACCTGCATACTTGTCTTACTGCCCAAGCGCATGATCGATCCCTCGCCAAATTGCTTGGTGATAGCGGACATCGCCATCTCCACGTTTTTTTCTTTGTTTTCGTTTGAAGGGAGGGGACTGTGTTTACCTTTTGCCATTAGCGTTTGAAATGAGTGGTTAAGTTTTTCGAGTGTTTCGAATCTCAATCTGAGTCCGAGCTTTTGCGGGCGCAAGAATAAGCTCCCAATCAATCACGATAATACGGGGACACATCAGACATTGGCTGTCATAGGCCCGAGATTTTGATAGAATTCCTAGAAAAACCCCGTTGGATCTCTTCAGAAACCACCTCAAAGCGAAAAATTCTTGCAAGACTGTGGCTCCAGCGGTTGAACATGACGGTTCTATACCTTAGATTGGGCGTAGAATTAGCTAACACAAAGATACTATGAAAATAAAAGCATACTTGAAACCACAATGCGGTTGGAGCATGGGCGTTCGCGCAATCATGACTAAATACGATCTCGAGTATGAAGATATCGACATCATTAACAGCCAGGAAAACTATGCTGAGATGGTAGCGAAGTCAGGCCAGCCACTCTCTCCATGCGTAGAGATTGACGGCATTATGCAGGCAGATGTCAGCGGAGAAGAAGTCGAAGCGTACATGCTGAGCAACAATCTCGTTGGTGATTCTGCCAAAAAAGCTGGATCCCCAACAGACCGAGGCTGCTCGGACGAAGAGCACGACCGCATGCGTGAAGGGCAATCGCAGCCCGTTCGCTTTTTCTAATTAGGATCAAGCAACTCGAGCATCCAAGCTCGTCGAAAGGCCGGATCAATAATCCGGCCTTCGTGATCTTCTGGCGACGCCAGTCCACAACTATCAGCAACCACTTTATTATCTATGAGTACCATTATTCCATCTCCTCTTTATAAGAAGGAATACGAGCATGACGCGTGTGGCGTCGGCTTCCTCGCCAATATCAATGGCGTCAAGTCCCACGACTTGCTCAAAAAAGCGATTCAAGCACTCAAAAGCCTCGCCCACCGCGGAGCCGTCGACGCCGATGCGATCACTGGCGATGGCGCGGGCGTCCTCACACAGATTCCCTATCCGCTCTTCCGCGAGTTTCTCGAAGAAAAGGGCAAAAAACTTTACAGCGACGAAGACCTGGGTGTCGGAGTAATCTTCCTCCCAAAAGATGACGAATACGCGCAGGCCCGGGCAAAAAAAATTGTCGAAAACGCGATTAAAGGAGAACATCTCAGCGTACTCGGTTGGCGCGACGTGCCGGTAGACGACAGCTGCCTTGGTCAAAAAGCCAAAGAAACCCAGCCACGTATCGTACAGGTTTTGATCGCCAAGACTGACGACCTCGATGTCGCTGCCTACGAGCGTAAGCTTTTCCTCGCCCAAAAAGTGGCGGAGCGTCAGGCGATGGACGACAATATCGAAGACTTCTACATCTGTTCGTTCTCGAATCGTACTATTATATACAAGGGCATGCTCAATTCGCCCCAGATGCGGCCCTACTTCAAGGACCTAAAGAACAAGAATTACGAAACCGCTTTCGCGATTTTCCACCAACGCTACTCCACCAACACATTCCCATTTTGGCACCTCGCCCAGCCATTCCGCATGATGGCCCACAATGGCGAAATCAACACCATCCGAGGAAACCGCAATTTGATGCGAGCTCGCGAACGTTCCAATGTTCATGGCGTTTGGGGTGATCGTTTCTCAGATCTTCGTCCAATTATTCAACCCGATCTTTCTGATTCGGCTAGTTTCGACAACGCCCTCCAACTCATCACTCTCGGCGGTCGCAGCGCTTTGCACTCGGCTATGATGATGATGCCGCCGGCATGGGAAAACAACGAACAGCTCAGCAAAGAGCTCCGCGGATTCTACGAATATCACGCTTGCATGCTCGAACCTTGGGACGGCCCCGCGGCCATCGCGTTCACTGATGGTCGATACGTCGCCGCTTCGCTTGATCGCAATGGACTTCGCCCCGCTCGCTACAAGATCTACGACGACGGCACCGTTCTACTCGCTTCCGAACTCGGCTTGATCGACGAAACCGACCTAAAGACCGTTCGTTCAGGTCGCTTAGGACCGGGCAAGATGATCGCCATCGATCTCGAAGGTAAGCGCTTTCTCGAAAACGATGAAATCAAAGAAGCCATCGGCAACGAACCGAAGTTCCAAAAGTGGTGCGCAGATCACCTGACCAATATCCATGAATTCTCGAAAAATTCGACTCGCGAACCAGCGAAGTCGGAAGACGAAGACATGCTGCAACAGCTCGCCTTCGGATACGACAAAGACGAATTCAAAGTCATACTGAAGCCAATGGCTCAAACCGGTATGGAAGCGAGCGGTTCGATGGGCGACGACACGCCTTTGGCCTTTATCAGCCATCGCC
>JBNMOQ010000224.1:0-8740 GCA_051275055.1 Candidatus Pelagisphaera sp.
TACGGGCTCCTTAAGAACCGTGATTTCGTTTTCTTCGTTCACCATAACCAGCTTTGGTCGAAACTTATCGATCTTCGATTCCTTCACATCGACAAAACTCGCTATTATCACTTTTTGTCCCGGTTGAACCAAATGCGCGGCAGCGCCATTGATGCAAATCTCACCGGACTTTCCCCAAATCACGTAAGTGTGAAAACGGTTTCCATTGTCGCAATTATAGATATCCACTTTTTCGAATTCTACGAGATCCGCAGCTTCGCAAAGCTTTGGGTCGATACTAATCGATCCTTCGTAATTAAGATCCGCATCGGTCACGACCGCGCGATGAATCTTCGATTTAAGCATTGTGCGTTTCATTTTCTCTATTTCTTGAAAAATATGTTTCTACTCTATTTCGAGTCTTCTAGATTCAGGGCCAACATCGCGTTCACTCCTCGAAGCACCAAATCCGGTACGATTTCATGGAAAACTCCAACATCCCTATACAAACTCGAAAACCCACCCGTCGCCACAATCTGACGAGGTTGCGACCCAAAAGCTTCTTTACCAATCTGTTCGATCAGTTCCTTCATCAAACCAAGGTAACCGTAATACAAACCACCTTGAATGCTCTCGATCGACGAACGGCCCAAGGCTTGCGGCGCCCTAACTATTTCAACATGAGGGAGTTTCGCAGTTTTCGTCCCCAACGCCTCCATCGCCAATCCTAAGCCCGCGCAGATCGATCCACCCAAATACTCCCGATTCGCGCTTATCGCATCAAACGTGATCGCCGTCCCGAAATCCACTACTACGACATTAGTTTTCGGATACAATTCAATCACCGCAATAGCATTCGCAATCCGGTCTGCTCCAACCTCCAAAGGATTGCGCGTTTTAATCTTAAGCTTGGTCTTCACTCCTGCCTCCAAAAAAAGGGCCTCCGTATCGAAATATTCGCGACATGCTACTCGGATAGTGTAAACCTCGTCCGGAACCACGCAACTAACGCCGATCCTATCGATGGCTTTCGGGTCCACTCCCTTTTCACGCAAAGCGGAAACTAGGAACAAACCCATTTCATCGCTCGAAACACGTAAGGACGATTCCTTGCGGATCTGCATGACAAGCTCGCCGTTCTCATCATAAACGCCACCGTGCAATTGCGAATTTCCTACGTCGATACAAAGATTCATAACGAGCCTCTCTAAACAGTAGCAACCACTGCAATCTTCCAGTTATCGATCAGCCGTACGCCTTCCAGCACGACCGCTCCGAAACGTCTTCCGTCTTCATCCTCGACGTACTCGACCTCGAGACCAGCCTCTTCCAGCAAGGAAATCGCTTCTTTGCTCGATTGAGCTGTCTCCAAAATCTGAGGAAAGATAGCCGCCTGCCTCCGAGCTCCGTCGCTCAAACGTCGATTGCGCGAACTCAAAGCCAATCCGTCGAATGCCCGCACTGTCTCGCAAGCCACGATTTCGATAGGCATGAAAAAAGCATCAACCATACCCTTCACCAGCTCCAACTGCTGATAATCCTTTTCACCGAAGTAAGCCCGACGAGCTCCGGAAATATTCAATAACTTCATTACCACCGTCAGCACGCCGTCAAAATGACCCGGCCGGTGCGCGCCTTCTCTCGGCAAAGAGTCTACATGCTCGGAAACGCGATAGTTATAGGAATCCGGATACATCGAATCGTAATCCGGAGCAAAAACCGCATCGACGCCCAAAGCCTCCAGTTCCGCCACATCCTGAGCAAAGTCAGCCGGATAAGATTCGTAGTCAACGGCCTTGTTGAACTGCGTGCGGTTAAGAAAGATGCTCACTGCAGTAAAATCGTTTTCAGCCAAAGACCGCTGAGCCAACGAACAATGCCCTTCGTGAAGTCCTCCCATTGTCGGAACGAATCCGAGCGAGCGATTCTTCACCACATTCGACCGGTACGATTTCCAATCCTCTATACTTCGAATAACTGTAATCATGGCTTGTATTCTCCTTCCGCTGGATACTCCATTTCCCGCACATCCTCGCAGTAGCCTTCGATGGAACGGACGATCATTTGATCGGCATCCATATAGCGCCGAGCAAATGGCGGTTGAAAACTGGAGTCCAATCCCAGCAAATCATTTATCACGAGCACTTGCCCCGACGTTCCCGGACCACAGCCAATTCCTATTGTAGGAATCGCGAGCGCATCAGTCACGCTCTCTGCGACGTGACCCGGAATACATTCGAGAACGATGGAAAAGCACCCTGCCTCCTCCAATTCAAGCGCTTCCTCCATCAGAATCTGTGCAGCATCATCGCTCCGCGCCTGCATCTTAAAACCTCCAAATTCGTGAATCGACTGAGGAGTGAGTCCCAAATGGCCCATCACCGGAATGCCCGCTTCAACCAATCGGCTGATCAATTCGCAATTCCCTTTGCTGCGTTCGACTTTGACCGCATTCGCTCCCGCTTTCATGAGCTCCGAAACCGCCTGCGTCGACGCATCGATACTACCGCGATAAGAGAGGAAAGGCATATCCGCCACGATCACTTTGTCCGGAGCTCCCCTCCGAGTTGCGGCCGTATGGGTCACCATCATTTCAACAGTCGCATGAATCGTACTGTCGTACCCATGGACCACCATGGCACAGGAATCGCCGACTAAAAGCGCATCTACGCTTGTCTCGTTGAGTATCTTGGAAGTCGCGGCATCGTAGCACGTCACCATAGTGATCGGCGTCCTAGCCACCTTCCATTTCTGGAAATCTGGAATTGTTTTCATGTCGGGTGCCTGTCGCTGTGGATCAGGATCCTAGTGATTATTAAAAAAGGAATCTGTCGAATATTGTGAAAAGCGATCTCCGTTCCAGTCAGTGAAATCGGCGTCGCATGGGAAAGGTACATGTAGATAGACGTTTAAAGATCAATCTTTATTGAGCGAATGCGCCTCTATCCTCCGGCAATTGCCGATTTCGAACGTTCCGGTTTTGACATATCCAGTAGCGACGCCACCGTTGGGCTTTCTCTTCTCCTAGAATCCATGGCTACGATCACAATCAACGTAAATGGGGAGCGTCGCGAGATCAGCGACATCGACCCCGCGACCCCTCTTCTCTGGACTCTGCGCGACCATCTTCAAATGGTCGGCACTAAATTTGGTTGCGGAAAGGGCCTCTGCGGAGCCTGCACCGTACATCTGAATGGTGCCTCGGTCCGATCTTGCAGTATTCCAATTTCCGCCGTCGATGGCCAATCGGTAACCACGATCGAAGGCCTCGCCGCCAAAGCGAATAAACTCCATCCGCTCCAAGAAGCGTGGATGGAACACGACGTCCCCCAGTGCGGCTACTGCCAAGCCGGGCAAATCATGAACGCCGCTTCCTTGCTAAGCCGAAACGCGAATCCTTCCGACACGGAAATCAACGATGCGATGGCCGGAAATCTTTGCCGCTGCGGGACCTACAAGCGGATCCGCAAAGCCATTCACTCAGCCGCAACGAAAGGAGGTGCCGCATGAATAACGATCTCTACAACCACGATCTAGAGCCAGACGTCGATATGCCAGCCGAATTCATCGAGCGACAAAACCGCCATTCCGCGAAAGTCTCCGAATCGGCCAACAGCTTTATCCCGCGCCGCCAATTCTTGAAAATGTCCGGCATCGCTGGCGGCGGACTTGTACTGGCGTTTTCGCTCAGCCGAAGCCCCCGAGCCAAGGCCGCTCATCACGGCGAATCGGATTCGACGGAATTTTCTCCCAACGCGTTCATCCAGATCAAACCGGACGGAACGATCGTCATCGCCGCCAAAAATCCGGAAGTCGGCCAGGGAATTAAAACGTTCCTTCCCATGATAATCGCCGAGGAACTCGAAGTTCCTTGGGAATCCGTAACAGTCGAGCAATCCGCAATCGACGCGAAACGCTTCGGCCCGCAATCCGCCGGAGGATCGCAATCGACTCCACGCAACTGGGACCCACTTCGCCAAGCCGGCGCAGTCGCCCGAGCCATGCTGATCGCAGCGGCAGCGAAAACTTGGGGAGTCTCCGAATCGAAATGCAAAGCTGACCAAGGATTCATCGTCAACGAATCCAACGGCAAGAAACTCAGTTATGCTGAACTAACCGCCACTGCTGCTTCCCTTCCTGTTCCAGACGGAAAAACCGTCCCGCTAAAAAAACGCAGCGAATACAAGATTCTCGGAAAATTCATTCCGGGCGTAGACAATCAAGCCCTCGTCACCGGCCAACCGCTTTTCGGAATCGACCAGCAATTGCCCGGCCTGCTCCACGCGGTGTACGTAAAGTGCCCAAGTTTTGGCGGCACGGTCAAGAGCGCCAACCTCGACGCCATCAAAGCCCGTCCCGGAATTGTGGACGCGTTCATTCTCGAAGGAAATGGCGTCGACAACGAACTTTCGGCTGGCGTAGCGATTTTGGCCAAGTCCACCTACGAAGCCTTTCAGGCCGAAAAAGCCCTACAGGTAGATTGGAACCATGACCCTGCATCCAAGGAATCTTGGACCGATTTCCAAAAACAAGCGCGGGAAATCACTTCCAAAGCCGGTAAAGCAACTGAAGAGCAAGGCGATTTCAACGCTGCCAAATCCGAGGCGAAAACAGTAGTCGAATCCTTCTATACCTACCCATTCCTTTCCCACTCCAATCTGGAGCCGCAAAACTGCACTGCTTGGTTCCGTGAGGGAAAGATGGAACTGTGGGCTCCCTCGCAGACACCCCAGGGAATCGCCGGCATGCTCTCCAAACTCCTCGACATCGACCAAACCAATATCGAGGTGAACCAACTCCGTATCGGAGGAGGTTTCGGACGCCGTCTTCTAAACGACTTCGCCTGCGAAGCCGCGGCGATCGCCCACAAAGTCAATGCTCCAGTCAAATTGATGTGGAACCGAGAATCCGATATCGCCCATGACTTCTACCGTGTCGGAGGTTTCCACAACCTCACCGGCGCCCTGGATTCCAAAGGCCGTCTAACCGGACTCCAAGACCGAACCATCGTCTACACGCCAGCAGGCGGTGACGGGAAACGCCCTGTTCGCGGAGGCAATGTTCGAGCCAGCAATATACAGTGCCCCGAGATTCCCAACATTCGAATCGAAGCCAACAGTCTCCCGCTTCAAATACCGGCTGGCTGGTGGAGAGCTCCAAGCTCCTGTTCGCTTGCCTGGGTTTTCCAAAGCTTCGTCCACGAGCTAGCGGTGGCAGCTAAACGCGATCATCTCGAATTTCTCCTAGAGCAATTCGGAGAACCACGTTGGCTCAAAAAAGGAAAAGCCAATGTATTCAATACAGAACGAGCCATTAACGTGACCAAACTCGTCGCCGAAAAAGGCGACTGGGGAAAGCCCATGAAAAAGGGTCAAGGTCGTGGTCTCTCTTTCTACTTCAGCCATTTAGGGTACTTCGCAGAAATCGCGGAAGTCACGGTCGACTCCTCCAATAATGTCAAAGTGGACCGAGTCGTAGTCGCGGCCGACGTAGGAATGCTTCTCAATAAAAGCGGCGGAGAAAACCAAGTGGAAGGATCGGTCATAGACGGGATAAGCACTCTAGCCGACCAAGAAATAACCTTCGAAAACGGAGCCGTCAAAGAGTCCAACTTCGACACGTACCCACTCCTTCGCATGCCCGCTCAGCCAAATATCGAGATCCATTGGCTCACGAGCGACTACTCGCCAACCGGTCTAGGCGAACCCGCCTTTCCACCCTTGGCAGCCGCAGTGACCAATGCCATTCACCAGGCAACGGGGAAGCGCATTCGCACCATGCCGATTTCCAAAGAAGGATTTAAAATCGTTTAGGATAGAAAGCTGGTACCCACCAAATCATTACACGATTCAATCGCTTGATCGCTGGGCCTGCAAATAATACAGGCTCGGCCATTCAACCATTCCCGCAAGGAATCGTCACCTAGTTCAAAAAAACCTTTGTAAAGCGCCGCCGCGCCCGAAAGGCTAAACCTCTTCAAAATAGCAACCCATGGCGGATCTAATAGTACACGGCGGCAAGCCCCTCAGCGGCGAAATAATTCCATCCGGAAACAAGAATGCGGTATTGCCGATTCTTTGCGCGAGCTTGCTAACAAACAGTCCGGTCGAACTGACCAACGTGCCGGCGATCACTGATATCGAAAAGCTGATCGCTTTCTTCCGCAGCATCGGTTCGCAGATCGACTGGAACCGCGAGCAAAAGACCATGCGGTTGGATCACTCCAATCTAGAATCAACCTTCGATTCAGACGCCTTGCCGCAAGGCATGCGCTCGTCAGTTCTCCTCTTCGCCCCACTCCTTTTCCGCTTCAAGCGTATCACTCTCGATTCCAATCCGAAAGGCTGCGCTCTAGGCATCCGCGAACTCGACCCGCATCTCGAAATTCTCGGCAAGCTCGGGGCCACCGTTTCCCACAACGGCGTTCTCGAGATATCAATCGCCGATCGCTTCGAAGGAAACGAGCATTGGGCGGACTACATGTCCGTCACGACCACCGAGACTTTCGTTATGGCAGCCTCATTGGCAAAGGGAGAATCCAAACTCACGAACGCCGCCAGCGAACCGCACGTACAAGATCTCTGCCGCTTTCTCGTAAGCATGGGAGCTCGTATCGAGGGTATCGGGACAAGCGTTCTCAGCGTAACCGGGATCGATAGTCTCGACGGAACCAGCGCGGACATTTCATCCGACCATCACGAAGTCGCAACTTTCCTCGCCCTCGGCGCGATCACAGGTGGCGAAGTTCGCGTGCTAAATTCTACCCCAAAACACTTTGCTCTCATCACGGGCAGTTTTGCAAAGCTCGGAGTCGAAATTCGCCATGAAGGCGACACGGCAGTTTGCGCAGCCAATCAAACGCTTCGTATCCAACAACCTTTTACAACCAACCTACTCCCGAAAATTGAAGCAGCCCCTTGGCCCTATTTTCCCGTAGACCTCCTCCCGCTCATGATCGCTCTCGCGACCAAAGCCGAAGGCACTATGCATTTCTGGAACAAGGTATACGAAGGCGGATTTTCCTGGATGCCCGAGCTAACGAAATTCGGTGCTCACGTCGTAATGAGCGACCCGCATCGCATCATCGTATTCGGAAATCGCCCCTTGAGACCAGCATCGGTCGAACCCCCGTACATCATTCGCGCAGCAGTAGCGCTATACATGATGGCTGCCAGTATCGAAGGCAACAGCGTGGTCCGGAAAGCTGACCCGATTCGAAGAGCCCATCCGGGCTTCGCCGAAAATCTTCGCAAGCTCGGCGCAGATATCGAGTGGGACGAATAAGGCTTTTGAAAAGAAAAAGTAACTAAGCGAGAGACTCGCGTGGTTGCTCTTGAAAAGCTGCGCCCTCGGCGATGCCGCCCTACCAATTAGTTCACCAAAGCGAACAATCGGCCTGAGTCTTCCCAGATGTGGACTTTATTCGCTTCAAGCTCGATCTCGTCGTCTTTGCTCTTAAGCGAAACCAAATTCCCTTTCATCGTGGCCACGTAAAGCGTGCACAAAGCGCCGGTTCCTCTATTGCGAACCTGCATATGAGCAGCCTGCTGACCTTCCAGCTGACAATATCGCGCACCGATGACTTCATAAGCGGATAGCAATTTCTGCTTCACCAAAGGCGTAACCGAAAACGTCAACTCCTTCAGCCCCTTCTGAACGCCTTCAAAAGACGCAACCTTTACGTCGAATTTGCTGTAATCATTGTGACGCATCGCGATCTCGCCAGCCACGTCGAAATAAAATCCTCCCTCGTCTACCGAGCGTGCCATCTGAAACGAAAAGAGCATCACTATCGCCGCAGCCGCAGCCACCGGTGCCCAATAATGCCACCAAATGGTGGTTTTCTTTTCGTTCTGACCTTGGTCGAGAATACGCTGCACGCTATCCGCAGGCAGTCGTTCGCTCATAAAGAGGTCTCTAATTTTCTTATCTAAATCTAGATCGTTCATCGCAGTAATTTCTTTTTCAGCTTCGCCTTCTACTTACTGTCGCGAAATTCGCTCCCAAGAGCCTTTGCCAATTTCTGGCGCGCTCTGTGGATGTGACTCAAAATCGTTCCGCGAGGAGACCCCGTCTTTTCGGATATCTCGCTTGCCGTATAACCTTCCACTACATTCAAAAACAAAGCCTCGCTTTCCTCCGGACGCAATCTGCTCAACAACAGCTCCATATCCAATGAAACGCCCTTCGGTTCCGTCTTCCCATTCTCTGGGTGAGAATCGAGCGGTTCGAATTGAACGATCTTGCTGCGGCGTTTTTGATCGTAAAAAAGATTTCTGACCGCACGGAACAACACAGGCGTTCCTTCGACTTTCCCGTAAGCTCGCACTAGTTTCATCCATGCCTGCTGTACAAGATCTTCCGCATCTTGGTGATGGCGAGCAATCGAAAGAGCGTAGCGGTAACCCGCTTGAACCAATTCAGCGTCGCTCAATACCGGTCGTTGTTTGGAGTTCGAAGATGTCATTGCGCTACGTTTCGGTTCATCCTCATCTATCAATACAGCTACAGCGCACATGATCAAATTCCTTTTTCCTATTCTCTGAACTCGTGATTACCAAGAAGCTCACGGGCTAAAGCCCGAAGGACTATGGCGAATTCCAAAGACCGTCATCACAGTAAAACGGCCTTTCGCTCGAATTGATTGCCAGAAGCGGCTAATTTTATTCCGAAGTCGCAACTATCCCAACCGGGACGCTTTGCGCTTCTCCGCCTGCCAAATACTCCGAATTGCGGCGTAATCCTCGTCCTTAGACTTCGA
>JBNMOQ010000225.1:0-8740 GCA_051275055.1 Candidatus Pelagisphaera sp.
GATATGAAGAAGCCAACGCCAAACACGATCCCCGCCAGGCTCATCAACATGGAGCGCTTCTTTGCGAGTAAAAACCGGATTGCTATGCGGAAGTTGGGAGACATGAAAATCAAGCGTTCTTAATCAGAAAGCCGCGAGTAAGGCGACAAGCATGCGAGTCATCAACTCCAACTTTCACCAAATGCGATTTTAAATACGGGACGAAACACCGACTCGCTTTCTGATCAACCGCCGGCAAAGGAACTACTCATTTTGAAAACCGCAGAAATAATGCCGAATGCGATCAATCCCACCATCGCGAAAACTCCGAGCAAAACTCCCGTCGAAACAACCCCCAAGGATACTCTCACGAATTTATCGATCATCTCGCTGTACTGCCGCGACATCTGTCGCAGTCCAGGCACAACGTCCCCGGTATTCTCTCCAACCGTAAAGACATCCAAAGCCATGTCTTCAAAATAACCCGTCGACTTGAACGCTGCGGAAAGCGCCACCCCCTCCGTTACCTTGACCCGAGCCTCCGAAAACGATTCGCGCATGGATACATTAAACAAGGAGCGCTCCGCCATCACGAGTGCCTGCACCATGATGATTCCGTTTTCTAACAAAAGCGTCAGCGTCTGAGTGAATTGCAAAACCTGGGAATCACGAATAAATCGGCCCAGCCCCGGCACGCTCAATATTAGCTCATCGAATTTGGCACGTCCTTTTTCTGAATTACGCCATGAAAGCAAACCACCAACTAACAGGGCTATTCCAATAGCCCCAATCCAACCGTATTTAAGCATACCATCGGAAAGAGCGATTAGGAGCTTTGTAGAGGTCGGGAGATCGCCTCCAAGCGAGGCCAACAATCCTTCGATTTGCGGCAACAAGCTAAACAAAAACAAGAAGACCAACCCAAACGCCACAAGGATCAGGAAGCACGGATAAGACAAGGCAGCCGTCAATTTAGACTTAATCGCTTTATGCTCCTCCATACTCTCGACGATACGCGTCAAAACGTTTCCTAAGCTACCGGTAGCTTCACCTGCCTCCACGAGATTTACCACGCTTTCGCTAAACACTTTCGGTTGCTTACGAATCGTTTCGGACAACGTACGTCCCTGACGCAAATCCTCCCAAAGCTTCGATGCCAGCAACTTCTGCTTCGGATCGCTCAAACGAGTCGCCATCATTCGAAGCGCATCCGCCGATTGAATACCGCATTTCAGCAGCTCCCGCATTCCCGTCAAAAATGGCAAAGCCATACTACGCGTGAGCGCTTTGTCATTCGCCGCCTCGGTTTTACTGCCAAACAATGAAACCAAGGACGACGCCCCAGATTTCTTCGCAGCCTCCGCCCCAACCTCGCTTACCGAGAGAGGTCGCAATTTCTTCGCGCTTAATTTCTGCAGGGCAATCTTTCGATTCGCCGCCTCGATCGATCCGCGAACCGATGCGCCCTTTAGGTCTTTTGCGCTATACGAAAAACTAGGCATTTTTTAAGTTATGAAGTAAGAATTATGAAGGTTGGAATCACTCCGAAGCTTCCTTTATCGAAATCGTGCGAACGACTTCCTCTAATGTTGTCATATTTTGGCAGGCCAGATTCCAGCCGGACTCACCGAGCGTAATCATTCCGCCCTGTCGACCGATTTCACGCATAACTGGCGCCGCTTCTCGCTTCACAATCGGATCATGCAACGCTTCGGTCACTCGCAAAATTTCATAAATTCCAACTCTGCCCTTGTACCCAATATTCCGGCACCGCTCGCAACCTACGGCCACCGGAAGTTCAGTAACCGAGCCTAAAGCGCTTTCCGGCAAATCAAGCACTTGAAGCGAATCCGCAACGGCTATCCGATCGATTGGCTTCATTTGATAGCAGTCCTGACACAGTCGCCTCAAAAGCCTTTGCGCAATTATTAACTCCACGCCCGAAGCGATCAAAAACGGCTCGATACCCATATCGGTGAGTCGCGTTATTGCGCCGGCCGAGTCGTTCGTGTGAAGCGTGCTGAAAACTAAGTGACCCGTCAATGAAGCCTGGATCGCAATATCCGCCGTCTCTTTGTCCCGAATTTCTCCGACCATTATAACGTTCGGATCTTGACGAAGCACATGTCTCAAAGCTTCCGCGAAGCCAAAACCTATATCCTGCTTCACCTGGATTTGATTAACCCCAGGAACTTCATACTCGATTGGGTCTTCAACGGTGATAATACGTCGATCCTCCGAGTTGATTTTGCGAATGAACGCGTTAAGCGAAGTGGACTTACCCGAACCTGTTGGACCCGTTACCAGAACAATCCCATAGGGCAGCCCAAGTACTCGATCTATCTTTTCCTGATCTAAGGCCGACATGCCCAACTGCTGCATACTCAGCGGCGAACTCTTCTTGTTTAGCAACCGCAAACTGATGCTCTCGCCATACATAACCGGCATTGTAGAGAGACGAATATCCAAAGTCGTATCGCCCGCTTTCATGGTAATACGCCCATCCTGAGGCAAACGTCGCTCGGAAATATTGAGCTTCGCCATGATCTTCAGTCGCGAGACAATTGCGTCCTGAAACTTCCTTAAATTATCCGGCACGGGAACAGCAACCAACAAACCATCGATTCGATAACGAATCCGGAGCTCTTCCTCCATCGGCTCGAAATGGATATCAGTCGCTCCATCGTCCACGGCTTGATTGAAGACTTCGTTCACGAAGCGAATGATCGCCGCATCTTCATCTTCATCGTCTTCTTCAATTTCTCCGACCAAATCGTCGTCGATATCGAAAGACTCGTCCAAGCTTTCGGCTCCGACTCCTAAATTTTGCGTAATGAATTTTGAAATACGATCCGGATTTGCAAAGCGCCATTCGGGTCGTCGACCGCAAGTCGCGTAAACCCAATCATCCATAATCGCCTCAACCGGCCACCCTGTCGCTAAAACTAATTCTTCGGAAACACTCTCTTCTTCTGATTCTACCTTGATCGGAACACAGTGAAACTCGTGTAAGATTCGAAGCGGAATCGAATTCAAACGATCAAGGTCGAACAGTTCGTGAGAAACCACCGAAACGCCTTGCGACTCGCCCAGCATCCCAACGACTTCGCTCAAATCCTTGTTCGCCCAGTTCGCCAAGCGCTCCAAACGCTCCGAGCGCCGCAGTCCCTCGACTTCTTGGCGCTGCTCATTGGAAAGTTCAAATGTATCCAGAAAATCTATCTCAGCCAATGCCATACCTAAATCTTAATTACTTCCGCTCGCCTTAGGCTCGACAACATTTTGCCGCAACGTTCGACGACGACGAATTTCTTCTGCCACCCGCTGCATGCGTTCGCGTACTTCTTCGTCAGTCGCAGCCTCCATTGCTTTAGGTTGTTGAGCCCGCTGAGGAGCTTGTGGCTGCCCTGCACGCTGAGTCGCTCTTTGAACCGCTGGCCTAGGAGCTTCTTTCAAAGAAATAATATCCGCGTCCTTCAAGCTCAACCGTCTAGTCATAATACCTTGCCGCACCATAATGGTCTCTTCTCCCCGTTGGCTTCCTTTATCGTACGCTTCAAGCGTAATGCCGTCCTCGGCTGCCTCTTCCTTACTCAACCAATAGCTTTTCTTCGCTTGAGGATCATACAAGCTAAGCCATGCGACACCGCCAATTTCCACAACGCCATTAAACTCCATAGAATCCAACGGCGACGCAGCGGTTGTTTTCTTAACGGGTGCTGTGACTTTTTTCGAAGGCCGCATAAATGGAGACTTCGCCTCTTGAGCGGAAGCCGATCCGAGCCCGCCAAAAAACACTACGAACATCACCAATATACCAAATGCCTTCATAATAACTTCCTCCTTATCGCTTAAACTGTTTGCGAGAAACTGAATCGGACTCCTCGTCGTCGTCATTCGATTTGGACTTCTTCTTGTCTTTGGTTCTCAGGTCGAAATTACCTTTATTGAGCAAATCATCAATCTTCCCATTAATCGGGTGATTCCCAATCGTTTCCCGAGCATCGATATCTGCTTCGTCAGCATCGCGAACGACTTTGGGACGAATAAAGAGCAACAGTTCTCTATTTTCGAATTCAAGTATTTTGCTTCTAAACAAATTTCCCAAGAGAGGAATCTCGCCCAAAACAGCCATACGTCCTTTGCTTTTCGTCTCCTTGCTACGCTGCATTCCTCCAAGCACAACCAAGCCATCACTCTTGACACTCACAAACGAAACCATTTGCCGGCGACCAATAATGGGCTGAGGGTTTCCATTCACATCAATCGACCCATCGATATCGTTTACAGATTGATCGATTTCTAACTGAATAATGTCATTAAGTCCAATAAGCGGCTTCACCTTCAATTCAATTGCGATATCCTGGTACTGAACCGTCTCCCGGTTTCCATTAATGCTATCGGAAACGGTACCCGTTACGATTGGCCGTTGCTGACCAACGGTAAACGTTGCCTCCTGATTGTGCGTAGTCATCAGAAACGGCTTGGAGAGAATTCGCACGTTACTATTCGATCGCGCAGCATTTAAAATCGCATCGAAACTCAAGTTCGAGATAACACCCGTTGTTTTATCCAAATTTAGGGAAATATTGCTTGCCCCAATTCCAAATAAATCCAACCCACTAATACCAGTAATATTCGGAGAGCCAGGCTCTTCATTTTGAATGTAGCTTCCGCTAATCGAACTTGTGCCACGATTAGCATCATTACCCAAATTAACTTCTGCGATAATCACCTCAATAAGCACTTGCGGAAGCAACACATCAATTTTGGCGATCAATTCTGTCATGAGCTCCAAATCGCTTCGCGTTCCGGAAATAATGAGCGCGTTGCTACGCTCATCCGCTTCGATCGTCATGAAGTCGCTAAACTGACTATCACGATCCTCCAACGTACCTCGGGCAACATTCGCCACTTGCTGTTGTCGAGCTTGAGTCTGAACCGTTTGCCTATTGGTCGTTTGATTACCAGTTTGCTGTCCAGTGGTGTTTTGCTGACGACCCGTATTGGCTCCCCCTTGAGAGCGATCGCCGCTTTCCGTAGAAGTCGAACCGCTAACAAAACTACTGAGCAATCCTGCCACTTCGATCGCTTCCGCATGATTGAGATGGATTACTTCAATGCGAGTGGCGGGATCGGATTTGATATCGAGTTTCTCGATTATATCATCGAAGAAGACCATATTCGAAGGCTCCGACATTATGATTATCTGATTCGTCCGATCGTCCGAGGCCAAGGCTGTGTTCGAGCCGAAAAGTATTTGATTAGGAATCGCTCCATCCGAAGCAATGGCAGCCACCGGCGCGATCCTAGCAGGTTGATCACCAGGTCTTTGGGTCCGAGCTTGTGCGCGGTTATTATTCGTATTCGAATTTTGATTATCGTTTTCTCCAAAATTCGCTCGGGCTGCATCTATCAATCCTTGAATCTGCTGAGCCACTTCGCTCGCCTGGGCGAACTCCAAAGTATAAAAGCGCGTTTCCACATTCAAACGACTCGGAGTATCCACTTCAGACACCACGTACTCGAGACGTTGCAAGTTGCTGATCGTATCGGTGACGATAACCGCATTCGAATTCTGAAAGGGAATGATCGTGCTAAACCCTGGACTTAAAAATGCCTGAATTTGCGTTTGGAAGGTTTGCGAGTCCAAATACTTAAGGCGAAAGAGTTTACTCACAACCTTTCCGCTTGGGGCTATATCCTTCAACGACTCAATCACCAGCTCTGGAGCTTCCGTACGGATAGAGGCAATAGCTACGACCTTCAACAACTTGTCGCCCAAAGGGGTGACGCCAATTCCATTAATGCTGAGCAAACTCTCTATGGCGAGAATCGCCTCGTTCCGCGTCATATCCCCTCGACTGTCGAAGGTGAATTCCGGCGTGGGTAGAGATTGCGGACGAATGACCGATCTTTCAGTTAGTATCTCCAAATAATGAAGCACGCTGACCAATTTTTCCGCTCTCCAAAGAATTTGAACCGTATCGTCTCCGCTCGAACCTTCTTCCGCCTGATCCGCGTCGGCATCTTGCCCAATAGCATTCTGAAAAGTAGCTCCCACGAAGAGAGTTAGAATCAAAGCGATCGCTTTAGTTTTTCGTATCCAATTGTTCATTTCGTATATTCTATGGACTTCAAATCTAGATTCACATCCAAAGACTCCCCCGTTTTCGCCTCCGCAGTGATTTTAATTTCGCGAAGACTAACATAAGGAAGGCTCGATTTGATTTCGCTAGTGAAATCTATCAGCTTATTATAATCGGCCTTTCTGATAGTGGCCGAGAATACGTGAAAGGTAAGTGGAACACCCGAAGCCGTATTAGGCTGATTCATTCGATAATCAAAACCGTAATTGCGCATCAGATCGTCAATACTCGCGCTCACAGCCTCCACCGATGGGAGTTCCTCGAGGTCAATCTCCTGAAGCATCGCCTCATACCGAGCGTCAATATTAGGCTGCTCAAGAAACCATTGCCCTTGCTCTTCTGCTTGCGCATTAGCCATACGGATATCTTTCAGGGTCGCCCCATGACGGTCTATCTGAAATGAAAACCAAACACCGAGCAACGCCGCTACAAATAAAATAGACAGGGATTTCTCGCGCATTGAAAGACGAAAAAATCGTAAGCGAACGAACTGATTCCAATACTGAAGTTCGCCAATAGAATGATTAGCGCTAGCCATTGTTCGCCACCTCCTCGAGCTCGGCTGCTTCATCGAATACGCCTGGTTTGAAATTCAAAATAACCTCAAACGTGGATCCTTTTGAATTGCCATCAAGTTTTGGAATCTCCACGGACTCGATTTTATCGAAGCGCTCCAAGCGTGCTTTGAAATTATTGGCCTGTCCATTACTCGTCGCCACCGCACTTGCTTTCAGGCTATTGGGACCATTGGTCTCAACCCACTTGAATGTCACCGCATCGCTCATAAACGGCTGAATCGCAATGAGCATATCGAAAGGCTTCAAATCCGAATCCTGAAATTCCTCAAGTTCGAATACAGTCGACTGGTGGGATTCGATCAGCGCTACCGCTGGCGCTTGTTCTTCATTCCAGCCATAGCGAAGGTTTGTGTAAGCTTGAGATCCCATCCACACGAACTCACCAAAGACCAAAAGCATGAACACGGCCGCCATTCCTAATGCAACCTTCCAAATTAATCCATTACGACGCTCCTCGAGCTTTGCGTGTTCGACTCGGTCCGGATCTCGAAGATCCATCGTCCACAAAGTTCCGCGAGAGACGATCGCCGTGATCTCACTCCCATTCTCTTCGGCTTGAAGACGCAATCGCTGCTTGCCTATATAGATCGTGCTATTCGTATTCCAAACGCGGATTGTCTTCCCCTGGATTCGATCGGTCAAGCTCGCCTTGGCTGTATCCACCGTTGCACTAAAATCCATCATCTGGCCATCTTCGTCTCGTTCCCGAGGAAACGCTTCGAAGTAACATGGTAGATCCGACTGGCTATCGTATTCGAAATAGGCAACCGAGCTTTTGGATACCAACAGCAGCGGCCTTCCGTCATCGCTCTTTCCTGCAATCACTCCAATACTGAATTCAGGAATCACCGTCTCCTGTTTTTCCCATTCCGCGATCGAACCACTCTCGAAGGAACGGCGGTATCCAGAATATAAAAACGCAAATCGCGCTGACTCGTCGATTACATACCCGAATTGCAAATGCTCCAATGGAAAAGGAGACAAGCTCTCCAATTGCAATTGCACGAAGCCCTCTCGTTCATCTTCGGTAACGTCTTCTGGGATTTCTATACGGCGGCAGAAAAACAACTGACTAGGCGCGGCAATGACCTGCATGGTCAAAGTTCTGCTTTTCTCTGGATTTTGCGGATTCTCTGTCACAACGGATATTAAACTCTCAAGAAGAACGGACGCTATTCAAACCGGCCTCTTCTCTAAGCTCAAGGAAAAGGAACGGATACTGAAGCTCCTCGGTTTCACTATTCTCTGTAGATTGCGCTTCGACACTAATGGTTCCGATCAAACTATAAGCGCTTCCACTTTCTTGAACGGTTACTTTTATCGTTAAAATACTGATTTGGTTGGATATCGGGACACCTTGCCCGGTCTCCCCGATCACGTCACTGATTTCTCCGCCAGTAGCAAAGTAATTATCATCTTCAGTGTCGAATTCACGGTCAACTCCTGCCAGATAGTCCTGCAGCGTTTCTACTTGGACCTCGTTTAGTCCTGCCAGAGACTCAAGCGCCAATGGCGAAGCCGTATTCGCATTCAATTGAGTGACCGGATGGTGCGTCAACATCTCGGCGAGCTGACTGAAGTAGCTATTAGGAAACCCGAATTCATCGAAAAAATGCTCCCGAAAACCGATAATCGACGATAATTCGCCAAGAGATCTTAGCGGTCGATTCGACGGATGCATATCCATTTCTGCGCTACTATATTCCCGAGACTCGCCCCCATCGATGCGGGCCTCATCATCCTCATCGATCCAATCGAGCAAGGAATTCGTCAAGATTTGGCTCACGCCCAAATCGAATTCCATATGATCGAAAAGCAAAAACAAGGATCCTTCATCCAGTTCGTTTATACCAAGCTTGGCCGATTCGTCGATGAATTCGAAGGTAACATTCATCCCATCCGGTATCTCAATTTGCGCATAATCCAACGGGTCGCGCCATCCTTGAGTCGGAGAATACAATGAGCCGTCGATCGTTTTAACATCCGCCAACACAGCCACCGCCACCTCGAGCATAGACCAAGCTTGCAAACGCA
>JBNMOQ010000226.1:0-8700 GCA_051275055.1 Candidatus Pelagisphaera sp.
ATGCGGTCAAAGGCTTGGATATCGAATACGATATGGCTCCGATCGATCAGGAGTATTCAACCTTTACTGGAGTAGGCGCCGAGCCTCTTGATTTTAAGAGCTATGCGAAGGACATTCCTTGTCAGGCAGCCTGCCCGGCTAAGACGCGCGTGCCGCATTATATTCAAGCTCTTGCTGAGGGAAATCCGGATAAGGCGTATTTGATCAACCAAGAGGACAACGTGTTCTCTGGTGTTCTCGGTCGCGTGTGCTCTCGCCCTTGCGAGGATGGATGCCGACACAACTGGACCGATACGAATGGACCAGTTCATATTTGTCACCTAAAGCGCGGGGCGTCTGATAATAAGACAAGCGCGCCTTCTCCGCTTCCGGCATGGTTCGAAGAAACCGGCAAGAAGGTTGCAGTGATCGGTGGCGGACCTTCTGGGTTGACTGCAGCTCGCGAGCTTCGTCGTTATGGTCACAGCGTTACGATTTTCGAACGCGACAGCGTGCTTGGTGGAATGATGGTTCAGGGAATTCCTGTTTTTCGTTTACCTCGGGATACGGTCGCCGAAGAAGTGAAGGCCATCATCGATAGTGGTATCGATGTAAAGCTGAACACTCCTGTTGATTCGGAGAAGATGCAGGGCATTATCGATGAATATGATTCAGTTCTCGTATCCGTTGGTACTGTACACGCGTCGAATTTGAAATTGCCCGGCCTTCCAGAAGATGGACATGCGGTTTCTGGTTTGAAGTTCATGCACGACTACAACATGGGAGACATCGAAGATGGTTCCATGAAAGGGCAGAACGTGATTATTGTTGGCGGTGGATTTACGGCGGTCGATTGCGCGCGTTCATGTGCTCGCGCTGCGCTTCGTTTGGTTGGGGCTGAAGGCAATGTTACTATGATGTATCGTCGTACTGCTGGCCAAATGGCGGCTAAGTACGACGAAATTGAGGAAATGGGTGTGGAGAATGTTCACATCGAAACCTTGATGAACCCGCATTCGGCTCGCGTTGAAGACGGCAAGCTTGTCGGAGTGTCTTTCCAACGTAATTCCTTGGAAGATTCGACGACCGAAGGCGGCAAACCACGCGTTCACGCGATTGAGGGTACTGAAGAAGAATTCCCATGTGATCTTTTGATCGTAGCGATTGGCCAGACGCGAACGCTGGGCATTCTTCCTGAAGGCGTTCACCAGGACGAAGACGACGGACATGCAACTTCCAATGAGAAGGTATTCATGTCGGGCGACTTCAACTACGGTAGCTTGGACGTGATCACTGCCGTGCAAGACGGCAAAGATGCTGCTGAGAAAATGGATACTTCTCTAATGGGCGGCAAGCGTCGCCAGAAGCACATCGCAATCGAGATGACGAGTGTGAATGGCGAGACCGGTCGCGTTCGCGATCACGACTTGCAGTTGCCTCCAGTGATGCCGACATTGCCTCTCGGTCAACGCGATGGCATCGCGGAAGTCGAGCTAGGCCACGATTTAGAAGCCCTGCAAGTGCATGCGACTCGTTGCTACTGGTGCCAGCACAAAATGGAGATTGATCACGACAAGTGTATCCATTGTAACTGGTGTATCGAAGTCACTCCGCGTGATTGTATCAACAAGGTGTCTCGCCTCTTCTACGATGAAGACGACTATGTCGAGTCGAGCTTAGAGACGGATCTCAATCACGAAGCGACATTCATTTGGATCGACAGCAAGGATTGTATCCGTTGCGGCAAGTGCGTGCGTATTTGTCCGACGTCTGCGATTACTATGCGTAAGACTGAACTCTGTGGTTGCTCGACTGAGGAATTCGAATACAAGAAGCTTTCGAACCAGCCTTATGGCTCGGTTCCGCATAAGAAATATTAGGATTTCTTTGATCGACTTTAATTGAGCAGAACGAGCTACGCGTTCTCGCTCGGTACTGGTTGGTGGTCGCGGATCAGGTAATGGGCACCTTCCGCGTGAGTGCCTACGCGTTCGGATTCGACGTCCTTGGCATCCCAATAATGCGTGACGAGGCTTCTTCTTGTAAGCGTATGATCATGGATTGGGGTCCCGCCATGGTAGAGTTGGCCGTGCCAGATTAAAACGTCGCCAGGCTCGCCTGTAATGATGGCTTCTTGAATACCCCTTTCGGCGAGTTCTTTTTGAGTGTATGCTTTAGCGTCGGGCATCTCGCTTACTTTGTCGGAAACGTAGACGTTCCCGTCTGAAAACTCGTAGGGAGGTATGAGGTGACTTCCGGGATAGACGCGAACGGGTCCGGCTTCCATGCCGACCTTTTCTAGAAAGATAGAACTGACGACCATTTCGCCGGAGCAAGGAGCTGGCATGTAGTAGGTGTCGAAGTGGTTTTCTTGTTCGCTGCCCTTTTCAAAGGTGAGTGTTCCGATCGCTAAGGGTGCCCCGCCCAGCAATGAATTAAGAGCATTTGTAAGGTGGGGATTGAGGCAAAGATCGCGGCAGGCCTGGGATTCGAAATGCAAGTCATTGAGTTTGTGAATGTATTTCCGCGAATCATCAGGAGCGTCTTTGAAGAACATGCGTTTGCCGGATAGGGGGCCTTCCCAAAAGTCGATGACTAGTGGATTGTCATCGCTAGCTCGGTTTTCCCAAAGCTCATCGAGTTCGCGTTGATATCGATCGATGACGGCGGGTTTTATGCAACGTTTTAGAATTAGGTAGCCATTCGTGTCCCAAAATTCGCGTTGGGTGTTGGTGAGGTTTTTCGGGCGATTGAATAGAGCGTCTAAGAGTGACATAAATGAAAACGTGTGCGGTTTTGGATTCTTTCAAGAAAGCCTATGCGAGGGATCAAATGAGAATTGGCCGGAAATAGTATCAGTGTCCGGCACAGATAGATATCGGCTAATTTTTCATTGATTCAGTCATCGAGCAAGCCAAGTGTCGCCGAATTATGACTTCTCTCGAAACGGCAACTGAAACCTTTAATCGGCACATTGGCTCGAACCCCTATCCTGGACGTGGCCTAGTGGTTGGCAAATCAGCGAGTGGTGAGGCTTGGCAGCAGGTCTATTTTATTATGGGCCGCAGCCCGAATAGCCGGAATCGGCAATTTGCGGTCGAGGGATCGAATTTGGAAACGCAACCTTTCGATCCTTCGAAAGTAGAGGATCCGTCGCTCATTATTTACCACGCGATGTTGGAGACGGAGAATAGCTTCCTCGTGAGCAATGGCGACCAGACGCGAACGCTGCATGACGGATTGGTCGGGGGTGGAACGATGAGAAGCGCTTTGAGTCAGCGGGAACGCGAACCGGATGCCCCGAACTATACGCCGCGTATAACGGGACTTTTGGATTTGCGAGGCGGCGAAGCTTCGATTGGTTTGAGCGTGTTGAAAGCGAACAAGATCAATCCGGATCTCACGGATCGGCACTATTTTTATCCCGGCGTTCCGAGTGACGGAATTGGCTATGGCCTGACGACTTATATGGGCGACGGAAATCCTCTCCCGACTTTCGTTGGCGACCCGCTTTTATTGCCGCTTAAAGAAACCGCGGAAGAAACCTTGGAGGTTTATTGGGGAGTCCTGGATGAGGATAATAGGATTTCATTGGCTGTTAAGGAAATCGCTCTGGATGGGTCATCGTCTAGGATTGTATTCAAAAATAAATACTAGAAATTGAGGCGAAGATCGTGCTTTCGAGTTTCTAGTCTAATTTGAAGGTCGCGATCTCTGACGAAGCTGCGTTTCTCGAGGCGTAGTTAGCAGCGAGTTCGATTGCGGATTCGAGAGAATTTTCGGGGTGATTGATCTGTTGGTCTAAGAAGGTCGCGAAGAAAACGTCGCCACAACCGATCGGTGAAATACATTCTGCGATCGGAGGTTGGGTTGCTCGTGGCTGGCCGCCTGGTTTCAATGTCCAGGTTTTCGCTTCACCATCGGTGACAATCCAAAGAGGGCAATTGTAGTTTTTGGCTACGCGTTTCATTAGATCATCGGTAGGCGGAACGCTGACGTTTTCGTCGAAAAGCGTTTCTAGCTCTTGTCGGTTGATTTTGATGACATCTGGTTTTTGACGAGCGAACCAAGGTAGACTTGTTCCGTAGGTGTCGACAGCCAAGTGAACGTGTTCTCCACGGTTAGGTAGCCAGTCGCGGAGAGTGTCCCAGTTCGGGTTATTCCATTCTTGAAAAACGCCACAGATTGCGAGGACGTAGTGTCCGCTTAGGCCTTTCAGATAGTTTACGCAGTCCTGTACGGAATCAGCGGATACGTGACTGTCGATTCCTAAAACTGAGATTTCTTCGCTGTGAGGAGCGCGGACAATCGTTCCGGACCGAGTGATACATCCGGAAGAGAACGATTTGAAATGGCGGTTTTGATTGGTTAGCCACTGTTCGCAAATCGGCCCGAAGTCGCCTCCCGGAAAGCAGAGGGCTGTCGTTTCGGCCCCGAGGCGTTGAAGCATTTTTGAGACATTGATCCCTTTGCCGCCGACTTGAAAGCGTTCCTCGGTTGCGCGGCTGGTTTTGCCTGCGCCCCAATCGGATACGTAGTAGGTGGTCTCGGCGACAATGTTGGCTGTGAGTGTGATGATTGGAGGCACGTTAGCTTTGAGATTGAGCGTTATTGGTAGATCGAGGAGAATGGCTGCGATGAAACGACTTGTCGAAGCGGATTTTTGTTCGAGGGATACAGTCGCTCTTGCGCGTTCATTGATCGGCAAGTATCTCGTGATGGATACAGGCGAGGAGAATAGAGCGTTTATTATAACAGAAGCGGAGGCGTATGACGGACCAGAAGATCTGGCTTGCCACGCGAGTAAGGGGCGAACGAAGCGGACGGAAACGCTTTTCGGACCGCCAGGTCATTGGTATGTGTATCTCTGCTACGGCGTGCATGAGATGCTGAATTTGGTAACGGGGCCAGTCGATTATCCAGCGGCGATTTTGATTCGAGGGTTGGATGAGGTTTCCGGTCCGGGGCGGTTGACGAAGCGATTGGGAATCAATCGTCGGTTCAATACTCAAAGGGCATCCGAGAAAACGGGATTGTGGTTGGAGGACCGAGGGATTCGACTTGGCGATTCGGATATAGAGGCGACGCCGCGTATTGGGGTTGATTACGCTGGCGATGATTGGGCGAATCGGCCGTATCGTTTTGTTTTGAAAGCGTAAATTATTGGGTCTGGGCAACGAGCGTGTCGTTGCTGAGAGTGAAAGCTTCGAGTCGCAGGGAGGCAGTGCCGATGGAAATCTTAAAATCGATCCGGAGAGGGATGCGTCGTTCGTCGGCTGAAACCCAAAGGGACATTTTGCCGCCTTCGCGGAAGAGTTTGCTTTGAGGCAGGGCCAAAACGGGTTCCAGGCGAAAGGCGTCGAGTTTTCCGAATTTCGTTTGGATAGATTCGGTTTCCATCGTTTGCATCTCGATGAGGTAGAATTTCCCTTTTGAGCTAATCAAAAACGAGTGCCGACTGTCATGGGCGAGATTCCAGCCGCGAATCTGAAGGAGGGCGGATGCGTAGTCGAGGGGGACAGGATAGGGAAGGTTTTTGGTGGTATTTCGGTCGGGGCGTGTTTTGTCCACGAGGCTCATGCTGCCGGCTTCGTAGTCGAAAGTGGTTTTGACGTCCGTTTCTCTTGAGCGACTGATTTCAGTGACGCGGCTATTTAGGATTCGTCCTTTCTGGGTTTGGAGAAGGGTCTGCCCTTCGAAGATAATTGGAAAAAGCGTTTTTGCGAAACCGAGTGTTTTGACATTCGTTTTCACGAGGAGCAGGGCGTCGTCTGTCTCGGTCGCCTGAGTGGAGATCGTGAGTCTGGCCGCTTTGCGCAGTAGACCCCATTGTCCTCGAAATTGAAATTCTTCTCCGGATTTAAATCCATCCGCGGTATCAGCGGGGTCGGGAACGTCTCTTTCGGGCCAGATGATTTCCTGGGTTTGAGCAGGTCCGTCGTCGTCTCGTATTTCAGCCAAATTGATTTTTGCTGCTACGGCTGGAGCAATAAGCGCCCCAAATAGAAGAAGCGAGTAGTAGGCTCGCCCAAATTTTAGCGAGTGATTGAAGCGGAGAGTATTATGCAAAACGAGAGGCATCATTCGTGATAATCGACGAGCATTGGCGTGAATGGAGCAGAGTATCAAGCTTTGAAGGCTATTTGAACGAGATCCAATCGGGTCCGGAATCAGACAGCGGATTGTAAGGGGAAGTTTCTTTTTTGAGTATCAAACCTTGGTTGCCCCGTTTTTGCGAATCTCGTAGTTGACCGTGGATTTGATCGATGGAATCGAGATGAGTGACGGGCGAAATGCGAAGTTTCGGGTTCACGGAGAAAGAGTATAGGCGACTTTTACGCTCCGAAAGTGGTTGACCGACAAGTGTATCGCCATTGTTCCAGAGCAGATCGTGAAGCCAGAGAAGGGTGTCGGCCTCGTCTCCCAACAGAAGTTCCGCTGCTGGGCGTTCGAGTCGTTCTCGCAGGATCGAATAGGGTAGCGGGCTTTCTTTTTCCCAGGCGACGAGGGTTCCATCGGCGATGAAATCTTGGGGAATAAGCGTCGCAGCTTCGGCTATTTCGGGAAATTTGTGAGTGATGGAATTTCCTCGGGCGTCGAACAGCTCTACACGTTCCTCGAGTTTATGAATTTGGCAGCGGAATCCGTCGTATAGGTCTTCGGCCCAAAGTGGAGCTTCGAGAGTCGAGAGGTATTCCAGGTCGATCTGCCCTCGGCTAGAAGTGACTAGCGGTAGTGGGAAGAAGAGTTGGATCGGTATGTACTCGAGCATGTTGTCCAGAGCTGCCTTCGCTACGCACTCGAGATCGGAGCAACGAAAGTTGGCCTGTCGGATCATTTCTAGCGGGCAGCTGAATCGGAGGGCTAAGGCTTCTTCGATGATCGCTTCGGTGACGCTTGTTTTTAAGTCGCCCGCGATCAATCGGCTCAGATATTTGCCTTCGATGGGCGCGAGTTTCCGATATTCGTCGGCGAGGATGGAGTGCTGGTAAACCGGATTGGGCCCTTTTTCTAGAAGCACGAAAATCGATCTGAGGTGGCCTAAGGTCCGGCCGCCTGCTTGGGATTCGGATAGAAGAGAAATGAGGGCGGTCTGTGGATCAGCGTTTTCCAGTTTGCGATCCTTGTAGTCGGCTTCGCTGGAATTCGAGGCGAAGAGGATGGCTTGCTTGTTCAGCTTTCCATCTACTCGTATTTTGCGCCGCGATGCTCTTGGAAAAATCTGCCCGGCGAGGAATAGGCTGGCCGTGGCGATCTCCGTAACCGGCAGGTTTGAGAGGTACTTCGCGATAATTTCTGTTTGCTTGCTTCGGCTTTCAGTTTTCGAGAGAGCTTCGCAGGTATTTGCAAAAAGGAGAATTGCATCCGCGCCTGACGCTTTGGGCGGAGATACAGAGGGAGGAACCGGTTTCGGCTTAGGGCGAGTAACTGCAGGGATTCCGAGACCCATTTGATTTTGACTTCCTAGAGCCCAGGTGGCGATTCCGCGATCATTGAGAGTTTCGGCGAATTCTTTCGCGAAGCCATGGGTTGTGTAGACGACTTTAGGAGAGACCTGTTCGACGAAGTCTTGAAGGTCCAGGAAGTCGGCGTGGTCTGATAGTGGAAACGATCGATCGGCCTGTTTTCGATATTGAGCGGATGGATCGATGGCCCAACCCGATATCATAGCAGTTTTCCGATTCGGGATCTTGGATAGCCAGTCTGAGGTTTTTGTAAGGGGAGGGCTGATGATGACGCGGCCATGATGGTTTGGGAAATCGAATTCCGAATAGGCAGGGAAATCAAAACCGATTTTCTCGCAGGCTTGGGTCATTTTGAAAACCTGCGGATGAACCATGATTTCAAACTCGGTTCCAGAAAGCGCTTTTAGAATCTCTTGGGCTTTGCCGAGACTGTAGCCGAAAAGAACAGGGGTTTCGCCGTTCTCGAGCGTGTCTTTACAGAAACCGATGATGTCTTGAATAACTTCGGAAACCGGAGGAAAGGTGTATCGAGGAATTCCGTACGTGGTTTCGATAACGAGCGTATCGGCTTGGGGGACGACACAGGCTTCGGCGGAGAGGTTCGGGCTGAGCTTGAAGTCGCCCGAATAGAGAAATGTTTTTCCTTCTCGTTCCAACCAAAGCATGGCGGATCCAGGAATATGGCCAGCAGGGTAAAGGCGAGCATTGGTTCCTGGTTCGATCTCAAATGGTTCGTCGAAGTCGTAGATTCGCCAATCACGCTCGCCTGGCATTCGCGCTTGAAGCAACTGGGCAGTACCTCGCGAACAGAGGATGGAGGCGTGCTTTCCAAAATGGTCGTAGTGAGCGTGTGAAATAAATGCTCTGGAGACAGGTTTACGAGCATCGAGATGCCAGTCGATTTCCGGGAGATAGATCCCATTTCGCTTCTCGACTTTCCACGTCATCGCGAGGCTCTAGATTCCTTTTCGGTCGAGACTGATTCGTCCTGGACCGATGAATACAAGAGAGAGCAATGCTAGGCCGATCTGAATATGGACGAGGAGGGAAATATCGATTCCGTTGCCATGTTGTATGAGGTTCGTAATCGCGAATCCCATGATGACGGTCAAGAGAAGCGCTATGCCACGTGTTAGAATGCCGAGGATAAGAAACAACCCTCCGACCGCTTGGATAACTGCAGATGCTGCGCCGAAAAACAGGTGGAACCCAGTGATGCCGATTAAACCAACGGGTCCGCCAATTCGTTCGTAAC